>JAHFPS010000048.1 GCA_023269695.1 Rickettsia sp.
ATCATCATTTCGACCCAATTTCAGTCTAACATCTTTGGTAAGCTCATGGTTCATATGTTCAAATACACCTTGTTTTTTCCATCTTCTAAATTGCTCATATACTGTCTTCCAAATTGGAAGGTCGTGCGGCATATATCTCCACTGACACCCAGTACGTAATACATAAAAAATTGCATCCAAAATCTCTCTTTTACTATGTTTTAAAGGTCTCCCTCCCTTTACATACGATACTTGAAACAATTCCTCTATCCTTGACCATTCTTCATCTGTTAAATCTGTTGGATAATTTTTTCTGCTCATTCTTTTATACTTCTTGCTAATAATACTTTATTCACCTCTATCATACCTTAATTTTAGTTTGCGGACAAGCTCTGACAGAAAGTATCGAAATATTATCTATATTTCTCTCCAAAAATTGTGGGTAAAAGTAAGGATTTAAATCCTATTGAACATCATTGGTTTCCGATAAAAAATAACATTAGAAAATTATTAGATAAAGGAATTTCTGTATTTGAGGCAAGTTGTACAACGTTTAAAACAATGTATGAACCTATATGTTAAGTGCTATATAATCCATTGAAATCAACAACAGCTGATAGGTCATAGGCTTTGATAAGAAGTTATCAGAAAAGTGTAGTGCGGGAAATCCGCACGCTACGTTTAACGAGGCGGGCGATGGAAACGGGAAAAGTCACCGTGCCATTGCTCGACTCTACTTTAGAGGGCTCACTCCCAGTAATGGGAGTGGGTTACTCGGCAACCAAATGAATCACTTAATAAATTCCTTTTGTCCAAAGTCCAGCTTGATTAAATCTTCCAGTAAATTTTTAGCAGTACGCTCTGGATTCAGCTCTAACTGCATGCGTATTTTGCTCCACACTTTCTTAACTAGTTGTGTTAAATAAATTTTCTGGAAAAACAATAGGTTTCTCCATAAAACACCCGACAGAATTATTTTTGATCCATTCTTTGTCCAGAAAGTTCATGACTAACGACTCATGCGATATCTGTTCTGTTCCATTTACCATTAATTCTTGTACTATTAACTTTTGTATTTTAGTATCTAGCATATATTCTTTACATTCCGGCTTAGGCTCTTGAATTAATTGAAATATGGCTTGTATAATTCCACCTAATAACAACCCACGAGTAAGTTGTATATCTTTAGCTGGTACAGATTCCCCAGAATTATCTAGATTTATTGGATATCCGCCTCTATATATTTTAATTATACCATTGTCTAAAGGCAAACATAGATTACTTAATACATTTAAAACCGTATTAGAATAATTATTTTGAATGATTTTAAGTAATGATTGAAATTCAATATCTTGCGATGAGCAGCTGATTAAATTTTTGATTCCTTGTATCTCATTTATATTAATAGAAATACTAATATCTTCACCCGTACAACCAAAAATATAATCTGCTTCCTGAAATAGCAATTGAGTACTATTGACAACATTAACAGAATTTATAAAATTACATTTCTCTTTGATCTTATCGTAGACTAGTACTTTATGATTAAACGATAGAAGTTTCTGAACAACAGCCCTGCCTATTACCCCAAGCCCTACTACTCCGGACGTAAAACCACCACTATATAGTGACAAGAATTTATCAAGTTTTGTTGCAACAGCTCTTGCAATCATTGGAGATTCTAATAATTGTTTTGCAGCAGAAAAAGCAACATTAATTAAGGGTACTGTAATACTATTTTTTTTAATGTGAGCTATACCTGAAGATGTTTGTTCTACAGCAAAAACTGTATAATTATCACTTAAAGATTTTGGAATATTTGCTATACACTTACTACCATCATCAAGAATAATAATAGTATTAGATTTTGTATTAAGTAAAGTACTGCTAACTTTATTCCACATATTAGCTATATCTCTATTAAAAAAATCATTAAAACTACCCAATTGTTGTGGTTGGGTATAATGATAGTATACTACCCCTAGTTTTATAATTTGACCTACCACATCTGGGCAAGTTGAGTATATTTTTCCCATTATATGAATGTTACTTGGCTTAGCACCGAGCATGATAAGGGATTTTATTAAGTCAACTGTTGTAAATAGAAGATGCTGTATACAAACAAATGTTACATTTGTTAAATTGAACTCTTTACAAACCTTTAATCTATCTACTACAGTCTGCAAGACTGGTAATATTTTTTGCTTATGTTCAGTATTATTCATAACACCTTATGTTGAGTTTGTAGTAGATATACCAATACAACCATTGAAAAAGCTAGATGAAGAGCAAAATGATCTTTTTTCTCCATCATAAGCAGATTCTAAAAATCTATTATCAGTTTCTGCTATAGTTTTACTGGATAGTATTTGACCAAATGGATCGTTATTAGAATGAAACAGCTTAAAATTTATGTTTTTAAGTGAATTAGCATTCAAAGTATCAATCTGATGTATAATATCTGTTAATATATCTAATAATTTTTTTATTTCTCTTTGATCTTCAATTATACTGGGAGGGTTTCTTAAATAGGGTGAACTATCGCGCAAATTAGGATAGCTAAGGGAATAATAAACTTTACTGTCTTTTGTAAGCTTTGTTGGTTGCATAATATTTGGTATATAATCTTTTAAACGATAATCATCTATATATACTTGTTGTATTATGCTCATCGGTACGGCTGTATCATTTATGGCTGGCTTGAATGCTACACCTAAACCTTTAGCAATCAAAATCAGATGTTTTACAGTATCAATTAAGTAGGGTCTTGGTTTTAAATTACGTTTACTAATTGCATGTGTAAAAAAAGACCATGACAAACTAAATTCCGTAAAATCCTCTAATAACTGAAATTGTTGCCAACATTTACTAACTAAGTATTTATATAATTCAATATATGCATAACTGTTTTTATCTGAAAACCACTCATTTGAGAATACTAAAATTGTATTATACCAGCACTTTGTATTGCATTTATATTTATTAATATCTACAAATGTTTGCCAATGGTCTACAAAATTAGAAGGAGCATAAATATCTCTGCCTACTTTCTTTTTGATTCTGTTATGACCTATCATATCATAAATACTTGGAATCATAAATGTGGAACGTGCTCCAGCTGATATGTTCCAAATAGGAGTATTTAGTAAAGAATGCTGGGATCCTAGATTGAATAGATTCATTAATTCAAATAACCCAAACATCTCACCTATATTAAGAAAGTTAAGCGAGATTACTCTATTTTGTGCTTCAACAAATACTTCGCTAGTATTATCAATAATAAGGGATAATGGGATGTTGCTATATCTTAGATTTGTTTTTAAAATATGTGGAATGCACTTATCTTGTATAGAAATTGTTTTACCATCCAAAGTTGGTAGGTAAAATTCTCCTTTATTAACAATAAATGCACCATAAGGATAGTGCATTTTGAATAAAGGATATTCCACATTTATTAATGTTATCACATTTCTCTGCTAATTCAGGACTGTACCTATGCACCACATTTCTAACTTCTCTCCATTTTACTTGCTCAATATTTAATTGAATATCTTTGTCAAGAGTATTAAACATATTCATTACTTAAATAAGATATTGTAAAGATTTTTAACATAGCAGTTTTAATATTATATTTTAGTAGTAGCTAAAGCATTCAAGTCAAGCAAATGAAATAATTTAGCACTTTGTAAACCCCTTTATTGGTTATACAGCTTATACTTGACGTGTATATTATACCTAGTGCCTCGATATTTAAGTTAGGCAGAGATGTGATAGAATTATCTTGTAAGATCGAATATAAGTTATTATGTAATAACTGCTTAATATGTTACTTCTTGTTTTTCATTTATAAAAATTTAATCACTTAATTTTTCTGCGACTATAAGTAAAAGTATATTAGACTTTTTTATAATATTTAATTCCTCATCTGTAAAAGCCTGTAAAGCAACTTTATCTAAAAACAAGTCATACTTTCTTATATTTTTAAAGTCCACTTCTGTCATTAGGGCTTTTAAAGTGTCAAAATCTCTCTGATAAGACGTTACCACGCAATCATTTGTAATACTTATTTCTATTGGACAACCATCAGTATATTGATTGTTGTGCAAAGGTTTTGTAGGAAGTTTTAATATACTAAAAACCTCTGGGTAAAATGAAGCACTTAAAATATCTAAAGTACATATTAAAACCTTTCCACCTTTTTTTAAGCATTTATAACAATTTGTAATAAATGTTTTAAGTTTCTCTAGAGTATCTAGATATAAAATTACAAAGATATTGTAAACAATATCATACTCACTTTGACCCAAGATATCAGGACTTGCAAAATCAGAAAAATCTAATATATGTAACCCAATATTATTATTTTTTATATTATGTTTACATAATTCTATCTGATAATAAGAAAGGTCACATCCTACTAATTTTAATGGACGTTCTTTGTGAAAAATCTCTAAGTACCTGCCAAATCCACATCCCACCTCTAATAGAGCTTTATCTTTTGCACTACCTATTAAATTTTTGATATGTGGGTTAACAACATAATTATTAAATCTATATTCCTTTGTCTCACTGTATGAACTAGCAATGTTGCTTAATTTCCAAACGTCCATAATGCTACTTTATAGGCTTGATACAAGTATTAAGAACTAGAATATAACCTATTTAAAGGCAATGCAACAACTTAATTAAGATATAGCTATCCTATAAATGCCAGCAAAAATAGTAACCTTTTTTAGGTATTAAATTTCCATCTTACTAAATAGTTTTTTATATGCTTTTATTTACAAAGAAATAAAC
Organism: Rickettsia sp.; assembly: GCA_023269695.1. Taxonomy (GTDB): domain Bacteria; phylum Pseudomonadota; class Alphaproteobacteria; order Rickettsiales; family Rickettsiaceae; genus Tisiphia. Next base: position 4,777 of record JAHFPS010000048.1, read on the forward strand.
TAAAGTAAAATTTTATGGAAGATACTAATTGTTGGCAATCACAATTTGAAACTTGTTGTTATTCAAATAAGTTACTAGATAAACTATTACTGTTAAATGATAAGACAAAGAATATAGATATTATCAAAGTAAAAAAAGCTATTTACTACGCCAAAAAGTACCATGGTGTGCAAAAGCGAGATTCAGGAGAACCTTATTATTCTCATCCCATTGAAGTTGCTTGTATTTTTACTAACTATACTTCACAAGAGAATACAAAATTTTTTAGAACAGACCTGCTGATTACATGCGTACTGCACGATACGATTGAAGACACAGAAATTACTGAAAAAATAATTGTCAATAATTTTGGGAAATTAGTTGCCAGTCAAGTTCTGGACTTAACTAGAATAAAAATGGATCAAAAAATTAGCTCAAAGGAAATGGTAGAGTCATTATGGCTTCAAGGTAAATATGATATATTGCTTATTAAATTGTGTGATCGAATCCATAATATGCAAACAATTGAAACTAAATCACCTGAAAAAATAAAGAAAATAATACAAGAGACTAAGTGTAGTTTTTTACCACTCGCTAAATATTTTGGCTCAACAATTGAAAATGAGCTCCGCCAATTATGTTTAGGGGTTGTGACGTAGAATCTCTTTTTTCCGAAAAAGCTATGTATCCGGTATAAGAATAAGGGATTATGGTACTGATTTAAAGAATACTTAATTATCAGATATAGATATATACCTATAAAATGTAGCTCTCGAAATACTCAACATTTTACAGATATTATTGATGCTCATATCATGGTCCTTATGCATTTTCTTTGCAGTTAACACTTTCCTATAACAAAAAACTCTTGCAAATCCCAAGTAATGATCAGAAGTATCATTATGTAAAATGTAGAGTAATGATACATGAATACACTAATGGAGAACTGGCTATTTTCCATGGTGCTAGGAGATTAGCAAAATATGATGCAAGTGGCAAGGTAATTGTGGAGTTAAGCAAAAAGGCTGATAGCAACAGTATTGCTGCGTAAAGTGAGTTAGTTATTGTGAATCACTAGTTTTCTTTTCTGGTTGTGGAATTATGGATAACTTTTCAAAAAGTTCTCCATAATTCCACAACCATCTAAATTTTTAAAAATATTTTTTAAGAATTTAAAAAAAAGATTCACAACAAAACGGACAATTACCTTGTTATAAAACCTGGACATTTTAGAATGTTATTGACACTATAAAAAAGTAGTAGTTAAAGTGTAAAAAAGCAGTGATTTACTATAAAATAAAAGTAACATCCCCTCTATACGGCCCTTATTTTGCAAGGCTTTGAGGGGTGCACAAATACTTAAGAAAGATATATAAATAAATGTAGTAAAGAGACGGGGTCTGTGGATAAGTCATTTTTTTTATCAAATTCATATAAATTGAGTTCACTATAAAAGTAACAATACCTATGCTTAAATTTTAAAAGAGGTCAATAAAGGGAGTGTGTTTTTACTCTTTCTTAAAATTTAAACATTTTTAGTGAGGATAAATAAAATAACTTGATTGTAGATATCATGATTTTTATTCTAGAAATGTTAGTGATGACTTATACCCATCATTGCAAGAATCGACCTATTAAGCTTCTAGCTTTCTACGCTAGGGGCCTATTGTTATAAGTACTTCTTCTAGTATGAAATGCAGTAGGTGGTTATTGTTTAATGACTGATGAAAGCCCCTAGCACCAACTTAAATTAGGGTCGATTATATGGATGAATTAAAATCTCTCATTTGGTTCCAAGTAATATCTTACATCGTGATAATACTAATACTCATCATTCATTTCTGGAAAAATTTGAAGTGATAAATTTGTAGTACATCGATTGTCTTTAAGATAAAGAATTGCAACAAATGGATATTATTTTAGTTACGATTTATACAAAAATAAAGATATAGCCCTAAAAACAATTTTAATGGCTGTTATAAAATGATTTTATTTTTACCTTCCCTTCATAAAATATAAATATATATATTGTAAAAGCCTGTAATTGCGAAATTTGACGGTTTACATTAAGGAGATATATTTCAAAATTAGAACATTCGTAGTTATTAAAAAGATGACTATGAGTAAATATTTGAATAGAAAACCATATTTTTATATGTATATTAATTATTTTTATGTTATTCTGGATGATTAAGATATGCAATTTTCTTTTGAGTGGGACGAAGAAAAAAATAAGGTGAATATTGAAAAACATCAAGTAAGTTTTTATGAGGCACAAAAAGCTTTTTTAGACTTAAATAAGATAATATTAGAGGATCTTGATCATAGCAATAACGAGAATAGATATTTTTGCTTAGGTAAAGTAAAAAAATATATTTTAACTGTTCGATTTACCACTAGAAACAGTATTATAAGGATTTTTGGTGCTGGTTATTGGAGAAAAGGAAAAAAGATTTATGAAAAAGAAAATAAAATATAGTGATGGTGAAATAAAAGAAGTAAAAATAATAGCTGACTTCTTACCAGCCCCTGAGAATTTAATTCTAAAAGATGATTCTGTCAAAATTACTATTTCTTTGAGTAAAGAAAGTGTCGATTTTTTTAAGTTTCAAGCATCTAAACATCATATTCCCTATCAAAAGATGATAAAAACCTTATTAGATAAATATGTTAACCGTTATATGTAGAATTTCACAAAATACCTTCTGGAAAAATTTGAAGTGATAAATTTGTAGTACATCGATTGTCTTTAAGATAAAGAATTGTAACAAATGGATATTGTTTTAGTTACGATTTATACAAAAATAAAGAGATAGCCTTAAGAGTAATTTTAAGAGTCATTATAAAACGATTTTATTTTTGTCTCCCCGGGGGGGCATGAAAATACAAATACATATATTGTAGAAGCCTGTAATTGCGAAATTTGACGGTTTAAAATAAATCTCTTCTTGCATTTCATGTAGCATCTATTCTTTTTTATTGCAATGTCATTTAATAAAATATAATATTATAATGTTCATTACAACATTTACACAAATAAAATTATGTCTAGATTAAGCTTAGATATTTCGGATGAATTTCATCTTAAATTAAAGATACTTACAACTTGGAAAGGTGTTAGTATAAAGAATTTTGTTATACATGCATTAAATAAACAAATTGAGTTAGAGTACAAATCTCGCGTATCTAAAAATGTATTGAATGATGAAACTATAAAAATTATAGAAGAGTCGTTTCAAGGTATTAATGTTAGTTCTTGTAATTCAAGAGAAGAGTTTTTTAAACATCTTGATAAACTACAAGAAGAGGTAGAACAAGAATTAGCTGAAGAAAATAAGATACAATGACTTTTAAAATACTCTATACCACTAAGTTTGAAAAAAGAATTTAAGTTAATGCTTAAACGAGGTAAAGACAGAAAAAAATTGGATAAATTTATTAATTTAATAGAGGGCTTAATAAAGATGTTGAACATCATTTATTATTACCAAATAAATATCATTTGCATAAATTATCTAGTAATTATTCTGGTCTTTGGGAATGTCATTTAGAGTCTGATTGGTTATTAATTTTTAATTTAAATAATAAAACATTAATATTAGAAAATACAGGTACCCACAGTGATTTGTTTAAGAAATAACCAAACTCTAAGCTTAGTTACAAACATATTCTACTAAAAAAGCGTTGCTAATAGCAAAACTAAAGAATGAAGGAAATAAATTATGATAAAATATGAATCATTAAGAAAAAAAGTACTTGCTAATCCTGCAGTAAAAAAAGAATATGAAGCATCTTCTTTAGAGTATGAAATATCTTATGCTTTAATACTATCTAGAATTAATGCTAAGTATAACTCTATTTATTAACACTAATTGGTATTACATGTACAACCCTAGTATAACTTGGTAAATATCTGAAGAATGAGTAAAGAACCATTAATTTTAAAATTTAATAAACTGGAAATAGACTTTTCAAAATTAGAACATTCTGAGTTATTAGAAAAGTTATTTAAAGAAAGACCAGTGTCTTATATCGCAACGTTGCTCTACATTGAGTTATTTAATATCACATATAAAAATCTCATTTCTGGGGTAAATAATCCTTTCTTTTTAGTGATTACATACAAAGAATTAGAAGAAAGATTAAATCGTAAGCTTTCTACATTATCAAACGCTCTTGCTAAATTGGAAGAAGCTGGATTAATAAAAAAAGATAGATTATGTGTTGCAAATGATAATCCAGACTCTAAGCTTAGTTATAAATATATTCTACACATCACACTTCGTTTACCTGCTCCCATAAAAAATAAACTTAAACAAAAATCTTTAGAAATATTATCTTGAGTAAATGATTTGAATAGAAAAACATAATATATTTACAAATCTTTGAGATAAAAACTTTTATATGCTTCCAAGAATCAATATTTTTATAGACGTTAAGGACATTGTTATTGATATCAACCCAGTAGATTATGCCGTTAAAATTACACATATTCCTACCAGTATTATAACGGAATGTAAAAGTTATAAATCACACTACAAAAATAAGATAGAAGCTATATTATCTTTAAAAAAGACGCTTTATGAAAGAGAACTAAAAAAAGAGTTCTATGAAAACTACTTTACCTAGCCGTTCAGTATTAATAAAAGAAAAGCTAGACGATATTGTTAAAGAAATTCTAGATGTAGCTGAATCAAAGATAGCGATGATTATTTTATTTGGTTCTTATGCTAGAGGGAACTGGCTGCGACACGAGGCTGTGTCAAGGAGTTGCCCTCCACTTTAGAGAGGACCATCAGTGCCACCTGATGATGCTAGGGATCTGAATAAAGTAGCGATCCTGACAAAGTAACAAAGTGTGAGCAATCATACGGGGTTTAAATCGCGAGAGGGACGACCCTCCTAGTAACGACAATACTGGGTAAGTGCAAGCAAGCTGGTATGGTGAAGGTAATTGAATCTGTGATAAAGACCGTGACTCTGTATAAGTGAAAGTCGTTGATACACTTAGACCAAAATGGTACTGGAAATTGGAGAAATGTGTCCAGTTTGCATTCTCGTGGTCATTAAATTTCCCGGTCGACAGCAGACACCTAACCCAGCGTACTTCTAAGAGCTTGTCCGAAACTAAGTAATAGAAGAAAATAACCTGCGAAGAAGTAATCGACTCATAGCCAGAAAAATTATGTTTTCACTAGAATCAGTAAGAAAATCATATTCCTTGGAAAGCGAGTCAATCATTTATTTTGTGTAAGTTCTATTTTTTACATTCCAATAAATCATACTTAAAATCACCACAAAGTATTTCAAATTGATTCAAAGCTAATGACCAATCTTTTATTGGCATAGT
>JAHFPS010000012.1 GCA_023269695.1 Rickettsia sp.
TTCTTCATCTGTTAAATCTGTTGGATAATTTTTTCTGCTCATTCTTTTATACTTCTTGCTAATAATACTTTATTCAACTCTATCATACCTTAATTTTAGTTTGCGGACAAGCTCTTAGATCCCGGATCCTTCGTTCGTGCCTTTGGCACTCACTGGTCCGGGATGACACCACCGATTTAACCCTGACACTAGTGGCACCTACGCGGGAATGACAACTTACAATTGTTTCGTCGGTTTACGCCTCTTCGCAATGACACTTAGGAACTTATAACAATATCAAGAACCTATTCTGGTTACTCGTAAAAATTAACCATCTTCTCGGAAATTAATTGGCAATCATATTTTTCTAAAATATCTTGTCGAATTTTTTTACCAAGATCTTTTCGTAATGAAGGCATAGTGATTAGCAGCTCCATAGCTATTGCTAAATCTTCTGTATTTTGAGGTTTAACTAATAACCCGTTTATTTTGTCTTGTATTAATTCTCTGCCACCTGGAGCATCAGTAGTAATAATGGCTCTACCATATGCCCCAGCCTCCAAAAGACTACGGCTTAGCCCTTCACGGTAGGAAGGTAATACGGCAATATGGGCTTTTTTCCATATTTCCTCGATATTTTTCTGATATCCAAGATATTTGATATATCCTAGATTTTGACAGTCTTCTAATATGGATTGTGCTATTGATTGTTTATTACCTTGGTCAGGCTCACCAACTAACCAAAATTCAGCATCTATGCCTTTTTGTTTTAATATTTTTGCGGCGTATATAAATTCATATATACCTTTATCAATAAGCATTCTAGCCACCACTGCCACCACTATTTTATTACCTAATGGTTCTGGTAGGAGAGGGAATTGTTTGGTTTCTATACCAACGCTACATTGTTTAATGACTAAATTTTTGGGGGCTATACCTAATTTTACCAATAAAGCTAAATCATCATCATTTTGGACAACAAATAACATGCTTTTATAATAGCCTATTAGGGATAATATTCTAACTATGATGTTCCTAACCCATCTTAGTAAAAAATTATTACTGATAAATAATAGCCCCATACCAACAAAAGTGTTAATAATCTGTGGTATACTGCACAAAAAGGCACTTATACTTCCATAAAAGATTGGTTTTATAGTGAAATTATGCAATATATCAGGTTTCTCCTTATTTAATATTCTAATTAACTTAATTAATAATAGTAAATCAGTAAAAGGATTAATACTTCCCCGCTTTATTGAAATTGGAATTACTGGTAAATCATGCTGTTCTATCTTATCTTTAAATTCACTAATATTTGTTAGCACTTTAACTTCATATCCTTTCATTTTAGCAGTCAAAGCAATTGGCAAAAGATGAGCATAAAAGTGCCAATCTGTATTTGTAAAAATGATGATTTTTTTCATTTATTTTTCTTTATAATAACTCTATAATATAAAGTATATATCTCGAGTAGCATTACTCTGTCATTGCGTGGAGCTACTTTAGTAGCGACGAAGCAATCCTGTTTTGTGTTATCCCTGCGGGATCCAGATTCCCGCCTACGCGGGAATGACAACTTACAACAATTGCTTCGTCGGCTTACGCCTTCTCGCAATGACGTTTGTGAATTTGGTGTAATGTTAGTCTGGTTAACTATATACTCAAAGTATTTGAGTATAAATGAATTAAACTTATTAATAATCTATGTCAAGATATTTAGTTACTGGTGGTGCTGGTTTCATTGGTTCACACCTTGTTAACTTACTAACAAAAGAAGGTCATCAAGTTGTTATATTAGATGATCTCTCAACCGGTAACTTCAATAATTCAGTTTATAAAGATGTTGAATTTATTCAAGGAAGTATTTTAGACCAAGGAATTGTAAAAAAAGTATTTAAAAATATTGATGGTTGCTTTCATCTTGCAGCATTAGCAAATGTGCAGGGATCAATTGATAATTGGGATTATAGTCATCAAGTGAATTTAACGGGAGCTATTAATATATTCCTTCAGGCAAGTAAACAAGATGTTCCTGTGGTATATGCATCATCCGCTGCCGTTTATGGTGCAGTCAGTGATTTACCTCTACAAGAAAATGGCAAGGTGAGTCTACTGTCTCCTTATGCAGTGGATAAATATGCCTGCGAACTGCAAGCTAAAGTTTTTGGTGAGCTTAAATCTCTTAAAAGCTGTGGTTTACGCCTCTTTAATGTTTATGGTAAAGGGCAGATTAGAGGTTCTGATTATTCTGGTGTAATATCAATATTTAAACAACAAGTAACAGAGGGGAAAGAGTTAGTTGTCTTTGGTGATGGAAATCAAAGTCGTGACTTTATACATGTTTCAGATGTGACAAATATGTGCGTTAGAGCCTTATCTATTGCGGCATCATCGGCTCCAGTAATAAATGTTTGCACGGGACATGCCTATTCTATAAATGATCTTATTCAACTAATTGATAAAATCGTTGCTGTCAAAGGAATAAAATATCTACCAAGTCAAGTTGGCAGTGTACATAGTTCTGTTGGTAGCCCGGGATTGGCTCGGCATATTTTAAATTATACGGCAACATGTAAGCTAGAAACTGGCTTATTAGAGTTATTTAGCGTAGATTTATGAATTCAAAAGAAACCCTGATTTTGGTAGCTGATGTTAGGGGATGGGCTTTTGATAGCGTCGCTCAATATGTTCAATCTTTGCTAAAAGATCAATATGATTGTCATATAATTTATAGTTGTGATTATAAAACATCTGAAGATTTTTTAATTAGCTTAAACCAATATGATTCTATTAAATTAATACATTTCTTTTATCGTGGGTATTTAACGCACTTACTGCAAATTATAGCAGATAATGGTATTAACACTAATAGTAATATTGAAAAATTATTAAATATTGCCATTACCATTAGCATACCTGATCATCTATTTATTGAAAATGAAGGTGATATATTAAAAAACTTACCAACCTTCCGATTTATTGATAACTACTACACTAGCTCTAAAAGATTATATAATATTTATGCAAATATCCTCGAATATCCAAAACCTTGGCAAGTAATTTATGATAATGTATTACTTCCAGATTCAAAAAGCACCTATGACCCTGAACTTAATTTAGCCTCTAGTCAGTTAGTTGTCACATGGATTGGTAATAGTGCTTGGGAAAGTTGGTATAGTACTATTGATGATTACAAAGGTCTAAAAACGGTAATTATACCTGCCCTAGAACAGCTTGATCATGAGAAAATTCATATAAAAAGATGTATAATAGATAAAAACAAGCGACTACACTCGAAACAAGAAGTTTGGGATACTCTAAAAGAAACAGATATTTTGCTAATAGCCTCCGTGCAAGAAGGAACACCGCTGACGCTTATTGAAGCGATGGCATTTGGTTGTGCAATTATCACTACTGATGTGGGAATTGTTCGGGAGGTGCTACCTGATATACAACATCAATTTATAATTAATAGAAGCTATCCGTATCTTACGGATGCAATAAAAAAATTAAATGTTGACAGAGAATTACTAACAAAGATTAAACAACAAAACTTCCTTGCTTATCAAAAAATCTTTGCTAATAAAACTCATCTGCAAAATTTATGGTATTCATTTATAGAAATTTCAGTAAAAAATCATAGCAAAAAACAGAAGATACAAACAAAACAACAAATTTTAAGAGATATCAACCTTGTTAATAAAGGGGAGCCGCCCTCTATTATTAATAAAATACGTTCTATTCATTTGTTAAAAAAGATAGCACAACCTCTTCTAAGATATTATTGGGTTAGGTTGTTTGCTAGACGAATAATTACAATGCTTTATTCTTGCTCTTCAGAAAATGACTATGATAATTTTAAAAATTTTATAATCAAATATCAAGGACAGCAAAAAGATATTGACGATATTTACGTAATCTATTCTAGTGCTTTTCCTGGAGTCGCTAACTCCACTAAAGAATTATTTGACCAAATAATTCCTTTTCCTGTAGGGAAAGGAAACGTTTTGCTAAGTTATATTAATTCACATTTACCTAACAAGATTATCACTAAAATAGCACAGTTAATTATAAAGACAGGCATTAGAAAATTAGTTATATCGGGTGGTCTTGATGTCCATGTGCAATTAGTAGATAAGCTGCATGAGCTTAAGGCTGATAACTATTTAGATATTTACTTTTTATGGCATGGTTCCCCTGCCCAATGGGTAGATTCTCATCACTGCCAAGATTTTTATAAATGGTTGAATTTATATAAGCAAAATAAAATTAAAGCTATTATCACCCTGAAGAAAGGTCTAGAACAATTTCTGATAGCTAATGGTATCCAATCTTATCTATTACAAAACTTTATACCAACACCGTCGGAAAGAAAGATGATAGCCATAGAAAATAGTAAATTTACCATTGGTATATGGAGTGCTTCCAGCATATGGATAAAGAATCTCTATCCTCAATTTGCAGCAATAAGTATATTTAAAGATAAGGTTTGTTGTTATACTAATTGCCATTTTAATGACAATAAACATACTTCTTGGATGATGAAGGATATCGAACTTAAAGTTTTTCCTGAACAATTACCACATCAAGAATTAATAAAACTTATTGCCAATACTAACTTAACTTTATACATTACTAATTCAGAATGTTCACCTATGATAGTTTTAGAGAGCCTAAGTTTAGGAGTACCTTGCTTAGTTGGACCTACATCAGATATTTATGATGATCAATTTTTACGTGATATGTTAACTGTTAATCGCGTTGATTGTCCGTTGACCATATTTAAAGCGATAGAAAAGGTTCAACAAAATATTGATATAATATGTTCCAAGTTGCCAGAGTTCATTAAAAAATATAATAAAAATGCTCTTGTTTTAAAAAACTCTTTGGTAAAAGCTATAAATTAGTAAACTAGCGTCATTGCGAGGAGGTATGAGTCGACGAAGCAATCCATTTTTAATCACTTTTCTGGATTGCTTCGTCGCTACTAAAAAAGTAGCTCCTCGCAATGACAGCGGTTGATACACCGATTTAACCCGGATACTAGTGTGGTCTCCTTGCAATGACGTACTAATTGGATTAGCGATAATTGTTCGTTGTTATTTTAACTATATAAAGAGAAGTAAAGTCACTTGATGAAAAGAATTATAAAATGCCTATATCAGGCAATTTTGAAAACAATTGAACATGATGGTGTTGAACATTCAGGGTATATGTCATTTATGATACTCCTATCAATTTTCCCTTTTTTAGTTTTTTTATTAGCACTAACAAGTTTTATTGGTGCTTCAGAACTTGGGAAGAATTTTATAACTATCTTTCTTGAAGGTATGCCGGAACTGGCTACTGACTCAATAAAAACTAGGATAAATGAGCTTGGTAAAACGCCCCCTCAAAGTCTAATGACCTTAGCAATAGTAGGAAGTATATGGACTGCATCATCTTTTGTTGAATGTTTAAGAACAATCTTAAATAGGGTATATGAAATAAAATCACCGCCTCCATATATAAGACGAAGATTACTTAGCATAGTACAGTTCTTAGTAATCAGCATATTCGTTACTTTTGCCATGTTTATTCTAATTATAGTGCCAATAATATTAACAAAACTACCGATGATTTTACAAATAATGGAAGAGCATACGCTCACTCTAACTGTTTTGCGATATATTATACTTTTTTGTTCATTATTTATTACCTCAGCATCATTGTATTATATAGTTCCTAATACAACATTAAATTTTACAGAGGTAGTTCCTGGAGCTTTATTAACAGTAATTTTATGGGTGTTAAGTGGATATTTATTATCTACTTACATAAGATATTATAACCAATTAAGCATAATATATGGTTCACTTGGTAGTATAATAGTAACTCTAATATTCTTTTATATTATTAACATGATTTTTATATATGGTGCAGAATTTAATTACTTGCTAAAAAAATATTCCCAGGTTATTAAATAGAAGTAAAGTTTTATTTATAGCTAATCCGATTGGCATTTAGCCATTTGTTTCAATGAAAAGGATGTCATTCCCGCCTACGCGGGAATGACATTATTCTTAATTTCATAATAGTATATATGCAGTTAGAAGAAAAAATTTATGTTTTTTTATGTGCTTTATTTGTTGTATTAATAGTAGTTAGCAACTTAGTATATCAGAAATTTGTTTATTTACCTATTTTCTCTATTTATACATTTGAGCTATCTGTTGGTGCAATTTTTTATCCGGTCACTTTTCTAATAACTAACTTAATATCAGAGTTTTATGGTAAAGGAAAAGCACAATTTTGCGTTAGACTGGCAACTAGTATAAATATTTTGGTATTATGTATTATCAGTTTAATGTGTTATCTACAAGCTACTGCCTGGTCAAAAATTGATAATAATACTTTTGATTCTGTATTTGGGGCATATAGTGTATCACTGTTTGGTTCAATAGTAGCTAATTATACAGCTCAGATGATAGATATAAGACTTTATTTACTGATTCGCAAACTTACTAATAATAAATACCTTTTTCTAAGAAATTTGAGTAGTGCAATATCGTTATTTGTTGATACATCGATCGTAATTATCTTTGTTACAGTTATTGGAGTTATACCTTATGGACAAATGATATCTTTAATATTTAATAGTTATTTATTCAAACTGTTCTTTACCATAGTAACTACCCCAATATTTTACTATGTAGTGCATTATATTAGGTGTAAGTTGTCATTCCCGCACCCTGTCATTCCTGCGTAGAGGCGGGAATCTATAATATCTCAGGGCTTTCTGCCCACCATTTTAGTTCCCTGCTTTCGCAGGGATGACAAACATTACCCTAGATCAACTATGGCTAAATGCTAATCGGGTTAACTATAAATCAAATTTTATGACCATAAGTTTTTCATTTTATTAAAAAAACTAGCATCATCTTCATCTTTGTCGCTTGCCAATTCTGTATCCAGCATCTCTAGTAATTCTGTTTGTTTTTTAGTAAGATTCTTTGGTATCTCAATATGTATGTGGGCAAACATATCACCTCTAATGGTTGACCTAACCTTAGACATACCTTTGCCTTTTAACCTAAGTTGTTCGCCATTTTGTGTACCTGCTGGTATTTTTAACTTTACCTTACCACCTTCTATATCTGGCACTTCTATTTCTCCGCCTAAAATAGCTTTAATAAAGCTAATAGGCAGCCTACAATGCAAATTAATTCCATCAACTTTATACAGGTCATGCGGCTTAACAGTAACAAAAATATACAAATCCCCGTTACTGCCTCCTCGTATTCCAGCATCTCCTTCACCAGTAAGCCTTATTCTAGTACCTTCTTCAATACCAGCTGGAATATTTACCAATAAATTTCTGTGTTGTGAATAACGTCCTTGACCATGACATTTTTTGCATGGATTTTTAATTATCTGTCCTGCACCTTGGCATTTTACACAAGTCTGTTCTAAGGTAAAGAAACCCTGTTGTGTTATTTTAACCCCTCGTCCTTCACAATCATCACATTTGATCATGCCAGTATTATTAGTTTCTGATCCGCTACCGTTACATGGTGAACACTTCACTTCACTAGTAAAACTAATATTTTTGTTGATACCACGAAATGCTTCTGGCAGAGTAACTGTGATATCATATTTTAGATCTGAGCCTCTAACGCTAGTTGGTTGGCGTTGTCTTCTTGCCCCACCGCCCATGAAATCATTAAAAAAATCACCAAATACATCATTCAAATCAGGATTAAATCCTCCAGCATTATGTCTGCCAGCTGATGATGCTGTCCCTGAATTATGGAAAGCCTTATCTCTAGAACGAAGATAATCATATTCAGCTCTTCTCTCTTTATCTTTTAGGGTGTCATAAGCATTATTTATTTCCTTGAGCTTTTTTTCTGCTGCTTGTTGATCCTGTGCATTATGGTCAGGATGATATTGCCTAGCCAATTTATAATAAGTATTTTTTATTTCTTCTTGGCTAGCAGATTTATTAACTCCAAGTACTTGGTAATAATCTTTTGTGGACATAATAAGAATATCTTATTTTAAATTTTATTTTTATAGCTAACCCGATTAACATCACTCCGTCATTACAAGAAGTAGCATTGCTACGACGAAGCAATCCAAATCCAATAGTTTTTCTTGTGGATTGCTTCGTCGCTACTAAAGTAGCTCCTCACAATGACTTTGGCAAAAGTACTTTTCCGTCATTGCGAGACCACATAGTGGTCGTGGCAATCTACATTCATTAATAATTACTTATTGCTTACATCCTCGTAATTAGCATCAACTACTTTATCATCATTACTTGCCTCAGCTCCCGCATTACTATCATCGCCTGACTGAGATTTATACATAGCTTCTCCGATTTTCATACTTGCTGCCATAAGAGCGTCAGTTTTCTCTTTAATTTGTTCAAGATTATCTGACTCTAAAGCTGCTTTTAACTCTGTTATAGCATTTTCTACTTGTTGTTTATCACTAACTGATATTTTACTATCATGTTCTTTTAGGGTTTTTTCAGTTGAATAAACCAAGCTATCGGCATTATTTTTAGCTTCAATTAGTTCACGACGCTTTTTATCATCTTCAGCGTTTTTTTCTGCATCTTTTACCATTTGCTCAATCTCTGTATCACTAAGCCCCCCAGAAGCCTGGATAGTCACTTTTTGCTCCTTACCACTAGCCTTATCCTTGGCAGAAACATGCACTATACCATTAACATCTATATCAAAAGTTACTTCAATTTGAGGTGTTCCCCGTGATGCAGGTGGTATACCATCAAGATTAAATTGCCCAAGCAGCTTATTAGCAGATGCCATTTCCCGTTCACCTTGGAAAACTCTAATAGTTACGGCATGTTGGTTATCTTCAGCTGTAGAGAATGTTTGACTTTTCTTAGTAGGAATAGTTGTATTACGATCAATCAGCCTAGTAAACACCCCGCCAAGAGTTTCAATACCTAAAGATAGGGGAGTGACATCTAACAATAATATATCAGTAACTTCTTTGTTCAATACCCCACCTTGAATAGCGGCACCTAGAGCCACGACTTCATCAGGATTAACTCCTCTATGTGGTTCGCGACCGAAAAATTCTTTTACCTTGTCAATAACTTTTGGCATTCTAGTCATACCGCCAACCAGCACTACTTCCTGAATATCCGAAGCTTTTAGTCCAGCATCTTTTAATGCTTTCCTACATGGCTCTATTGTATCATCAATTAACGTTGCCACTAAGGATTCTAATTTTGCCCTAGTAAATTTTATATTTAAATGTTTAGGACCTGAGCTATCAGCCGTAATATATGGCAAATTAACATCAGTTTGCGGTACAGATGATAATTCTTTTTTAGCTTTTTCTGCAGCTTCCTTCAGACGTTGCAAAGCTAAAGGATCCTTACGTAAATCCATACCACTTTCTTTCTTAAACTCATCAATTAAATAATCTAGAATTCTTGAATCAAAATCTTCTCCACCAAGGAAAGTATTACCGTTGGTAGATTTAACCTCAAATACTCCGTTACCTATTTCTAAAATTGATACATCGAACGTACCGCCACCAAGATCATAAACGGCAATTATTTTGCTTTCAGCTTTATCAAAACCATATGCTAAAGCTGCTGCTGTTGGTTCGTTGATAATCCTTAATACTTCCAAACCAGCAATTTTCCCAGCATCTTTAGTTGCTTGACGCTGTGCGTCGTTAAAATATGCTGGGACAGTAATAACTGCTTGCGTTACCTTCTCACCAAGATAATTCTCAGCTGTCTCTTTCATTTTCTGCAGAATATAAGCACTAATTTGACTTGGCGAATATTTTTCTCCGTTAACTTCAACCCAAGCATCATTATTAGCAGCCTTTACGATCTGGTATGGTACAAGGTCTTGATCTTTTTTGACCATAGGATCAGAAAAATTCCTACCTATCAATCTTTTAACACCATATAAAGTATTTTTTGGATTGGTTACAGCTTGGCGTTTTGCTGGCTCGCCAATTAACTTTTCACCACCGCTAGCAAATCCTACCATTGATGGAGTCGTTCTAACTCCTTCGGCATTTGCTATTACTTTTGGCTCTTTTCCTTCCATTACTGCAACGCAGGAATTTGTTGTTCCTAAATCTATACCTATGATCTTTGCCATATACACTCCTAATTTCAATTAAATAAATCAACTTAATAAGTTTTGATATAGTGACTTATAGTCTATTTTACAAGAGGTGGTGGTGAAAAAAATCGTGAGAATACCCACTATATGAGAATAGGGTAGGGCATTTGGACGAGTCACCTATTTCACTTTGCACATTTCTACGATTTTGAATTCCCCTAATTTTCTCTTTATTAGAACCTTCTCTTACTTCAATTAATCCTTGTGCTAGATATTTTAACTTAGAACTTTCAGTATAAAGAACCATATGCTTAAAAAACTTGGTAAACTTACCCACTAGCTTATTACCACCATTCCAATACAGATCCTCAATCATCAGCATCTCGTTAGGTTTTAGCTTATCCCAGGATTTGCCATAAATATTTTTTAGTTCGATGCGATTAACAGCACTCTTATAGTCGTATATCATTCGAGATTGTTGTGTTGTAATAGTTTGCTGACCATTATAAATTTTGTCAAATGATATCACCCCCTGAAATATTGCCTGCCAAACAATTTTTGCTTTTGGATTATCCATGTTAAAGCCTATCCCTATGGTCTTGTTGCCCTTAATATCTCTATATATCTGTAATATTTCATTTTCATTACCTTTTATAAAAGCAAATGCCATTTCTTGGTAAAATTGTAGATGTTTTGGGTTAAAAAGATTTAAGCCATGTAATTTATCCCGTAACTCAGCGGCAAATTTTATACTTACTACCATAAATTTATAACTATTATTATCTTGAAAAAATCAATAATAGCATGTTTTTAGCTAGCACTAAGTGTTCTAGTAAAAAAAAATCATTGACTAGGCAACTATATTAAAACATAATCACCTCGATGGTCGTGCAGTTGCGTAAAAATCTATACTAGAATTTACGAGGAAAGTCCGGACTCTACAGAGATATGGTGCTGGTTAACGTCCAGCGGGAGAGTAATCTTTTAGGGAAAGTGCCGCAGAAAATATACCGCCAAGTATAGTTAACTATTTTGGTAAGGGTGAAATGGTGTGGTAAGAGCACACCGGTAGGTTGGTAACAAGCTACGCATGGTAAACCCCACCAAGAGCAAGATCAAATAGGCACTACAGAACTTACATGTTCCTAGGCATCTCTGGCTAGTAGTAGTGCGGGTAGATCGCTTGAGGTAAATGGTAACATTTATCCTAGATAAATAACTGCAATAGATAATAGAAATATTATCTATACAAAATCCGGCTTATAGACCATCATTTGGTTTTGAAGAACTCACTACCTGAGTTACAAATATACTCCCGATTAGCATTACCCCAAAATCACAAACGTCATTGCGAGGAAGACCGTAGGTCGACGAAGCAATCTAATGAATGTAGATTGCCACGACCACTACGTGGTCTCGCAATGACAGGCTATAGCACAAACGTCATTGCGAGGAGCTACTTTAGTAGCGACGAAGCAATCCATCTAATCTTTGAATTTAGTAATTGGTGTACTTAAGAAAATTGTTTGACAAAGGGGTGACCTACACATTATTATGGTTGTATATAATTTTATCAATAAATAGAGGAGCCTAAAGATGAGAACACGTTTAAAGTTTTATTGTTTATTACCGTTTGCTTTACTTTTATTAAGTGTACAATCTATGGCACAAATAAATTCAGTGGCAGAAAAATGGATAACAGAGATGCTCGATAAAAAAACACCATATAATGTACAAGTTCTTAACAACGATTTTATTATTAAGAGTGTTAATGCTTATCCTCCTGGAAATTTAACTAAAATGTTCGTAGAATTTTTAATAGAAAATAATTTATTAAAAAATAAGGTAGTTGCAGATGTAGGATTTGGATGTTTTCCATTAGGTATAATAGCTGCAAAAAATGGTGCAGATACAGTTATTGGAAGTGATGTCAATGATTATGCGTTGCAATGTGCCAGAGATAATTTGGCACTTAATGATATTGATACAAAGAAAGTGCATTTGTTTAAGGGGGATGGGGTATTACCTTTGCTATCAAATTTTGCAGGTAAGGTAGATATAATTGTTGCAGGTGATCCTTGGGATAGTATATCAAAGGATGATTTTGAAGCTATAGCACCTGAAAGAAAACCGCTTAGCCGTGCTTTTTATGATGTTAATGATGACCTCATGACATCTCTTATGGTGAAAGGATTTAAGTTGCTATCGAATAATGGTAGAATGTTTATTACTTCTTCAACGAGAGTCATTGGTCGGATAAAGCAGTTATGTTCAAAGCATCAATTAGACTATAAAATAGTTAAGGAAGCTGGTGAGCCTGGTCAAATGGATTATGTATTAGAAATAATTCGTAAAAAATAGAGTCTGTTCGAGTAAAGTAGTTCCTACATCAAAAGTTTATGAGATACCAGGGGTCATTGCGAGAGACCACGTAGTGGTCGTGGCAATCCAAGAGCATGGATTTGCCACGACCTACGGTTTTCCCCTCGCAATGACGTCAGTTTACTATGGTTAAAACCTTCTCGGGTTAGCTATATCATAAAAATCTGGTACTTTTTAAATCATTTGATTATAGCTGATTTAAGCGGATGACGATCTAAGGCAAGTTTTAGATGCTTTGTTTGGATATGGGTGTATATTTGGGTAGTGCTAATATCAGCATGTCCAAGTAGTTCTTGAATTACTCTAAGATCTGCACCGCCTTCTAACAAATGGCTAGCAAAACTGTGACGTAAAGTGTGTGGGGAGATATTATCTGCACTTAACCCAGCTTTAATAGATGCTTGTTTTAACAGAATTGCAAAATTCTGTCTAGTCATATGACCACTAGCGGAAGAAGAGCAGAATAAATAAATTTGACTTTTTAGATGTTTTTTGCTGATAAATTTACTACGAATAGTTAAATAATCTAGCAGCCTGATAGCAGCCTGCTCATTAATTATTACCATTCTTTCTTTATTGCCCTTACCGGTTATAGAAAATATTCTTTTAATATTTTGGGATATTTGATTTACTAAAATATCAGTTAGTCTGATACTGACAAGCTCGGAAACACGTAATCCACTTGCATATAATAAATGAATCATTGCTTTTAGGCGTATGGAGTCTAGGCTTTTATCTTGATCACAATATAAAAGTAAAGCTTTGATTTGATCAATCGATAATGTAGAAGGAAGTTTAGTTTGATATCTTGGTAGATCTACCATCAAAGTAGGATTATAATTGGTATGTTTTTCGCTAATTAAAAATTCATAATAGTTTTTTATAGTAGATATTTTCCGGTTAATTGATCTTGCTTGCAAGCCATTTTCTGCTAAATATTCTACCCAATCTCTAATATTTTCAGCTTTAATATTTAGCTCTGATAATTTATTTTGTAATAAAAATTTCTTAAAATCTAACAGATCGCATTTATAACTGAGTATGGAGTTATTAGTTATTCCACGCTCTGCTATCATCATTTCTAGGAATTGTTCAATAAATTCCATCATATTAGTATATTTTTTTGATGGAGGCCAGGGCCGGAATCGAACCGGCGCATTGAGGATTTGCAGTCCACGGCATTACCACTTTGCTACCTAGCCTAAAGATGCTAGATCCTAACCAATATTAGAGAAAAAGGCAACTTAATTTTTCTTTTGTTTTCAGGCATTGTCTAAGAATAGTTGATGATCGGTTATAACTACGTATACTCAAATGATTTGAAGAATTGGCTCCGTAAAACTTCGGGGTATTCGCGTCACAGCTGTTGAAAGTTAGAAGGGGAAGCGGGTTTAGAGGTCATCATGGCAGTTTAAAAGTTGCGGGAAAATAACTGGCGTCATTGCGAGGAGGCATGAGCCGACTAAGCAATCCATTTTTGGTTATTTTTATGGATTGCTTCGTTGACCTACGGTCTTCCTCGCAATGACGTTGACTACATACGATTTTTAAACTGCCCTGCCTTAAAACCCGCTCTACCTTCTAACTTTCGACAGCTGTGGCCCGTATCCCCTCGCAATGACATCTTGGGTTTTTAGACTGTTTCTCTACGACTTTTAAACCTCTCTATAAATCTAGCAATTCTAATTATGGTTTGATCTAAGAGGTAATGATTGCAAAAGCTACAGAAATTGGGTAATCGTCTGAAATAGACAGGTGAATTTTAATTTGTCCAAGGTTCTGTCCAAATTTGTTTAGGTTTTCAGGATAACAAATCCAAACAAATGGCTTCCCTAAGGTGTCATTTAGTACAGAGATGTCTTTAAATTGAAAATTTCTGCCAATTCCAACACCAAGGGCCTTGCTAACTGCTTCTTTCGCAGCAAACCTTTTTGCCAGAAAACAACCATGTTGGTCTTTACTTAGAGAGTTTAGCTTTTGTACTTCCTTTATAGAAAGAATTCTGTCTATAAAACGTTGACCATATAGGTTTAAGATCCTCTCTATTCTTGGAATTTGTACTATATCTGTACCAATGCCAATAATCATTTGTGTTCGTTATCACTGATATTATCATCAAATATTTGATCATCTAAATCAGAATAGTCTTCTGTAACACAAAGATCTGAACCACTTGGTAAATAATCAAAGTCTTCTGTAGCAGTATCAGTAGAAGAATCGTCAGTATTTTCTTCATCAATAGGATCGATTCTATTTTTTGTTCGAAGGCGTTTTAATAACTGGGTCTTTAGGGTCGAAATTGTTACATGACCAGCAGCTATTTCACGTAATGCCAGTACAGTCGCTTTATCATCTTTAACGTTACTAATAGTCATTGTACTACCAGAGTTTATGTCATTTGCTCTTTGAGCAGATAGAGCTACCAACTCGAACCTATCGTGAATTTTTCCAATGCAATCTTCAATCGTTATCCTAGCCATACACTCTCTTCATTATTTTACAAAATTCAACAATGAACTAGTATAAAGTATAACTTAGTAGATTTCAAGAATAGAATTTTTACTTCCTACCTCTACTATCGGGATAAGAATATAATCCGATGCTGATACTATAAGGAAAATGTGCTAACTCGAAGCAGTTCTTTGCACACGTTTAAATTTTATGTATCCTTAAAAAAGCTAATACAAATAGCATACTAAATAACGTAGTAAATAAAAAAAGATTGGACCAGTCCATATAGTTTGCACAAATACCAGATAAACAGGATAAAATGATACGTACGAAAGAACTGAAAGAGGAAATAATTGAGTATTGCGTGGCAATCAATTCGCTATTGCATAAACTAGAAAAATAAATAACCAGCACGGTATTACCAAGCCCACAACAGAAATTTTGTACAGTAATTGTTATAGTAAATATAACTATATCATGACCTACTATAGATAAAAATATTAGCATCAGGGGAGATAGTAATTGTAGACTACCACATATTAGGAGACTTCGAGATATTCCTATTCTTGCAGTTAAAATACCGCTAACAATCCCCCCAAAGGTCATTAGTATGAATCCATAGGTTTTTGAAATAGAAGCAATTTCTTGGGAGGTAAAAGACAAATCAATAAATAATGGAGAACTCATTGCCATAGGAATTGAGTCACTTGCTTTATATAGAAAAATAAACAGCATAATGAACATCCAATTTGGATGGTTTCGTTTTAATAATAGTAAGCTATCACCAATGACTTGAGAATATTGGGTAAATGAAATTAAATTAGTAAAAATGTGTTCCGTTTTTTTTGTAGCAGGCTCTTGCATGTATAAGATTATTATCGGGGCAACCATTGTTATAAAAAAGGTACATAGATATACCAAGTGCCAATTAAAGAGGCAAGATACATATAATGCTCCTGTACTATTAATAAGCATTCCTATACGAAACCCTGTGTTACTAAAAGTTGTAGCAATTGAAATGTCTTTATTTGTTATAGACCGTTCTATACGGTATGCATCTAAAATAATATCTTGAGTCGCTGCACAACAGGAAATAGTGAAATTTAAAATGGCAGTAATAACTATGTTAACAGGTGGGTCTATAATTAAAAATCCACTAATAGCAACTAATAAACATCCTTGCACAACTAGTGCCCATCCACGACGTTGACCAAATTTCGTGCATATAATAGGTATAGAATATTTATCAATAAATGGTGCTAATATTGGTTTTAAGCAATATGGCAAAGATGTTAGAAACATTATACCAATAATATCAGTTGAATATCCTGCTTGTGATAATTGGTAATGAGTAGTAAATGATACTAAAGAAAAATTTCCTCCTGCCACTAAACCTAGCAAGAAGAAACAAATAAAATAAGAGTGCTGGCGATTAGTTAGCATATTCAGGAGTTATATCCTTTTGGATAGTTATTTAAAAAGTCTTTTGTGTTGTATCTGACCTGTTATTAGTCTTGGGAGATTAAATAGCTCAAAATATAGATCAATTAGAAAGCTTCACAGAACCTAACACTCATTATAATCACACTCTCTTGCACATCTAGAGTCTAACCTACGTTCACAAGTTGTAATTTTATGCTAATTTAATAGATGACGTCAAGCTAATATTTCCAGACACATTATTCAGGACTATTTAAAAGTCGCCCCCTAAGTTGCTAGAAAATCCATAAGAATTTTGCTTAACAATTGTCTAAAAATGCATCGCTTCCAACTAATCGAGTTAGCTATAAATAACCTGAATAATTGGTAAGATTAAGCATCTTAGATTAATTATGCAAGTTTACAAATTTACTATTTAAATACTCAAATATTCCCTCATCTGAACCTTCCACTCCAAACCCTGAATTTTTTCGTCCAGCAAATGCCGCCTTGGCATTAGCAGGTAGCGAATCATTAATTGATACCATACCAAAATCTAGTTCGGCTGCTATTACTTGAGCTGTCGCTATATTTTTGCAATATATATAAGCTTGCAAACCATATTCCGTATCATTAGCTCTATTTATCACTTCTTGTATACTCGAATGCTTTAAATCATTTGAGTATATACTGCCAAATTTATAACATGCAAGAACGGGACCAAATATCTCCGTTCTAAAAATTTCCATATTATCCTGACAATTACTAATAATTGTTGGCTCAAAAAAATTACCATGAGCTTTACCTCCGCATAAGATTTCTCCACCTTTATTTTTAGCATCTTCAATCAATTTTAAAATCTTATCTATAGCTGCTTTATTAATCAACGGTCCTATAACTGATTCAGAATCAAAACCATCTCCTACTTTAAGATTAGCAAATTTTGTAGTAAGAATTTGTAAAAATTCATCATAAATTGCTTCTTCAATGAATATTCTGTTGGGAGAGGTGCAAGATTGTCCACTATTCCTGATCTTTCCTAATATAAGATCACTGGCAGTCTTGTCTAAATCAACATCACTTAATATAATAAATGGTGCATTACCGCCAAGTTCTAGAGATAAACGCTTAATAGTAGCACTAGAATTCTGATATAATATCTTTCCTACCCTGGTAGAACCAGTAAATGATAATTTACGAATTCTAAAATCATTACAAAATATTTGTCCAATATTATTTGCATCGCCGGTGATAATATTTAGTACTCCAGCCGGTATTCCGGCATCATTTGCCAGTTTAGCCAAAAGCAATGCAGAAAAAGGCGTGAATTCCGATGGTTTAAGTATAACACTACAACCAGCAGCTAATGCCGGTGCAACCTTTCTTGTTACCATGGCATTTGGAAAATTCCACGGAGTAATTGAACAAACCGGACCAACAGGCTCAAGTTCGGTAATAATTTTGTGATTTATTGATTTTCCAGGCTTTATTTTACCTTGAATATTATGAATGTTACTAGCAAACCAATCAATAAAAGACGCTCCATATAATATCTCACGCTTTGCATCTTCTAATACTTTCCCCTGTTCCAAGGTAATTATGTAGGCTAGTTCATCAATATTCTTTAATATTAAAGAATGCCATTTTCTTAATATAGTTATTCTTTGTTCAAAAGAAGTCTGTGACCAAACTTTAAAAGCTCTAACAGAACTGTCAATAGCACTAATAATTAAATCATTAGGCAAATTTGGTATTGACCCAACCACTTTATCATTTGCAGGATTATAAACCGATAACTGTTCTTGGCAATCTATCCAATTTCCATCTATGTAGTTTTTTTTATTAACAAAATCTAGTAATTGCATAATATATGCTCTTTTTAAACATTAAACGATTTCCCACATCCATAGCTAACCCGATTAGTATTACTCCGTCTATTAGCAAGGAATGCTAGTCGGGTTAGCTTATTGCTAAATAACGCCAAAACTTGTCGGTACCTTTGCTAATGCCAATTCTAGGGGTAGTAATAAATTTAGGAGTATTACCTACGTCAATAACACAAAAGGATTTATTACTAGTCATATCCTGACCATTTTGGGTTTTATTAATTCCAAGGGTACGACATAATTTACCAGGTCCATCAAGTAAAACTTGTGAAGGTTTATATTGATGTACTCCTCTAATTAATACAGCCGCTGGAAACCCTGGTTTTTCTGTTACTATATTTAAACAATAATACATACCATAAATTAAATATACATAGGCATTACCAGCAGAACCATACATAATCTTTGTACGAGGCGTTATCCCCTTGGCTGCATGACAAGCAGGATCACCTTCTCCAACATAAGCTTCTGTTTCAATAATTCGTGCTTCTATATTACCAAAACACAAAACCTTTCCAAGTAACTCCTGTGATACAACAAGCGTATTTCTTTCATAAAATGTTTTTGTAAGTATTGTAGACATCTTATCCTATTGTTGGGAATACTATAGCTAACCCGAATAACATTACACCAAGTTCACAAACGTCATTGCGAAGAGCTGCTTTGCGGCGAAGAAGCAATTGTAAATTATCATTCTTAGCAACGACGAGAATCTAAGATCCCGCTACTTTCGCAGGGATGACACAAAACAGGATTGCTTCGTAGTGCTTATGCACTCCTCGCAATGACACCAGGGGTCTCAAGAACTTATTCGGGTTAGCTATATATGTTCACTTAACAACAATATATCATAAAAATTAACTACACTAATAGATATATGCAAATTATTTGAAGAATTGTAAGATATATAGCTGAGCTGATTATTATTTGCCCATTTGTTTCAACGAAAAAGATGTCATCCCCGCGTCCTGTTGTCATTCCCGCGTAGGCGGGAATCTAAGATCCCTGCATTCGCAGGGATGACATTAAATTTAAGCAGGGATGACACAAAAATGGATTGCTTCGTTGCCACTAAAGTGGCTCCTCGCAATGACAAGTTATAGTACATACGTCATTGCGAGACCACGTGAGTATAGTGGCAATCCACTATTCATTAGATGATTACTATAGTTCAATGCTAATATAGTCAGCTATAACCATCCGCTTTTATTGTCGCCTGAGCGGCGGCAATCCTTGCTATAGGAATGCGGTATGGTGAACAGGATACATAATGCAAACCAACTTTATGAAAGAACTCTATAGAGCGAGGATCACCCGCATGCTCCCCGCATACACCAAGTTTTAATGTAGGGTTATTTTTTAACCCACGTTTTATAGCAATTTCTATTAACTCTCCAACCCCTTCCTCATCTAATTTACTAAAAGGATCAAATGCAAAGATTTTTTTCTCCAAATAATCCGGGAAAAATGATGCTACATCATCTCGAGAAATGCCATAAGTTGTTTGTGTTAAATCATTGGTACCAAAACTAAAATAATCTACCTCCTCAGCAATCTCTCCAGCCTTTAGAGCAGCTCTTGGTAGTTCGATCATAGTACCAAGAGTGAAATCAAACTTGCATTTGTTAATATCTTCCATGTTAGTAATAACATCGTGTATATGGGTCTTTAATATTTTTAGTTCGTTAACATCACTAATTAAAGGAATCATTAACTCCAAAATAGTATTTATATTTTCTTCAACTTGTAATTCTCTAACAGCGGTAAGAATTGCCGTTATTTGCATTTGATAAATTTCAGGATAAGAAATACCGAGGCGACATCCTCTATGCCCAAGCATAGGATTCACTTCATATAGTGCGTGCAAACGTTGTTCGACAACAGATAATGGTAAATTCATTACACTTGCTAAGTTTCTTTTATCATCTTCTGTTGTTGGTAAAAATTCATGTAGAGGCGGGTCAAGCAATCTGATATTTATGGCTTTACCCTGCATAATTTTAAATAATTCTTTAAAATCTTCAATTTGTAAGGGCAATAATTTACTTATCGCATGTTTCCTTCTCTCTATATCAGGAGCAATAATCATTTCTCGTACTAATGGAATTTTATCATGGTCAAAAAACATATGTTCTGTTCTACATAGCCCTATTCCACTTGCCCCAAATTTTAGGGAAACACTAGCATCTAAAATAGTTTCCGCATTAGCTCTAACTTGTAAAGTAGCAAATTCATCTGCCCAATCTAGAATTGTTTGAAATTCCTTAGTAAAAGTAGGCTGAATCAATGGCACTTCCCCTAAGAAAATTTTTCCCGTTCCACCATCGATAGTTATTAAGTCACCATAATTAATGATAGTGTTACCTATTTTAAATATCTGTTTTTTTTCATCTATTACCACATCATTTGCCCCACAAACACAGGGTTTTCCTAGCCCTCTAGCAACTACCGCAGCATGTGAGGTCATCCCACCTCTGGCTGTCAAAATACCAGCTGAAACATACATACCACTTATATCCTCAGGGCTAGTATCATGGCGTACCAAAATTACTTTATGATGATGCGACATTTTCTCGGCATCATAAGGAGAAAAAACTACTATACCAGTAGCAGCCCCTGGAGATGCTGGCAACCCTTTAGAGATATGGTTTAAACTATTACTATAATCAATAGCCGTATGCAAAAGCTGGGTTAGTGATTCTGGATCTATACGCATTATTGCTTGTTGTTTAGAAATCAACCCTTCTTGTACCATATCAGTGGCAATTTTAATACTGGCTAAAGCTGTTCTTTTAGCTGTACGTGTTTGCAAAATATATAAAATGCCGTTTTGCACGGTGAACTCAATATCCTGCACATCCAAGTAATGTAACTCTAACTTCTTACAAATTCCTTGTAATTGATCAAATATTTGTGGCATAACCATTTGCATTGAACAATCTGCATCATGCTCGTTTGCCATAATAGGGCTTGGGGTTCTTGTACCTGACACAACATCCTCACCTTGAGCATTTACTAGATATTCGCCAAAAAGCTTGTTTTCACCAGCTGCAGGACAACGCGAGAATACTACACCTGTAGCAGAATTACTCCCTTGATTACCAAAAACCATTGACTGTATATTAATCGCTGTCCCCCAATCATCGGGTATATTATGTAACTTTCTATAAGTTACCGCTCTATCACCTACCCAAGATTTTAATACGGCTTTTATTGATTGTTCTAGTTGTTTATATGGGTCAAAAAATGATTCATCACAATGATTAAAAATTATCTTTTTAAACTCTTCAACTATTATTCTTAAGAAACCTCCTGTAATTTCTTTCTCTTGATAAATATTACATTTGACCTTATACATCTCAAATGCATTTTTAAATACACCATTTGAAATTGATAATACCATTGATCCATACATTTCTAAGAATCGTCGATAGCTGTCAAGAGCAAAAATTTCATTTCCAGTAATATTTGATAGTGCATCGCAAACTTGATCATTATACCCAAGATTAAGTATAGTATCCATCATACCAGGCATGGAAGCTCTTGAACCTGAGCGGACGGATAATAATAGTGGATTTTTATGATCCCCAAAGACCTTACCTGTAGAATTCTCCAAATTTTTAATAGCTATCACTAAATCATTATTAAAATTCTCAGGCAAACTGTAATTATTTTTATAAAAATAATTACAAAGTTCTGTAGTAATAGTAAAACCATCAGGAATAGGTAAATTTAAGTTAGACATTTCAGCAAGACCAGCACCCTTACTGCCAAGCACGTCTTTCATTTGGGCGTTACCATCCCCACCTTTAGTACCAAAATAATAGATCCATTTGTTCATAAATACCAAAATAATTTACACGAATATAGTTTCGATATTCGGGTTAGCTATATCGAATTGAGGTTATAATATAGCAGACTTTTATACTCCACTAATAGCAATTATCATTATTTTTGTAATATTTTAAATTTTTTTCTATAGCTAACCAGTTAAGATTTTAGAGGTAGAGCAGGTTTAGATAGTACACTTTAAAAGTTGTATGTGGTTTAACGTCATTGCGAGAAGACCATAGGTCGACGAAGCAATCTATAAAAGTAACCAAAAATGGATTGCTTCGTCGACCTACGGTCTTCTCGCAATGACGTTAGTACTTTAACCCACCGTCATTGCGAGAAGCCACTTTAGTGGCGACGAAGCAATCCATGAAAACGATTGGATTTGGATTGCTTCGTCGACCTTATGGGCTCCTCGCAATGACGTTAGTTTACTATGACTAAATGCCAATGGGATTAGTATAATGCATTAAAATTTATAGCCATATCGTATGCCTAAATTAGTTAAACCAGGGTTAAATTTTCCAAGACTAGCGTTAGATAAGTGGTCAATAATTAAGGCAGCAGTGTGCTTTTCTTGAATCGTTACACCTAAACTAAGACTTTCTCTAAATAAGAATCTTGTTCCTAAGGCTCGTCTTTTTTGCTGTAATTTTTCTAATTCACCATTATGAATTCCAAATCCAAAACTTGCCTCTAAAAACATATATTTCATGATATCAAAATGCCAAATGAGTCCACTATAGATATTACTAGTATAGTTCTGGCTATTGATATTTGTTCCTATATGAGGATAACCAAATAAAAATTTATATTTGTCATTAAAAAGATATTCTAAATTAATGTCAGAACCCTTCTCATAACGTTGTCTTAATTTACCCCTTAATCCAAATTTATAACCTAAATCATGTCTCAGTATTCCAATTCTTATTTCATCAGCTAGAGTTCTTTGACCAATTAATAAAAGAATTAAAAAGATTAAGTTATGTACTTTTCTATATTTCATATAATTCAATGACCTTTCACTTTATTAGTTAAAATTAATCCCATAATCAAATCATAAGCTCTAGCAAATTGATAATCTTTTTTATAAAGCTCAGATAGTTGGTCAGTATTCTTCGATTCAGTCTTTTTTGTCTTATCCTTATCTTCTGTAACATCATCTGTTTTCTTAATAGATTCTTTAACTTTATCTGTAGTATCTATTTTTTTATCATCCTCTTTTTTATTATCGTTTTTTAGGGAATTTTTTAAAGAAGCTTCAGAGAATCTTCCATCTATCATTTTTGTTTCGGGATATTCAACTTTTACCATCTCAACAAATATGTCAGGTTCTATACCCTCTGCTTGAATTGAACGACCACTAGGAGTATAATATTTAGCCGTAGTAAGCTTTACAGCAGCTCTAGTACTAATTAGAGAAAAGCTTTGTACTGACCCCTTGCCGAAAGATTTTGTGCCAAGTATTACCGCTCGTTTATGATCCTGCAATGCACCAGCTACAATTTCAGCAGCTGAGGCAGAGCCAACATTAATAAGAACGATCATCGGAACTGAGGGAGCTTTTTCTGCAGATTTATTGCTATTTAATACTGAGTTACTATTTTTGGTTCTTCCCTTGGTAGTAACAATTACCCCAGAATCAATAAAATATTCGCTAATAGCAACAGCCTGCTCTAACAACCCCCCAGGATTATTACGTAGGTCTAATATAATACCTTCTATGCCATTTTTACTTCCATCTTTTAAAGTTTTCATAGATTTTTTTAATTCTGCAATGGTATGCTCATTAAAAGTTACTATTCTTATATAAGCTATATTATTTTTTTCTAAATGGGCTTTTACTGGGGTAATGGTAACTATTTCACGGATAAGTTCAATTGCTTTTGGCTTAGATTCCCCTTCTGTAATCACCAATAATTTCACCTTTGTCCCTGGTTCTCCACGCATCTCTTTGACAGATTTATAAAAGCCTAGAGTTGACACAAACTCATCATTAACTCCTACTATATAATCTCCGGCTTTTATACCTGCCTTATAAGCCGGTAAATCATCAATAGGGGAAACGACTTTGATAGCTCCATTGTCATACTGCACTTCCACACCAATGCCACCAAATTCTCCTTTAGTATCATTAAGGAAATCTTTTAGATCCTCATCAGTAAAATAGCTAGAATGAGGATCTAGCGAAGTTAACATGCCTTCGATAGCCGCATCAATCACTTTTTGTTTTTCAGGTTCTTGGACATAGTCTTTATTAATACGTTCAAAGACCTCTTGGAATTGTTTGAAATAAGCTGGATCTGATAGTTCGTTCTTTTTCTTTACTTCTTCAGCAAATGTCATATTAGCACAAAAGATAAAACTTGCTAATAATATTATAAAACGTATGAACATAGTACTCCTAAATATCTAGATTGTTTATAATTGTATCCATCTTAATTAAAGCCTGATTATAAATGAACTGAAAACGTTTTTCTGGTTTCTTGCCCATAAGATCGTCTACCATTTTAGCAACATTATCAAAATCATCTATAGTAACTTTTAAAATGGATCTATTTTTTGGATTCATTGTTGTTTCTTTTAACTGAGCTGGCATCATTTCACCTAGTCCCTTAAATCGACCAATATCTATTTTAGCCTTACTATTTTTTAATAATTTAGCAGTTAAATCAGTTTTTTGTTGATCATTAACTGCATAGTAAGTTTTATTAGACTGTGTTAGTCTATAAAGCGGTGGTTTGGCAAGATATAAATGACCTGATGATATTAACTTCGGCATGCGAAGATAAAAAAACGTCATTAACAGTGAAGCGATGTGAGCTCCGTCAACATCAGCATCTGTCATAATTATTATTTTTTCATAACGTAAATTCTCCTCTCGGTAATTTTTAAGACTACCGCATGCTAGTGCCACCTCTAAATCTTGAATTTCTTGATTGTTAGTAATCTTCTCGAAAGTTGCATTGGCAACATTCAGAATTTTGCCTCGAAGAGGTAAAATAGCTTGGGTTTCTCGATCTCTTGCCTGCTTAGCTGATCCTCCAGCGGAATCTCCTTCAACCAAGAATAATTCTGTCCCATTAGGAGAGGTTCTTGTACAATCTGCTAATTTACCTGGTAGTCGCAACTTTTGTGTAGCAGTTTTACGTGAGATATTTTTTTCGTTACGCTTATTTATTCGGTATTCAGCAATATTGACTATATGCTCAAGCAGTTGGTTGGCTGCTAGTTTATTACTGCTCAACCAATGATCAAAATGATCTTTAATAATGTTCTCTACTATTTTATTAATCCCAGGTGAGACCAATTTTTCTTTTGTTTGTCCTTGAAATATTGGTTCTTGGATAAATACAGAAAAAACAATAGAAGAAGTCTCAAGAATATCTTCAATAGTAAGTAAAGTGGTTTTTTTATTACCAGTCATTTCGCCATATACTTTTATACCGCGTAGTAACGCACTACGCAGACCTTGTTCATGGGTTCCACCAAGGGGGGTAGGAATAGTGTTACAATATGATTGGATGAAGGGCTGGACTTCATTTTTATGCCAAGCAATTGCCCATTCCACTTTTATGTGATCTTGGTCCCACTCAATATTACCACAAAAAATCTCTCCACTAACTAAATCATCAGGATTTATTTTCGAAATTAAATAATCTTTCAAACCATCTGGGAAATGAATTAGAGCCGTTGTGGGTACATCACTTTTAGTTTCAACTTCACATTGCCACTCTATTGTTACTCCCCTATACAAATAGGCTTTTGATTTGGCTAATTCATATATTCTTTTTGGCAAAAAATATGGTTTCTCTCCAAAAATTTCTGGATCAGGATGAAAATTGATAGATGTTCCCTTTAGTTTTTTGGCAGTATCTTCACTTGTTAAATCATTCAATTTTTGCCCTTTGGAATAAGATTGCTTGAATAATTTACCCTGCTTATATACCTTAACCTCTAAATAGTCTGATAGAGCATTAACAACAGAAATACCAACTCCATGTAATCCACCTGCTGTTTGATATACATTATTCGAAAATTTACCACCCGAATGGAGATGAGTTAAAATTACCTCAAGTGCAGATTTTTCAGGGAATTTTGGGTGATTATCGACAGGAATTCCTCTACCATTATCAGAGATAGTGATACTATTATTTACATGCATTTTTATAGTTATAACGCTAGCAAAGCCAGCAACAGCTTCATCCATAGCATTATCTAGCACTTCCGAAACAAGATGATGCATAGCATTCTCGTCCGTTCCACCAATATACATGCCAGGACGCTTGCGTACAGGCTCAAGTCCTTCTAATACTTCAATATCTTTCGCTGTATACGAATTATTAATTTTGGGCTTCTTCTCATTGAAGCTAAATAGATCAAGCATATTATGATATTAACTTACAAGTTTTTGATGAATATACTATTTTGAAAGATAGAGAAAAGCAAGAACACATACAGCAAATGCTTGAAATACAACCCGTAACGACATTAATTTGGAACTAAATTTTTTGTCAAATTTCCCGCCAATAGCCATAGAGACAATACCTATCACTAAGATTAATGTAGTCAAGCTTAAAGCAATTAATATATATACCACAAAATTATCTCTAAAAAATGACTTTATTATATACAATAAAATTAGAAAATATTCACCTATTTACAAGTAAATAAAAAAATTATTGGAAATATACTCGAATGATTCAATTTCCTAGTTTTTTAAACATTAAACGATTTCCCACATCCACAACTGCCTTTTTCGTTTGGATTATTAAAAGTAAATCCCGATTTAAATTTGTCTTCTACATAATCCATTTCACTTGCTAGAAGATACATTAGAGCTTTTGGATCAATTAATATTCGTACACCTTTATCTTCTAGCACCTCATCAAACTTATTTTTGACATCGGCATATTCTACATAATAAGATAGACCGGAACAGCCACCAGACTTTACGCCAATCCTAATACCAAAAGATGGTTTATCGCGTTTATCTATCAATCTTTTTATTTGCTGGGCTGCTGCATCAGTCAATGACATAACATTTTTCATAATAGTTACTATGATTTTTTAGTTTTATAATCAGCTATTGCCGCTTTTATGGCATCTTCTGCCAATAAAGAACAATGGAGTTTTACTGGCGGCAAAGACAATTCCTTGGCTATTTCAGTATTTTTTATACTACCAGCCTCATCAAGAGATTTTCCCTTAACCCATTCAGTTACTAAAGAGCTTGAAGCAATAGCAGAACCACAACCAAATGTTTTAAATTTTGCATCTGTAATAATTCCATCTTTACTAACTTTAATTTGTAGCTTCATTACATCACCACAGGCAGGA
Source organism: Rickettsia sp. (assembly GCA_023269695.1). Classification (GTDB taxonomy): domain Bacteria; phylum Pseudomonadota; class Alphaproteobacteria; order Rickettsiales; family Rickettsiaceae; genus Tisiphia. The sequence continues at coordinate 27,398 of JAHFPS010000012.1, forward strand.
GCTCCAACAAGACCTGTCCCAACATATGCATCATTTTTGTCTAATGATCCCACGTTACGCGGATTTTCGTAATGATCCAGTACTTTTAAACTATAGCCCATGTTATTCCCTATATTAATAATTATTCTATACTCTTCTGCTTTGAAGAATTGTTTTTTGAAAATATCAGGGACTCGCATACTCACGTACGCTGCGTGTACTCGCCCCTCATTTTTAAATCCAATTCTCCAAATCATTCGAGTATACTTAACCGTCTATTAGCGAGGAGCATCTTTGCTGCAACGAAGCAATCCAAGAGAGTACCACTACACTCACGTGGTCTCGCAATGACGGTGGTACCCTTAATAAAATATTTGTGGGTAACTACATCCACTTTTGCTTATTCCCTTATGATTTCAGTAGCAATAAAATCACTTTCGGTTATTTCTTTATTCAGTAATGAGGTGCTGTTTCTATCTATACAATCCTCTATCAGTTCTTTTAAACTAAAAGCACAAGAAAGAACAGTAAATTCCTCTTCTTTGAATGACATTGAAACCACACCCTGTTTGGTAGAAATTTTTTCTGCCATTGTTTCAAGTTTGCTTTGGTTTTTAGCAGTTAAAATTGTAAACGGATGATATGATATCCCTGAATGCTTGCCCCCACCAGCATCATTAAATTCTAGTAACTTCAAGGAGGAGGTATCTGCTTTTCTCCCTACTTCTATGGCAGCTATAGATACTAAATTTACTAATTTAGCAGGAGATAGCTGTTTACTTGCTACAATTGACACTTTATGAGGTGCAGAACTGATGCTCTGACCTATATACTGCTCTATAAATTCAAACTTTCTTTGTTCAGGAGTAGAATAGAATGGTTTATATCCAGATAAAATTTTACCATTTCCTTTTAGCATCGCCTTAATTTCTTCCACTGTATCAGTATCTGTACAAATAGTAATCCCATAATATTGTAAACTTTCTACAGGGGTTTCTGATGTTCTTTTCAATTGTTCTTCAGCTGTACCTTCAGTCATGGTATTCGTAAAATCGGAAAAAACAGACCCTAACCGGGATTGACATTCCTCTCTTACTTTACGTATTGAATCACCATCTGCAAAATATACTTCCACAGCAGGCATCTTCCCTTCAGGAAATCTATGCCCCATCCCTAGGGACATATGACCCAAAGCATTTAATGATTTACCAAATGGGATATCTTGATTTAAAATTGAAAATAGTGTATTTAATTTTGACATTTTATGCCTCTAATATTAAATTTGTCAGTGTACCGCCCACTTAATTTGCTTTAAATTAACTCCCTCTTGAACCATCTCCCAAAGAGGGCTTAGTTCTCTTAACTTGTTAATTTTTGACTTTATTAATTCTACCGCATAATCTATTTCTTCTTTAGTGGTAAATCTACCAATACCAAACCTAATCGATGTATGTGCCATTTCTTCGTCAACCCCCATAGCTCTTAACACATATGACGGTTCTAGCGAAGATGAGGTACAAGCCGAACCAGACGAAACGGCTAAATCCTTAATAGCCAATATCATCGACTCACCTTCTACATAAGCAAAACTTAAATTTAAATTTCCCTTATATCTCTTATTCATATCACCGTTTAAATAAACATCAGCTATTTGTTTAGTAATATTATTATAAAATCTATCAAAAAGCTCTTCTACATGCTTAGCATCTTTTGACATTTCAGACAGAGCTAATTCGCTAGCTGCCCCAAGTCCAACAATTAAAGGAGTTGGTAGAGTTCCGGAACGCATGCCTCTTTCCTGCCCACCACCATTTAAAATTGGCACTAATCGTACTCTGGGTTTTTTCCTGACATATAAAGCACCAATACCTTTGGGACCATAAATTTTATGCCCGGAAATACTTGCCAGATCAATGTTACAATCATTAACATCTATAGGAATTTTACCATATCCTTGGGCAATATCCGAATGAAAAAATACACCTAATTCCCGACAAATTTTACCAATTTCTTTAATTGGTTGGATAACACCAATTTCATTATTTACCGCCATTACTGATACCAGCATAGTTTGATCGGTTATGGCATTTCTTAATTGTTGTAAATCAATCAAACCACTTGGCTGAATTGGCAAATATGTTACCTTAAACCCTTCATTCTCTAAATGCCGGCAGGCATCTAAAACGCATTTATGCTCACTTATCACTGTCACTATGTGATTTTTTTTACTACCATAGAATTTAGCAATACCTTTTATCGCTAAATTATTAGATTCAGTAGCACCAGAAGTAAAAATAATTTCTTTAGGATCGGCACCAATAAGCCTCGCCACCTTTTCTCTTGACTTTTCCACAGCCTCTTCGGCTTCCCAGCCAAAAGAATGACTTCTAGAGTGCGGATTACCAAATTTAGTGGTAAAATATGGCAGCATACATTCCAAGACCCTTGGATCCATAGGAGTTGTCGATTGATAATCCATATAAATCGGCAGTGATTTACCACTTAATTTTACTTTTTGTCTTAATTTTTCTAATTTATCCATACTAGTTACTCCTTAGTGTCATCCCCACTCAACTTACTGTCATCCCTGCGAACGCAGGGATCTAGATTCCCGCCTACGCGGGAATGACATAAAAGTGGATAATATACTTCTTCAAACGCTTTAATAAATGTCACAACATCTTCAATAGTTTGTTGATAATCAAAACTTACTCTAATCGAAGACCTAGCATCATCCTCACTAAATCCCATGGAAGATAACACATGTGACTTACCAACTTTCCCTGATGAACAGGCAGAACCAGAACTAACTGCTATACCTCGTAAATCAAAAGCTATCAACTTGGTTTGTGCATCAGTTTTGGACACAATCATCAAGGTGGTATTAGTTAGTCTTTCAACGTTTTTTGACACTATTTTAACATTTTTATAGTTGAGCAAATTTTTCTCCAAATATGTCTGTAATTTTTTCATTTTTTTATATCTATCTTCCACCTCATTAGTCGCTATTAATGATGCCAGCCCGAACGAAGCGATTGCTAGTACATTTTCTGTACCTGAGCGGATATTTCTCTCTTGCCCTCCACCAATCATCATCGCTTTAAGCGTATGTCCTGCCTTGACGATCAAAGCACTACTTCCCTGTACTCCTCCTAATTTGTGAGCCGATATAGTAGCAAAATCAACTGCTAACTCTTTAATATTGACCGATATTTTACCAACTGCTTGCACGCAATCACTATGAAATATCGCCCCATATTTTTTGGCAACTTTAACTAGCTGTGGTATATTTTGCACAACACCGCTTTCATTATTAGCCAGCATCACGGAAACTAGCTTTTTACTAGCTAGACTTGCCAATAATAATTGTTCTAAATGGTCAATATCAACAATGCCATCACTATCAACGCGGATAATTTTAATATTATCTCGATATTTAGTGTGATCAAAGATCGATAAATGCTCTATACCAGAAACAAAAATTTCTCCATCATAATAATTATTCATCAGCAAATTATTACTCTCTGTGCCAGAGGAAGTAAAAATCACCTGATATTCTCTAGAATTTATATCAACACCAACAGATTTCGCAACCTGCTGCCTAGCTATTTCCACTAAACTCCGAGCATAACGCCCCTTCGTGTGAATAGAAGACGGATTATAATAGGTCTCTTCCATCAGATTCTCCATCAGTTCCTTAACCTTAGGATGGATGTTAGTAGTAGCATTATGATCTAAATATAACATAATTTATCAGCCCACTAATATAAAAGTTGTAAAAAATAATTTTTATATTAGTTTAGTATATGGAAGTTTAGTTTAACTAGTTGTTTTGCTAACCCGACTAGCATTACTCCGTCATTGCGAGGAAGGCGTAAGCCAACGAAGCAATCCATCTCTGGTCATTTTTTGGATTGCTTTGTCGCTACTAAAGTAGCTCCTCGCAATGACAAGTTATTGGTACACACGTCATTGCGAGACCACGTGAGTGTAGTGGCAATCCATTTCTGGTTACTTTTATGGATTGCTTCGTCGGCTTATGCCTCCTCGCAATGACGGAGTAATGTTAATCGGGTTAGCTATGTACCTAAAGCATATCAGCTATAGAGATGGTGTCAAAATAGTTTCTGATATGCTGACTTAAACCCAACCATAAATGATGAGCGTTACATTGCACTTTATTAGGTACGCAACTACTTCCAGATTTTCTTGAACATCTGGTCATTTCAATATTCTCATCTACCGCATCAATAATATTAGTAATCTTGATATTATCTAATTTCTCATTAATGATGTAACCACCTTTTGGACCTTTCGCTGATCTAACTATGTTAGCTTTCTTAAGTTTTGCAAAAATTTGCTCCAAATAATTAACCGGTATATGTTGTTTTGCTGAAATTTCAGCCAAGGTAACAGGCATATCCGACATTTGTGACGCAATTTCTAAGATTGCCATCACTGCATATCGCCCTTTTGTAGTCAATTGCATACAAACAACTCCACCATTATAACACTATCTTACAATATCCTACTAATTTAGTCAAGTATTATATCAACAAATGTTGATAACTTTTGGTATCCCCAATTATTTCAACCATCTCATCTATCTAATAAATGAGCCGTATGTCAAGTTAACAATGACGTTGCAAAACCAAAATATAACATATTTCTGTAACTTAAATAGTTACGCTATTTTAGTTCCATACGATATACAGCCAGTTAATCTGTATGCGAATTATCCCCCATCAAATCCGGTGTCATTGGATCGTATGCAGCTAAGTCGCTTGGCGTATGTCTGCTAGTATCTGATAGATGAGTATCAGAAAACTGTTCTAAAAGAGCCTCAAGGCTTGCTTTTTTCTCAGATTCTAATGTGCTTTTTTGCAATATATTCAGAGCTGTTTTACCTTCATTATTTTGTTGATTAACATCAATATGACCTTTTTCTAAAATACGGCTTGCTAATTGATTGTTATTATTTTTACAAGCAAGATGCAATAAATTATTACCATTATCATCTGTAAGCAACATAAATTGTTGAACTGTCAGCAATTGTTTTATCACTTCATCACTTTCTATTTTAGCTAATTCTGTTAATAAAGTAGGTTTTAATTTGACTAGTTTCATGATAATATCTACCTGATTATTATCTGATGCTAACTTTACTACCGACACTAAATCAACGATGGATAATAATGATTCTACAATATCTGTTTCATCTTCTTTTAATTCAGAATATAGAGCATTACTTTGTAGTTCAGAGAATTTATTTAATAAATATTGTATTTTAGGATTATCTTGTTTAAAAGTATTTCCCTTGGCGTGCTGTACGAGTTGTAGTGCAATATTATAGGGAATGGTTTGAGAGGGGTTAGTAATAAAGCTATTAAGGATATCGCTTAAAATAGCTCCTGGCCATCTTAAGCTTAGGATGTTCTTGATACAAGCTAGCTAATTGTTGGTTATTTTGCGATTCATCCTTTGTTTCACACAATACTGCAATTCTCATGATATCTATAAAATTAAATTCATTAATTTGAGTATTAATCTCGCCTGCCTCAAGCATATTATGATTCAATATATCCAGCTCTAGTGAAAACATTTCTTTCGCTCTATCGATAATGCCTGCTATCTTAGAGTTAAATTTATTAATATTTTCTTCCGTGAATTCTAAACGTTTCAATACTGCTTGTGTAACCTTTATTAGAGCCTCTGATCTGGCAGTAAACGATAATAGCTCTGTCTCTTTTGTTTCATTTTGATAAACATGAACTGTGTTTTGATACATAGATTGGGCAATAATATACTCCAACGCAGGTAATACATCATATGTATTCTGATACTCCTTGAGCATATTCAATAAACTATTTTGTTCACTGCCTTCTGTGTCAAAAGAAAGTAACGGAATGCCCAGTGTCTAGGGTTATTTTAGATGTAATTGACTTAAATGATTCGCTAATATCTTTTATTATTTTATTACGTTGCAGCTTCATGTCTATATCTACAGTAGCATTCAAACGTTTATCTAGCCCCTTAATACTAGTAATTGTATAATTGCTTTCCAAAGCTTTAGCTATAAGCTCTATTTCTTCAGTTCCTAACCTATTTGATGATAAATTAATACTAGTAAGTGCCTTATTGATCTCCAAAATTTTAGCTATAAGCCCTACTCCTCTAACCCCATATAAGAAATTAAGTGATAGATTAATACTACTAATGGTTGAATTATTTTTCAAATAATTAGCTACTACTCCTGGTTCTTATCCTCCTCCTGATAATCCTGGTGTTCCTTGTTTTGTACGTTCTATGTATCCTATGTTATTGTTCTGTAGATTAAGATTAGTAAAGGGAATGTTGCTGTTAAAAAGTACAGCTATACCATCAACATCTAATTCATTATTCTGTATATCAAGGTCAGTAACATTACTATGTTTTATTGAATTTACTAATGATCCAATATTGTTCTTATCAATGCTACAATTTCCTAAACTAAGTTTAGTAATATTTAAATTGCTATTTAGAAAATTAGCTAATTCATCGAAATTCTCTATAACTTCTTCCTTAAAATTAAGAAATAAGTAGTTGTTATCTTTTACATCTCTACTAAAATCTACTGTCATTGTTATTACCTAATTTAAATTAATGGTTTTAATGGAAGGGGCTACTTTATTTACAGTCATTACGCCGTATCAAACGGCTTTTTATTTTGTGACGTGCATTATATCAAAGATAATTAATATTGCAAGTATTATTTTTATAAAAATTGTTTTATAATTTTAACCTATAACCTTAAAATATACTAATTTATATTAGTGAAAATATGAGGTAAAAATACCACAAAATATGATGCAAATTGTAATTTTTTATGATATAATAACTCCCTTGAAATACAGATACTACAGGGGATTATATGAGAAAAATTACTGTCAAATTTAACAAGTCAAAAGATATCGAAAATCTTAAAAAAATTATGCGAAATGTTTACGCTAGTAATAGTGATCATTTACCGGATATTGCTAAATTCCATTTGGGCGAGAAGATTTTTATACCGAATCAGGTAGATAAAGCAGAGTTGCACATAATAACTGCCAACGGCACTGAAATTATAACATTTTCTAAAGCTACACTAAGCTTTTATTTAGGCACACAACATCCTTTCACTAAAATAGCCATAACCTCTGAGGATGAAGGTAACTATAGGGAATTATTAAATTTTATATTTTCGAACCTAACACTCGAGGGCTGTAACCTGCATTACGTTCTGGCTTTTCCATTCACAGAATTGCAAAAAGTAGCAAATTGTCCCGAATGGCTGGGGCGGATGGATTCGAACCACCGAATGACGATACCAAAAACCGTTGCCTTACCACTTGGCTACGCCCCATCACCTGTAGAACTTATATCAACAAACACTTCTCTAGTCAAATAATTTATACAATCCCCTTACCACAGGGTGCAATTTACAATGCTGGAGTATAATGTTATGCGAATTCGAGATAAGAATTACCCAGAATTGGCGTATATTGACTCTACGCATTAGGTTTTGTGAAGGAAATTTTAACTATCTTCAATATCCTTTCGATGTTTAAACCCGAATTCTGGATTAAGAAAGGTATCAAGGTAAGTATTTACAAGAGATAGAAGATACTCTATATAAGTTTTTAGCAAAAAAAAACAAGAGTATCCCCATGAAGAAAGATATTACCGCATTATTTTGTTTTGTCGATGATTTTTGTAAAGTTGCCGATCAGTGGATTAGTCCTCAGTACATGACAAAAAGATTAAGGAGAGGAAAAGATAGTAGATAACGCCCAACCAACTGTCTATTACTTATGTTACAAGACTTAAGGAGTAGAAGAATGATTACAGCGTTATCACAAGTATTAGGGAACTACTTTTTTAACAGTTTTGCAAGCATAAAATTAATAGAACAGCTAATAACAGGATTATTTTATGTTAGAGATGTTAATCTAACTCAACTTGCCTTAGTAATTGAAGGTAAAGGCAGCAATCATTCTCGCTATCGCAAGTTACAAAGATTCTTCTCTGGGTTTAATTTTAGCTATACTGCACTGGCTAAATTGTTAATATCATTATCCGGGATTGAATCAGAAAAATGGTTGTTAGCACTTGATCGTACTAACTGGAAGTTCGGCAAACTTGACATAAATATTTTAGTATTATCAATTTGTCACAATGGCATAGCGATACCGATTATGTGGGATATGTTAGCGAAAACTGGTGCTTCAAA
>JAHFPS010000078.1 GCA_023269695.1 Rickettsia sp.
CCTTGACCATTCTTCATCTGTTAAATCTGTTGGATAATTTTTTCTGCTCATTCTTTTATACTTCTTGCTAATAATACTTTATTCAACTCTATCATACCTTAATTTTAGTTTGCGGACAAGGTCTAAAGCAGCTCTTCGTAATGACTTATGGGTAAAGTACTTCCGTCATTCGTCATTGCAAGGAGTCGCAAGTACCGACAAAACAATCCAAGATTAGGGCCATAGATGCTTCGGAAATAACATTACCTTCGCAACGGGCGGCTCCAAAAATAATATTATACATCAAGCCTTATGCCAAGCGTTACATTATGACCTTTATATGGCAATGACTTAACATGATTTTTTATCTTTTTGCTACTACCAAGATCTTTCCAAATATAAGCTACCTCAATTTTCACTATAGGTGCTAACTTGGCAGCAACACCAAAAGTAAGGTGATAAACTAGATTATTTTTTTTATTAGTAGAAACTGAAGTGCCAAGCTTATTATTAGTAATAATTTTGTTTTTTAGTTGACCAACTCCAGCCCCAGCACCAATAAAAAATTCACAAATACTTATATCCAAAATATCAATATAACCACTAAGCACTAAAGTAGTAATTTGGGGCTTAATTTTTGAGTCTGTCCCGGCAAAAGAATGCTTTGATTGCTGATTAGCAAAGAAGTTAAGCATAAGATCAGCTCTAACATTATCTAGAACATAATAACCGACACCTCCGCCAACAATAGCAGCGATATTCTGCTTTAATTTTTTATCCTTTAACTTAATCTTATTCATTTTATTTGCTCCAACTTCAGCTTTCAAATAAAATTGATTTTCAATAGCCCAAGAGGAAGCAGAAAATAAGAGTGAAATGCTGATGATCGTTAGTAATAATAAGTTTCTCATAATCCTATTTTTTTATTTATAACTTACTATAAATTAGAGTTATTAGCCAGCTTATTTTGTTAAATAACCAGGCAAATAACAAAAAGAGGGGCTAATAAAGGCCCCTTCTATATAGAACAAAATAATGAATCGATAAACTATTAATTATTAGATATCAAATCTTATACCAGCCATAAAATTATGACCTTTGTAGGCACTTTTATATAATTTGGGATCATCCTGATCCTTACCTTTAGAGCTTGTTTGTCCATAATCTCTCCAACTATAGGTAAGATCTAATTTTGTACGATTAGCCAAATTAAAAGAAATCCCAGCAGTCAACTGATAAGCAAAATTATTAGCATTCTTAGTGGATATAGAAAGTACCATTGTTTCAGACTTACCTTTCTCATTAGTTGCAGTTACAGTACAAGTTCTTTTCTCTTGCACTTTTGCCATACCAACACCAGCCCCGGCAAAGAGATTAAAAACACCTGCATTATATAAATCAACATAACCACTAAGCAATAATGATTTAACGTTTCCTTTAATTTCTGTTGCTTCAGATATTTTATATTCTTTAAACTTAATATAAGAAAAATATTTATTAAATTTAGGCTTCTGAAAAATAAACAATCCACTAAAAGACCCTCTATATTCTGGGTTTACAAGGGAATAAAGTGTTAGCTCTGTTCTAACATTATCCATTAGATAATAACCAACACCAAAACCAAAAATACCAGAAACAGAAGAATTCAACTTTAAACTAACGTTAGCATACTCCCATTTTATAGCATTCAACTTACTTACACCACCTTCGGCTTTAATATAAAACTGCCCTACATCAGCAAATGATACAGTAGAAGTCAAAAGAGCTGTACTTGTAGCGGCAATTAAAAACAATTTTTTCATATGCTTGCTCCTAATTATAAGTAAAGAAAATTTAATAGACTTTCAATTAAATTCTAACAAATTTTTAGTTTTGTACGCAAGATTTAATTACATATTAACTATATTTTTTTTGTCAAAGACTGAAAAAACACAAAAAAGAAGAGGGCTAAAAAGCCCCCTTCTTTTGTAGAATAAAAATAATGAATTGATAAGCTATTGATTATTAGAGATCAAATCTTATACCAGCCATCAAATTATGACCTCTGAAGACGGCTTTACCTGTCTTCTTCTTAGTGCCTTTAGTCTCCTTAGTCTCCTTAATTTTATCGCTTGTTTCTCCATAGTCTCTCCAACTATAGGCAAAATCTAGTCTCACGCCATCAACCAAATTAAATGAAGCACCAGCAGTCAATTGATAAGCAAAATTATTAGCAGTTTTAAAGGATTCAGCCTCTAATGGCTTCGTCTGACCGGCAATTGTCTCAGTACCAGTTGCTTCCTGTTGCAACTGAGCCATACCAACGCCAGCTCCGGCAAAAAACTTAACAATACCTGCATCATATAAATCAACATAACCACTAAGCAATAATGATTTTGCATTTTCTTTAATTTTATATTCTGCAGATCTGTCTTTATCTAATGTAGCAGAACATTTAAATTCTGGTTCGGGGAGGAGGAAGTTAAGTGTCAGCTCTGTTCTAACATTATCCATGATATAATAACCGGCACCAACACCAAAAATACCAGAATTAATGGATTTATATTTAACACCTTCTTTATCACTATCATTCTTAAATTCCATCGCATTCAACTTAGTTGCCCCGCCTTCAGCTTTAAGATAAAACCCCCCTGTTTCAGCAAATGATGCAGCAGAGGTCAAAAGAGCCGTACTTGTAGCGGCGATTAATAATAATTTTTTCATATATATTTCTCCTTAAAATTAATAAATCAAGAATCCCTTTATAGGTTCTCAAATAAATACCCGTGAAACACAAATAATTTTCAAATTCCACTTAGGTCACCTGATATTAGGTATATAGCATAATATTTTCCTTCAGCCTACTTAAAAAACTATTATAAGTATTAGGCAATAGTATTTCGGGGTAATTTGTGACAAGAAAGGCACAATATAATCTTTCCTGCTGCTCATAAAACCCATCCATCTAAAGTTTGCAAAGAATTGGTTTTAATTTTTAGCATTTTTAACGAACAAGCTATATAACTCACTTAATAAAGTCGCAAACTCAATTTTCTCGAAACCTTTCTTAGGGATAATTATCGTTGCCCAACTATTTTGTTTGAATTGTGGCACTTGGCTTAGAAGCCTAACTAAATGTCTGATGCGTCTTTTGATTTTATTACGAATAACAGCATTTCCTAACTTTCTTCCGACTTTCATGCCAAAAAGTACTATATTTGACGAGTTATCTAGAATCTCACTAGATTTTTTACATAACTGTGTTTGATGAAGTTTAGTAAAATTTTTAGCTATTATGCTAATACAGTAAGGGCTGTGGAACTTTTTTCCTAACTTATTAACTAGGTCAAATTCTTTCTGGTTTTTTAGGGATAAAATAAGCACCGACTACGCTGATAACTTTTTTCTGCCTTTTGCTCGACGCTTCCTTAAAATCTCTCTACCACCGACAGTTGCCATTCTTGCCTTAAACCCATGCCTTCTTTTTCTTACTAAATTGCTAGGTTGAAATGTACGCTTCATAAATTCATATCCAATACGAAATAACAGTCCTCTATTATAATCAGATAATATTAAACTGTCAACTTGAAATATATGTATAATAGGTCAGGGTGATTTAAAAGTCATAGAAAAACATTAGGCCTCTCATAGCCAAAAAAATTATGTTTTCACTAGAATTAGTAAGAAAATCATATTCCTTGGAGAGCCTTCTATTTCTATTTATCCAGGCAAATGTTCTTTCAACAACCCATCGCCTTGGTTGTACTTTAAATCCAACTTCTATTGTTGGTAATAGTTCTGATGGGGTGTTTTCTGGTACCCACAATCTACACGGTGGTCGTTTAACAATTTCTAAATCTATGTTATACTTTTCCTTAATGAGACCCTTTAAATCTTTAGACTGATACCCCATATCAGCCCACATTTTTTTAATAGTAGTGTACTTTTTTTGCATGTTACTGAGTACCACTGTAGCTCCGTATCGATCATTCTCATTCGCAGAACCGACATAACAACCTAATACAAAGCCTTGTGTATCAGTAATGATATGCCTCTTTCTGCCTTTGATGTTCTTAGCTCCATCATAACCTTTAGCCCCCCTTTTTCTGTTGTCTTTACAGACTGACTATCTATTATACAAGCACTAGGATCATCATTCCGACCTAATTTCCGTCTAACATCCTTGGTAAG
>JAHFPS010000013.1 GCA_023269695.1 Rickettsia sp.
TTCCAAGGAATATGATTTTCTTACTGATTCTAGTGAAAACATAATTTTTTTGGCTATGAGTCGATTACTTCTTCGCAGGTTATTTTCTTCTATTACTTAGTTTGCGGACAAGCTCTAAGTAATAGAAGTACCACGAGATAGGCATAGTACCTTTGAACCAGCAATACTACCGAAAAGGCAAAAACGTTTTGATGGTTTTGATGACAAAGTGCTATCCTTATACGCTAAAGGTATGAGTGTATCTGATATTAAGATTCAATTACAAGAGTTGTATAGTGTTGAAATAAGTGAGAGCTTAATCAGTCAAATCACTGATGATGTAATGGATGATGTAAAAGCTTGGCAGAGCAGACCCTTAGAAGAGATATATCCGATAGTATCTTTTGAAGCAAAATGGAATAAACAATATCCGCAAATTGCCAAATCATGGTATAATCACTGGGATAATTTAATGATTTTTCTAGGATATCCAGAGGCAATTAGACAGGTAATTTATACCACTAATTCAGTTGAATCTGTTAATAGTCAATTGCGTAAAGTAACAAATAATAAGCGTGTTTTCCCTAATGATAATGCTGTTTTTAAAAGCTTATATGACAATTGAATATGACCAAAAAATGGACTATGCCTATTCCAAACTGGAATGAAGCTATGGCTCATTTAATGATTAAATTTGAAGATAGGCTTAACAAAATTTAATGACCTATTTTGGAAATTTACACAGTTTTTTGGACAGTGCCTATCCACTAAAGAAAAATGTCCACAGCAACCTAGTCTTTCATTAGGCACAGTCGACTAAGATCTGTTCGTACTGGGACTCTAGCCCTTCAAGTTCCATCATTTCTTGAACACAAGAGGTAGCATGGATATCCTCATGAGATGCAGTAATTAATGACTTAATACCTTCTAATACACCTGAACGACTCTCTGCATTTAAACTGACAATCCACTGAACAGCCACTTGTACTTCTTCAGGTAATGATTTAATTTCAGCAATATCTAACTCTACAGTAGGATATTTAACATGCTCTAAATACTCCAAATATTGTAAATATTCTGATGCATTTTCATGGTTATGTTTAATCCACTGAATAGCTTTTTGTAACTTTTCTACTGTTGTAGGTTTTGCCGCAGTAAGGTCTATCTCTTTATTAACTTCTGATAGAGTACTAGCAGACTCTAGCTCAGCACTTACCGTTGCTGAAACTGTACGTTCTATAGTAGCTTCCACTACATCGGAATTGTTATCATTACTTTCATATCCTTCATCATTAATCTCATCAGCTACCATTGCATTTGGATTTAAGTCTGAGTTTAAAACTTCAGGTTCCTCAAGACCAGCTTTGTAATCAGCCATTAATCTATCACATAGATCTTGTATCAACTTAGAATTATTTTCTAGATATTGTTCAGCGATTATCTTTAATTTTGCTATATTATTCTGACTAGAATCATCTAAGTTTTTACATTCTTTGGTAATAGGAAGAGATATTTCTGTATTTTGTCCTTCACCTGTTAGATCTAACCTAACCTCACTTGCATCACCTTCTTCATCATTTTTCATGAGCAAGTCAACTAAACCGTTAAGCAACCATCCTAATGCTCCATCAAAATTAGCTGACGGTATTTGGGCTTTTGTTTGACTATCTGTACCAAAATTAATAGAACAAATCATAGTGTGTTCCATAATGTCTGCTTGTTCATGATAAGTATGACCTTTTTTAAGTGCTTGTAGTACCATGGCAGCTGGGCGATTAGCCCCAAGACCACCATCCACAAAAGCATAAGGTTTGCCCGCAGCATAATCATAATCTTGTACTGCCTCCTCATTAATAACCGCTTTAAAATAGGTCGGTGCTGCGGTAGTTGCAACAAGCACGTCCTTTATTCTAACATGTATGCTATGCTTATCTTCACTATCAAAGATCTTAGTACTATTTTTCTCTCCATTCAAATCAGTCACTGGTATAATAAGACGGCACAGACTATCATCCAATCTGCTATCCCCTAAATGTTTTTCTAACATTTTTTCCAAAGGTTCTTGGCTATATTTATGTTTTATTATTCCCCAGTTAAACCAACTTTTAGGGAAGATTTCAGGAGCAGTGTTTTCAAATAATTCTAAAGCTTCTTTGGCTGAATAACGAGGTTCTGTTGATCCTTCTTCTTTAGGAATTGTTAACAAAGCAGCAATTAACCCACCAACACTAGTACCAGAAATAATATTAAATAATTTAGATATGGGTTGCTGGGTTATTTCTTCTATTTTCTGTAGTACGACTAACTCAGCTATTCCTTTTACTCCACCACCCGAAAGACAAAGAACTTTATTTTGTCCAGTTTGATTTGTGTTCATAATAACCTCCATAACTTAATTTAAAGTTTCTTGCTAATATTAAATTATCATAAATTTAATATTATAACAAATAAAAATTTATAACAATACATAAAAAAATAAACTTATGGTTCTGACATTATCTCACTGGTTCTGTTGATAGAATTTTTAAGTTGCTCTCCCTTTTAAAACTTTGATATAAAACTGGAATAACAAATATAGTAAATAGAGTTCCAATAGTCATACCACCAACTATTACCAGACCGATAGATTTTTGTGCTTCTGCTCCCGCTCCTGAGGCAATGACTAATGACATTGCCCCAAAAATGGTTGCTAGAGTGGTCATTAGAATTGGTCTAAGCCTTAAGTTACAGGCTTTAGTTACAGCTTCTCTAATATTTAATCCTTGGCTTCTTAAGTTATTAGTAAATTCTACGATCATAATAGAATTTTTTGTGATCAAACCAATTAAAGTGATTAAGCCAATATTGCTATACATATTAAGCGTATTACCAAATATCCAGAGTGTTAATACACCGCCAGTAATTGAGAATGGTACAGCAATAAGTATTAATATCGGGTCAGTAAAACTTTCAAATTGTGCTGAAAGCACTAAATAAATAAACAACAAAGCAAATAGGAAGGTAATAGTCATATTACCTTCTGATTCAGCCTTTTGCTTAATCTCTCCAATATATTCTAGGATAGTTGTATTACTATCCAATAATTCATTAGCTATGTTATTCACTTGTTTTATTGCATCGGTAATTTTCTGGTTTGGTGCCAAATCTGCCGAGATGGTTACTGATCTAGCATTATTATAATGGTTATAATATTTGATAGATATTTTCTCAACTATATTAGCCACGACACTTAATGGCAACAAATTATCAGTTGGTTTATTAGTGGGTATCAGTATCTTACTAAAGTGATCGATATTACTACGATGTTTTAAATTATACTGCATAGTTATATCATATAGTTCATTGCCCATTCTGAAATCACCAACTTGCTTTCCGGCAAGCAGATATTGCAATGTTAACCCTATATTTTCTAAACTCACCCCATAAAGGTAAGCTTTATCTCGGTTAACAATTACGTCAATCGTCGGCATGGAGGAATCTAAATCACTATCAATATTCATAAAAATTGGATTTTTTTTCATGCTATTAACGAATTTCTGCGATATTTGATCTAGCTGCTCATATTCAAGCGAGGATTGCAAAGTAAATTCCACAGGGCTGCTAGCATTACCGCTAACCATTGAGCGTGGTTCCATTGCAAAAATCGATATTCCAACTATTTGTTGAAATTGCTGATTAAGCAAATTTACTATAGTTTTTTGTGACATTGACCTTGTCTTCCAGTCTTTAAGAGAGACAAAGCCACTACCACCTCCCTGATAAATTACTGTCAAATAACCTACTATATCTTTGTAAGAACTGAGTATTTTCTCAACTTCTACTATTGCTTTTTCTAATTGTTCACTATTAGAACCTTGAGAACCAAAGAAGGAAAGCCGAAAAAAACCATCATCTTCCTGAGGAATAAAAACCTTTGGGACAAAGATAAAACTAACAACTAGCACCACTAAAGATATTGCAATAATAAGTGAGAATAGCTTTTTATGATCAAAAGCAAGATTTAAATAGGACAAATACTTGTTTTGAACTAATTTAATAAACTGATCAAATTTAACTAAAAACCCTAAGGGTGGTCGATCATTTTTGCCGACCATGCGACTTGCCATCATGGGCGTCAGAGTTAAAGCGACAAAACCAGAAACTAACACACAAAATGCTAAGGTCCAAGCAAATTCAATGAATAACTTCCCCATAAATCCATCAATAAAACCTATTGGTAAGAATACTGAGGCAAGTGTTATAGTCATTGCTATAATGGCAAAACCAATTTCCTTAGATGCAAGGATGGCAGATTCCATAGCAGAATGCCCCATTTCATTATATCTAAAAACGTTTTCCAGCATTACTATTGCATCATCTACCACCAAACCAATAGCCAGTATCATTGCTAAAAGGGTAAATATGTTGATAGAAAATCCTAAATAATACATGACAATAAATGTACCAATCAGCGATACTGGAATGGTTACAAGTGGTATCAGAGTGATTCTTACTGATGCCAGAAATAAATATACTACTATTATAACTAAAATTAATGCTTCAGCGATAGTGAAGAACACTGATTTGATTGAAGCATTAACTGGAATCGAATCATCATAGGCTATATCAATTGTTATACCCTTAGGTAGATTCTTTTTAATTTTATCTAGTGACGATCTAACTTCTTTAGATAAATCAAGTATGTTTGCCTGTGATTGTTTTATAAGACCAAGTGCTACCGAATTTTTGCCATTACATCTAAAAATTACATCATCTTCTGGAGGACCTAAATATATTTTAGCAATATCTTGTAACCTTAATATACTAGCATCTTTTACTTTTAATATAATTTGTTCAAATTGTTCCGGTTTACTTAAAGAACCATCTAATCTTACAGTAAAATCACGAGTAGCTGTTTTAATAGTTCCCGCCGGATAATAGATATTTTGTTTTTTTATAGCATTTTCAATTTCTAACACCGACATTTTATGCTGATATAATTTTACCGGATCTGGTTCTATCCGCATAGAATAATATTTACCACCATGAACTTTAACCTGACCTATTGTTTCAAGTTTTTCTAAAATGCTTTTAACGTTCTCTTGAACAATTTGGGTTAATTGCAAATCATTATATACATCACTACTAATACTTAAGAACAAACTAGGAAAATTATTGCCATCTTGCTTACTAATACGAGGTGTTTCCATATCTTTTGGAAATATACGACTTATCTCAGCAATTTTAGATCGAACATCGTTTAAGGATACTTCGATATTAGCCGATGATAAAAATGTTAAAGTGATATGGCTACTACTTGTCGAGCTTTGGGAAGTGATAGAATCAAGATTTTTTATAGTTTTTAGGGCTTTTTCAATACGAGTGGTGATCTCTTTTTCCATATAAAGAGCATCTGCCCCAGGATAATGTGCAGACACTGTTATTACAGGAAACGAAATATCGGGAATACCCCTAATTTGTAGTTTAGTAAAAAATACAGCCCCTAAAATAACAATTACTAGACTCATAACTGTTGCAAAGACTGGACGCTTGATGCATATTTCACTTAGGTACATATAAACAAATCCTATTCAACTCCAATTGCCAGTTTTTTCTCAAGAATTTTGGCTAAATTATTGATAATTATCACCATAACATAATAACAAAGTCCTGCTATTAACAGAGGAGTAAAATAAGTATAATGTTCAACCGATACTACCTGAGCTCTCCGCATTAAATCCATTTCACCAATCATTGATATAATCGCTGACTCTTTGATTAAGTTAATAAGCTCATTAACTAATGAAGGTAAAATATTTCTTATGGCTTGCGGCAAGATGATATCTTTGATCATTAATCTCTCGGGTATGCCTAACGCTTTAGCAGCTTCAATCTGCCCCTTATCAACAGCATTAATTCCAGCTCTAATTATTTCCGAAACATATGCCCCTGAATTTAATGAAAAAGCTATGGTGCCTGCAGCAAAGACCCCAAGCTTAATACCAATTAAACCAGGCAAACCAAAATAAATTATGCTAAGTTGGATAAGCAACGGAGTGCCACGAAAAATCGATGTATAAAAATCAGCAAATAGCCTTAAGGCATAACTTTTACTTACCTTACAAATTGCTAGTAAAGTACCGATAATCAATCCTAATAACACCGAAACTATGCTGTATTTCAGCGTTACTACCATCCCTTGCATAATAAAATATATGGAAGAGAAACCAAGTAATTGCTCAAACATCTAACACTCTCAAGTCTCCTGAACTCGTTTCAGTACAGGAGATAATTAAATCTATTCAAATAACTCGCAATGACTATGCACTTATAACTCGTCATTGCGAGACCACGAAGTGGTCGTGGCCATCCATTTTTGTGTCATCCCTGCGAAAGCAGGGATCTAGATTCCCGCCTACGCGGGAATGACATCTTACAATTGCTTCGTCGCCACAAATCGGCTCCTCGCAATGACGTGTATGCAACCCAAGGCGTCATTGCGAGACCACGTAGTGGTCGTGGCAATCCATTTCTAATCACTTTTATGGATTGCTTCGTCGCCGCAAAGCGGCTCCTCGCAATGACGATTAGGCAATATACAACAAATTAATGTTAGCACTAAGTAATTATTGTCGAATTTGTCTTAAATTGTTAAGTTTTGTAATATCTAGCTTGCTACTAGACCGTATAGGGTTAATATCTATACCCCCACGTCTTGTATATCTTGCATAAACAGTTAATTCATCGGGAACACAAAACTTACTAATATCACAAAAAATACGCTCAACACATTGTTCATGAAACTCATTATGATTACGAAATGACACCAAATATTTTAATAACGAACTATGGTCAATTTTTCTGCCTCGATAACTAATCTGTACTGATGCCCAATCTGGTTGGTTAGTAACCAAACAATTCGATTTTAGCAAATTAGAATATAGTACCTCATCCACTATCTGCATATTATCTTCCAATAATTTTGGCAAATTCTGGCTAACTTCAAAACTAGTAATTGTTACCTCTAACCTATCGAGATTTATGCCTGAAAAAGATTGCAGCCTAGTACCATCATACGATTCTAAATCTTTTAGGGAGACTATTACAGCTGACTCAAATATTAAACTTAAATCCCTGGTAATTAATTCTTTTACTTGCTCTGAACTTTCAAACTTAGTATTATTAAAAGAATTTAAGTAAAGCTTTAGTGATTTTGATTCTACAATATTAGGCGAATCGCTACTCACCACAAACTCCAATATCCTTACCTCAGGTTTACCAGTTTTGCTTAGCCAAGAGACCTCATAACAATTCCAAATGTCAAAGCCATGGAAAGGCAAAGCACCTACTATCTGTAATTGCTCTCTAGCAAATTTACGACTAATTGGGCACAGTAAACTATTGTCGTACAAATCTATATAGGCAGTTTGCTTGCCGAGTAGAGTTTCCATATCCATTCTATTTTATCTCCATTTATTTGAGCCAGTAAGTCATGTAATTCGGATGCTCTGTGCCATTTAATAAATATTTGAAACCCATAGCAATCCTTAATATAAACCACACCAATAAGCATAGATACAATACAGGGCCAATTAGTATTATGGTAGTTATCATAGATATCATCATACCCACAAATCCCATCCAGAAAGTACGCCATATAAAAATATAATGACTGGCTAAATATTTATTTTTAATATCCTTATTAATATAGGAAAAAACTGCTCCAATAATAGGTAATAACGGTGCAACTATTCCACACAAAAATAATATATAAATTACTACGAGATTAGTTCTTCCTGCTGATATATATTTTTTAATTTCTTTATCCATTTTCATCTCTTTAAAATTAGTTTATCTAACGTTATTACGAGGAGACCGTAGGAACGAAGCAAAGCTGCTCCTCGCAATGACAATTTAGGTAAGTCTACTAAAATTCTTAACCACTAAGTGCATTATACTACCATATTTTATATAATCTATCTCATTATCTGTAAAAACTTGTAATATTACTTCGATAATTTCAATTATACCACTTTTTCTCGCTATAACACAACTGAGTTGTTGATAAGGCTGTATACTCAAATGATTTGAAGAATTGGCTCCGCAAAACTTCGGGGCATTCGTGTGCTCACGTACTTCATGTACGCTCCGCTCACTCACCCCTTGTTTTACGTTCCAATTCTCCAAATCATTTGAGTATATTTTTTCACCTAAACCTGTAATTGTGATATATTCAGAACCATCAAGTTTTAAATCACTTACCGTAGTAGAAGTGAGAGCAAGCGGTAAAACACCCATACCAACTAAATTTGACCGATGAATTCTTTCAAAACTTTCAGCAATCACCGCTTTTACTCCTAGTAAACTAGTACCTTTTGCTGCCCAATCTCTCGAAGAACCAGAACCATATTCTTTACCTGCGAAAATTACTAAAGGGATAGAATGAGCCTTATAATCCTGAGCTGCATCATAAATACTCATTTGTTGACCATCTAGTTGGTTGATCGTTATTCCCCCATCAATTCCAGGACACATAGCATTCTTAATCCTATTATTGGCAAAAGTACCTCGCATCATTACTTGATGATTGCCACGCCGTGAACCATAAGAATTAAAATCTACCGGTAAAATACCCTGCTCAGTTAAATATTTAGCAGCAGGGCTTGTTTTACCAATGTTTCCGGCTGGCGATATATGATCAGTAGTAATAGAATTGCCAAAGATAGCTAATATTCTAGCAGATTCTATATCACGCAAACCACTGGATATATGTTCGATATCTTCAAAATAAGGTGGATTATTAATATAAGTACTATCTTTATTCCAATTATAAGTATCGCTTTTAGTTACCTTGATATTTTGCCACTCCTTATCACCTAAAAATATATCACTATATTTATCCTTGAACATTTTAGAGTTAATAGATTCCTCAATTAATTTTTTTATCTCCTGTTGAGTTGGCCAAATATCCTTAAGATATACATCCTTACCGTTGTGACTTTTTCCTATCGAGTCAGTTTCAAGATTAATGTTGATAGTACCTGTAATAGCATAAGCAATGACTAGCGGGGGAGAGGCGAGATAACTAGCTATGGTTAGAGGGTGTACCCTACCCTCAAAATTTCTGTTACCAGATAATACCGAAGCAACAACCAGATTGTTTTTGGCAATAGTCTCTTCTATTTCCGGCAAAAGTGAACCGGAATTACCGATACAAGTAGTACAACCATAGCCGACAAGATTAAAACCTAAATCATTGAGATACTGATCAAGTCCACTTTTTTTTAAATATTCCGTTACTACTTTTGAACCAGGTGCCAATGAGGTTTTAACCCATGGTTTTTTAATAAGCCCGAGTTCTACTGCCTTTTTAGCCAACAAGCCTGCAGCAATCATTACATTAGGGTTCGAAGTATTGGTACAGCTGGTAATTGCTGCTATTACCACATCACCATGACCTATAGCATATTTACAGCTAACCTGATTAACCTGCAGCAAACTGTTGCCATCCCTACCCAACTCAATGTCATCCCTGCGTAGGCAGGGATCTAGATTCCCGCCTACGCGGGAATGACCTAGAGCTGGAGATATACTAACCGGATTAGCTATATCAGTAACAGGGTATTTTTTATCAATATTAACGTCACCTTTGGTTAAAGAAGCTAGTTCTGTGTTAAAATTACTAGCAGCATCTTTTAGGTTAACCCGATCTTGCGGGCGTCTTGGTCCCGCTAAGGAAGCTTCGATAGTAGATAAATCCAACTCCAATGTGTCAGTATATTCTGGAATAATTGTCGATTCGTACCATAACGATTGTAGCCTAGCATATTGCTCTACTAATTTTATGCGATTTGGATCTCTAGCCGTCAAATTAAGATATTTTATAGTCTCATTGTCAATTGGGAAAAAGCCACAAGTAGCACCATATTCAGGTGCCATATTTGATATAGTTGCCCTATCCGCCAATGTCAGCGAATCTAACCCATCTCCATAAAATTCAACAAACTTGCCAACGACATTTTTCTTTCTTAGCATTTGGGTGACGGTTAGCACCAAATCTGTAGCCGTAATCATCCCATTTAAAGCACCACTCAGTTTAAAGCCAATCACCTCGGGTATAATCATTGATAAAGGTTGACCAAGCATTGCCGCCTCAGCCTCAATCCCCCCTACTCCCCAACCAAGAACTGCCAGGCCATTAATCATCGTAGTATGACTATCTGTACCAACCAACGTATCCGGATAAGCGAAAGTTACACCATTTTCTTGTTTAGTCCACACAACATTAGCTAAATATTCCAAATTAACCTGATGGCAAATGCCTGTTCCTGGTGGCACTACTTTGAAATTATCAAATATTTCTTGCCCCCATTTCAAAAATTCATAACGCTCTAGATTCCGTGCTACTTCCATTTTAACATTCTTAGCAAATGCATCACTTGTTCCATAATAATCAACTTGTACAGAATGATCTATAACCAGATCAACAGGAATCAAAGGATTAATCTTTAATGGATTCCCCCCTAGTTTTTTCATAGCATCACGCATAGCAGCCAAATCAACAATAGCCGGGACGCCAGTAAAATCCTGCATCAACACTCTAGCCGGCATAAACGGTATTTCAGCCTCGGATTTCCTTGCCTTAAGCCATTCTTTAAATAACAACAACTTCTCTTGGTTACTAGTTAGACGTAGAACATTTTCAAATAATATCCTTAAACTATAAGGTAGGCGTTTTAACTCAAAACCAATATCATTTGCCGCTTTATTTATGTCAAAAATTTTATAAACATTATCTCCAACAGATATTTCTTTCAAATAATCAGAATTCATGCTAGCTACTCCCAATTTGTTTTATAGCTAACCCGGTTAGTATTACTCCGTCATTGCGAAGAGTGCGTAAGCACTACGAAGAGCAATCCATTTTTGTGTCATCCCTGCGAAAGCAGGGATATAGATTCCCGCCTACGCGGGAATGACAACTTACGATTGCTTCGTTGACCTACGGTCTTCCTCGCAATGACGCTTTGGGTTGTATACACGTCATTGCGAGACCACATAGTGGTCGTGGCAATCCATTTCTAATCACTTTTGTGGATTGCTTCGTCGCTACTAAAGTAGCTCCTCGCAATGACGGAGTAATACTATTCAGGTTAGCTATAATCATTAAACTTTTATTTTGAGTATACACTAAAAATACCTACCACTAAGTGTTTCATTTAATTTAACTTAAAAAAATAAATATTTAAAGTGTTATAGCTAACCAGATTAACATTACTCCGTCATTAGCGAGGAGTGCGTAAGCACGACGAAGCAATCCATTTTTGTGTCATCCCTGCTTAAATTTAATGTCATCCCTGCGAAAGCAGGGATCTAGATTCCCGCCTACGCGGGAATGACAACTTACGATTGCTTCGTTGACCTACGGTCTTCCTCGCAATGACGCTTTGGGTTGTATACACGTCATTGCGAGACCACGTAGTGGTCGTGGCAATCCATTTCTAATCACTTTCTTGGATTGCTTCGTCGCTACTAAAGTGGCTTCTCGCAATGACTATTTAGGAACGATGTTATTTTTTTTAGGTAACTTCGAAATTAAATCTTGACATCTATATAAAAAACCTATTTTATCAATTTAGATAGTTTATGTTAACTATCTTGTTAAACTAAATATTAATTAATATTCTTAAATAGGAAACAATTTTTATGAAATATTTCTCTCCTTCTTATCTTATTACCGCTCTACTTTCTGCTTCAGCCTTACGTTCCGTTGGTGCATTTCCTACAGGACAAAGCACAAATAATGGCATAGCAACGGCTAGTACAGACATAATAAAGGCTAGCACTGGCACTTTCCAGCCAAGTGAATCATCAGCCCTACCGTCTTTCCCTAATCAATATAATGATCCAGCATCGATAGAAATAATTAAACAAGGCGTCACTACATACAATGATCCTATAGCTGAGCAACTTAGGTTAGAGAGAGAAAAACGCTCAGAGCTTAAAAACAATGATAATCCAGTAAACGGAGATGAGATTGCATCTTTATTTGAAGAAGCTGCAGAGAATTATAATGCAATTCTTCATAGAAGTAAACGTGAGATGTTTAAGGATGCCGGTATAGAGTGTATTCACGCAGGTAGAGAAGCAGTAAAACCAGGTGGTGGATCAGAAATAATTCAAGAGGCTGTGGACAAATGCAATAAAGCGATTGAATTAAAACCTACCCACAGCTCTGCACATAATAGCCTATGCTTACTCTTACCCTATTTAAAGAAGTTTGAAGATGCTATGAAATCGTGTAAGAAGGCAGAAGAATTAGGACATCCACATGCGGCTCAGAACAAGAATATTCTTTTACAGAACATGGCTGAGTCTAACTATTCAATTGAGGAAGATTCTACTTCTACAACAAGCTCTACCACTATGGTGGAAGAAACCACTAATCATACAGAACCTTATCCTATTCCACATGGGACTCAGAACAAGGATATTCTTTTACAGAACATGGCTGAGTCTAACTATTCAATTGAGGAAGATTCTACTATTACAACAAGCTCTACCACTATGGTGGAAGAAACCACTACCACCATTAAGCCATCTTCCACCTCTTTAATTGAGGAAAATTCTACTCCTACAGAAAATCCTGCTTCTACAACAGACTCTACCACTATGGTGGAAGAAACCACTACTCACCTAGCACCTTATCATGTTCCACAGGAGGGAAGTTATGTTCCTGTATCAACTCTACACGGGCAAAATACACCCTCAAACCAAGGGTGGTTAGTGGAAGATATATATAAAGTTGTAGGTGTAGTTGCGGGTGCGGCAGCTGTGGTAGGTCTTGTTGCTACTGTTACTACTGTTGCTTACAAGAAAGGTAATGCTTTTTACCATAAGCATTATAGTAAATCGGGAGAAGGAACAGCCTCACTAGATAGGCTTGATTATTTGCATAACTGTGAGCTAAAATCATTCTCAAAAAATATAGCAAACGCCGCGGGAAACATCTTGGATAATGTTGTATACGTGACAGAAGAGGTAGTTTCAATGATAGGAGCTGAAAATGGAATAATAGATAATGCATAAATTACCAAAAAAACAGTAAGAAATACTGTCAAAAAAAGCAAAGAACTGGTACTATAAAATGTGTCATCCCTGCGAAAGCAGGGATTTCTAAAAACTAGAAAAAATAATTATTCAGATCATCCGAATATGTAAATGCTATCATTTGAGCAAGTCACTTTTATTATAGAGCAAAAAAGTATCTTCACTAATATTAGCGTGACTTTTTTACCATCATCTATAGTTTATTTACAAGGAGCCAATGGTTGCGGGAAGACTTCATTACTCAGAATGGTCAGTAATTTACAGGATCCAACAAGTGGTAGTGTTGTATATAGATCATTAAACTGTAAATATTTAAAAAAACCTTATTGTACTTATATTGGTCATAATCTTGGATTAAAATCTCAAATAACTGTATTAGAACATTTAAAATTCTGGTCTACAATTTATGATTCCCTTGAAACATTAGAGTCTTCGATATACTATTTCAAATTATATAATATTTTACATGAGAAATGTTACAGGCTTTCTGCTGGTAACCAAAAAAAAGTTGCCTTAGCAAAACTCATTGCTTGCCAATCAAATTTATGGTTATTGGATGAAGTAGAAGCAAACCTAGATCAAGAAAATAAAGAATTACTATATAATTTGATTATTTCAAAAGCAAATAACGGTGGGGTTATTTTGCTTACCTCTCACTCCAATATAGATATTAAATCAGCCCAAATCATCAATCTTCAAGATTATAGCTAACCCGACTAAATATCGACCCGTCAAAAGCTTACAGGCATAAGAGGTAATACATATTCATGGTCAAAAAATTACGTCAATTCCATAAGATTTTTACCTTATTTTCTCACCTTACGCATAACCTCCATGGCAATTTAAAAATTGCAGAAAGTACAAGACGTCATTGCGAGGAGCCACTTTAGTGGTGACGAAGCAATCCATTTTTGTGTCATCCCTGCTCAATATCAATGTCATCCCTGCGAAGGCAGGGATCTAGATTCCCGCCATTACTAAGAATGACACCTTTTTCGTTGAAATAAATGGATAAATGCTAATCGGATTAGCTATATCGGCAAAGAAAGATTAAGGTTTGTGATGTTTATCAATCATCCAATCTATAAATGTATCATCAACAGACTGCTTTTTCAGAGCATATTCATACACTTCTTTTATTAGAATTGTAAGATTGGCAAATGAAAAGTTTAAATTTCTTTCAATTAATATATTAATTGTTAAACTAGTGGCTTCGCTAAAGATTTTCATCTGATTAATAGTTAGTACCTCAAGATTTTCTTCGCTATTAACAACAAGAGTCTCCAAACTAATATTTAAGGCTTTAGCAATTAATTGCAAATTACTAGCACTAGGGTTTTTTGAACTACCATACAAAATACTGTAAACAGTATTTCTACTTAAGCCAGTTTTCTTCTCTATTTCTATAGCGTTTATATTTTTTTGAAGCATTAATGAGCTAAGCTTGGTCTGTAAGTTTACCATAAACAAGACTTTGTATATAAAATTAAAGTCTCTAAATATTAAGCTATCTTTATTAAAAAGTAAATAACTAATAATTAATTGATCATGATTGTATAATGGTTCCCATATTTTGGACAAAAAAATAGGAAAAATGAGATATAGATAACCTGATTAGTATCCATAGCAATACTTCCGTTTAATAGATAGAGTAATGCTAATCAGGTGCTATAGAGGCAAAGAGAATAGGATTTTTTATAGACAAACTGTAACAATTATCTTGATTATCGATAGTAGTAAGGGTAATTTGGTATAGGGAAGATTATTTATTAATTATTTCTTTGAAAAGTATTAGTGGTCAATTAATTATAGTGTATATTATATTTATGAACAATTTTAGAACTTTATTGGTAGTTTTTTGTCTATTTTTTACTAGTAATTGTGTTTTTGCTTCACAAAGAACAGTACGAATTGGTTCTGGTTCCATTTTGAAAGGTTATTACTCCATCGGATTAGATTTGTGTAGAACCATTACTTTAGCTGATAAAAGTGTAAATTGTGAAGTAGTACCTACTAATGGGGGTGTTGAAAATTTAACTTTGCTAAAAGAAGGTAAGATAGATTTAGCTTTAGTGCAATCCAATATAGCATTGGAAGCTTTTGAAGCTGTTGGGCATTATGCCAATACAGAGAAAATGCAAGAAATGCGTCAGGTACTTAATTTATATGACGAGCTTTTTACTGTTTTGGTAAAAGGACAGGATAAGGATAAGATAAAGGGCTTTTCAGATATTGAGGGTAAGAGAATATCAAATGGTTTGTCATTCTCTAGTAATACTATTACTTATAATGCTATAAGGAAGCTATATAATTTTACCAAAGAACCAATAGATGCTGATGAGGTTAGTTATGAAGAGTCAATAAAACAATTTTGTAATGGTAAAATTGATGTGATGATCATGACGGTAGGTCATCCTAATGCTTTAGTGGGATTTACTGCTAATAGTTGTGGGATTGATTTTGTACCTATGGAAAATGATAAAATTGAACAATTACTAGCCACTAATAAAGCTTTTCATAAGGGATTACTGGATAAAAGATTATATCCTGGAGTCACTGCAGATCTGAATACAGTGGCAGTAACGGCAATTTTAGTTACTAATAGTAGTATGGATGCTAAATTATTAGATAAATTTATCGGGATGTTTCACAAAAATGTAAAACATTTTAAACATTCTAATTATATGTTATATGATATCGATATTAAGCATTTTGCTGATACTAGTAGTTTTATTTTGCCAAAACATTCAGCAGTAAGAAATAGATAAACATCGGAGTAGTTGTTAATTGTGTTTAAAAATATAATAATACCATTAGATTTATCGGATAAACAATCGGTTAAGGTGATATTACCGAAGGCTTTAAGTTTTGCTACTATCTTTAGTGCCAAATTACATTTTCTTTATATTATCTCGGATTTTGGTATGAAAATGGTTGAGGATTATTTGCCTAAAAGTTGGGCAAAGGATCAAAAAGAAAAATATCGGGTACAAGTAACAGAACTAATTAGACAATATGTACCGGAAGAGATCGAAGTTGAATTATATATTGGTCGAGGGGCAGTCTATGATGAAATAATACAATATGCCAATGAAGTGAAAGCTGATTTAATTATTATTTCAGCGGTACGACCACAACTTAGAGATTATATGTTAGGTCCCAATTCGTCCAAGATTGTACGACATTCCGGAGTATCTGTTTTGGTTGTCCGAGAATAGAATATCAAGAAGAGTTGAAGTATGTATATAAACATTCTTGAAAAATTAATTAATTTTCAATCAGTAACTCCTAAGAGTAGCGGTTGTATTGAATATATTAGTAATTTATTAGAACAGAATGGTTTTAAGACTGAAACCAAAATATTTGGTGACGATGATTATAAAGTAACCAATCTTTATGCTGTTTATGGTACTACTCGTCCTAATATTTGTTTTGCTGGGCATGTTGATGTTGTGCCAGCAGGTGATAGAACATTATGGCTTAACGACCCTTTTATAGCAAGTACCGTAGGTGACAAGATTTATGGTAGGGGAACTGTAGATATGAAGGGAGCAATAGCATGCTCTTTGGCTGCTAGCTTACAGTTCATTAAGTTAAATCCAACTCCTAATGGTTCAATTAGTTTTCTAATTACTAGTGACGAGGAAGGAAGCGGCAAATATGGCACTGTAGAAATGCTAAAATATTTGCATCGAGATGGTAATAATTTGATCGATCTTGCCATTGTAGGTGAACCAACAAATGAGCATCAAGTAGGGGATACCGTAAAAATTGGTCGACGTGGAAGTATTAACTTTAACTTAACCCTATATGGTACGACTGGGCATGTAGCATATCCATTACAAGCCAATAATCCAATTCCCCCTTTAATTCAAGTGCTTAATGAATTGGTTGATTATCGACTGGATGAAGGAAGTGAATTTTTCCAACGGTCAAATTTAGAAATTACATCTATTGATGTAGGTAATGATATCACTAATGTAATCCCTGGGAAAGTTACAACAAAGTTTAATGTTCGTTTTAATGATCTTCAATCGTTATCTAGCATAAGAAATTTGATAGATCGGATAATTAACAAATATTATACTAAATATCAGTTTAAATATGAATTAAGTAGTGTAACTTCAGCTGATTGTTTTATCCAAGAACCAACAGGGTTAATCGCTGATTTTGTTCAAGTAGTATCTGATACAACTCAAATATCTACAAAATTATCTACTAGTGGTGGTACTTCTGATGCAAGGTTTATTAAAAATTATTGTCCTGTTGTAGAATTTGGTTTATTGTCTGAGACAGCTCATAAAATTAATGAATATACAAAAATTAGCGATTTACAAAACTTGTATCATGTGTATTATAACTCTTTGATAAAATTCCTAACTGAGGCTAGTTGATATAGCTAATCCGATTAGTATTTGTCCATAACAAACTTACGTCATTGCGAGAAGGCGTAAGCCGACGAAGCAATCCTGTTTTGTGTCATCCCTGCGAAAGCAGGGATCTAGATTCCCGCCTACGCGGGAATGACAATAGGGTGCAGGAGAATGACATCTTACAATTGCTTCGTCGACCTACGGTCTTCCTCGCAATGACGGCGTAATGATAATTGGGTTAGCTATAAGTAGCCAAGTACACTATGCGGGTGTGACGGAATTGGCAGACGTACTAGATTTAGGTTCTAGCGCCGCAAGGCGTGGGGGTTCAAGTCCCTCCATCCGCACCACTAAATTTAATAACGCAAAAATTGGAGTGATTGGTTTAGTAGCTCTTCAATTTTTTGCATAGTATTTTAATATTGCTAGTGAGTTTTTTAGTATGCAAGTCACAGAACTTAAAAATGAAGATCTAAATTTTGAAGTGAAAGTAGTCCTTCCTTCTTCTAAAATTGCCAATGAAGTGCAAAAAGAATTAGATAGTTTATCAAAAAAAGTTAAACTCAATGGATTCCGTGCTGGTAAAGTGCCAACCAGCATTGTTAATAAAAAATATAAGCAGTCTGTTAGGTCTGATGTGGTAAGCCATGAAATTAATCACGCAGTACAGCATATTATTAAAGATCATAAACTAAAAACAGTAGGTGATCCGCAGTTAGAAAATTTATGTAATGAAGAGAATAAGGATCTAGAATTTATTCTAAAATTTGAGCTACTACCTAATATTGAATTACCAGATTTCAAAAAAATGAAAATCACTTATCCAAAATTAGTAGTTGAGGAAGAGGATGTTAATAAGCAAATAGATAAGCTTGCATCTATGTCAAAAAATTATACTAAAGAAAATAAAGGGCAAGTAGAAAAAGGACAGGAAGTTACTATTGATGCAATTGGTTATGTCAATAATGAGCCTTTTGAAGGTGGTAAGCTTACAGATTACAAGTTAGTAATTGGTAGTGGAGCCTTTATTGATGGGTTTGAGGATCAACTTATTGGTAGTAAAACTGGAGATGAGGTAGAGGTTAATGTTACATTCCCGGCAGAATATCATATGGAACAAATCGCAGGTCAGCCGGCTAAATTTATTGTTCAGCTGAAGGCTGTACATTCTGCTGATGAGATAGTAGTTGATGATGAGTTTGCTAAGAAATTTAATTGTAAGACAGTTGAAGAGTTGCGTACTAATGTTTCTAAAAGTATGGCAAATGAATATAGTGAGCCTATACGTACTTTAATGAAAATGAGCTTATTTGATCAATTAGAAAAGCTATTAACGTTTAATGTTCCTAAATCTTTAATAGCCCAGGAAGTAAGTATTTTAAAATCTCAAACGGAGAAAAGTAGCGACTCAGATTCAATATTTAAAGATAAATCAGAATCAGAAATTAGTGAGTACTATAACAAGATAGCCTTACGTCGTGTTAGAATAGGACTGATGTTATCCGAATACATGAAGGTTAAGAGTTTACGTATCGAGCAGAATGATATTAAAAATGCTGTTATTGCTCAAGCAAGGAGATTTCCAGGTCAAGAAACAGCAATATTAAAATTTTATCAAGAGAACCCTGGGGCTATTGAACACTTAAAAGGTCCTTTATTAGAAGAAAAAACAGTGCAACATATTTTTGACAATGAAGTAATCTTAGAAGAGAACAATTATACAAGAGAAAAGCTTGAGGAATTTTTAGCACAAGAAGAAGATCGTGTGGTATAAGCTAATCCGATTAGCATTTAGCCATAGCAAACTGGTGCTATTAGCGAAGAGCCACTTTAGTGGTAATGAAGCAAGGTCTCAGCTGTCGAAAGTTAGAAGGGGAAGCGGGTTTAGCCAAGGTACTTTATAAAGTCGTATGTGGTCAACGTCATTGCTAGGAAGACCGTAGGTCGACGAAGCAATTGTAAGATGTCATTCCAGGAACTCCTATGTCATTCCCGCGTAGGTGGGAATCTAGGAAACTGTCGAAGATGACTAATTAATTATATTTTGAGCTATTTTTCGGCGATAATAAATAGGATTTTTGAAGGAATAGTGTACCTATTTCAAGAAAATCCTGTTTATTAGCAGCCAAAAAGAGCCAAATATAGAATTACTTTAGTTATTTCCGACAGTCTCCTAGATCCCTACTTTCGCAGGGATAACACAAGAATGGATTGCTTCGTCGACCTACGGTTTTTCTTGCAATAATGGTTGAGACCTTGCTTCGTCGCTAATAGACGTCTGTGAATTTTGCGTAATGCTATTTGGGTTAGCTATAATTTTCAACTTCATCAATAATTCCGTGTATTTCAACTATCAAACGAGATAATCTCATGGAGATAATCCTAATTTGATATTGATAATTCCGATAATATAATACGATAAAATCCCCCGGTTGATATTTGATAAAATTTGCTGGCATGATAAATCTTAAAATTTTAGTTTCAGTAG
The DNA here is from genome assembly GCA_023269695.1 of Rickettsia sp. Classification (GTDB taxonomy): domain Bacteria; phylum Pseudomonadota; class Alphaproteobacteria; order Rickettsiales; family Rickettsiaceae; genus Tisiphia. Next base: position 19,930 of record JAHFPS010000013.1, read on the forward strand.
CAGCATTTTTTAGGATTAACTGCCCTAATCTTTCGACCTCAAGATAAGATAGTATAATAGGTAGCTTTAACACTGGAATAGCTCTATGCGAGAAATTTTCACTATTTATTTGGCAAAAGCCATTATTATAATCATCATATCGATCAATAAAATTTAGTTCTATTTTACCAATAATGCTAGTTTTAGAAATTTCCATTTGTTCTAAATAACTATTGCTTGATAATTTAACCAATATTTTTGAACTAATATTAGAGATGCTAGAACATCCACGTTTGATGAATTTAATTTGTTGCTGATAAGCTATGATATCAAAGAAATATATAATTCTTAGGGAATTAATAATATCAATACAAGACAAAGCTTTATTTAATACCAGCCCTTCTACCGCTTCATCAACAGTCGATATATCAATATTGTTTAATGGAATACCGCATTTATAAGACAATTCAAGAATTATTGCCGCTAAACTACAAGCCCCAAACTTATTATTAACCCAATGGCCTTTCGCCCATAAGTTACCATCTCGCCAAATATTACTATGTGGCCAAGCTGGATAAGGTCTGGCATCCCAAGTCCATAAAAACATTTGTTCGATATATTCTTGTGTTTGCCAATATTCAATAAAACTCCGAATAGCTTTACGCTGAATAGAAAAATCAACTTCACCAGTGGAATATCTAGGTACGCCACCATCAATACATAAAGGGTCAAAGAATATATTAGGCTGATTAGTAGCTTTATCAATGGAAGGAAAGCCAAATTCCGTAAACCAAATTTTCTTCATTTTTGGCTGCCATTCTGTTATTACACCATCAGGATTACTATGATAATTCTCCCACCAATGTCTTAAATTTTTCCAAGCATAATCTGCCGATAATTGACGTTGACTATTATTTTCATCTATAAAGTAATCATATCCTTCACCTGATTGCCAACCTTTAATGATTTCTTCTGACGAAACCCCGGAACTTACGGTTCTTGTTACCGGAAAATAAGCATCAATACCGACAAAATCTATATATTCTGAGGCAAATAACTTATCTAGATTATACCATCCATCTTTTGTATGGTGATATTCTGACCAATCGGCTGCATAAGTGACAAGTACATTATCACCAACGATATTTTTGACTAATTCTGCTAATTTTATCAATTCAATAACAGCAGGAAAATTATTATGTTGATCTCTGATACAAGTTAAACCTATCAACTCAGAACCAATTACAAAACTGTCAATATGATCCTTAACTAACTTAGCATAATGTAGGATAAAATCATTATAACCTTCATCTTTATTGAAAAAATCTACTACCGAACTTACCGAGCCTGTTAAATGACCACGCCATGGCTTTTGCCAAACATCCAAAAAAAACATTGGATAAAACATGATTTTAAAATTTCTACGTTTTAATTCCTGTAAATAACGTATGATACTAGCATCATTGACAGTACCACCATATTTAGGAAAATCATCTGCATCTCGTGATACTAGTCTTGCCGTATCACGTAAATATTTACCAACTTGCCATTGTTCTGAGTATTGGGTATGTGGGTCATTAAATTCTACGGCAGGTTTAATAGTACAGTTTTTAATATCCAAACTATTACCAAACCAACACACTACTGGTGCAACCCATTTGATGTTAGGACATATAATTTTCATTTGATCCAGACTATAAAGACTATCAGCAATATTATGGTAATTATTGGAATTTATTGGTTTTTTACTAATGATACCACCCAAAGAGTTTGTGATAGTTTTATACTGCACTAGGCAATCATAAACAAACTCGCCTGATCCTGGGATGATATCGATCGCCTCAACCAAATCTTCTACGCTCTTACTTTCAACGTCATTAGGAATGTTAGCCTTTCTAGTCACTTCAAAAGAAAAATTTGGTATAGAATTATTAAAATCAGCTAATGGTAGTTCTTCAAATACCGCGTAGCTTAATCCACGAAAGGCTGGCACTTGACCTTGAGGCTCAGCTGCAGCAATTAAAGGATCGGCTATTTGCTCTTCTGATCCTAAATAAAGCCTGAATTTATATTGTTCAAGATTGAGCAACTGATCATTAGCCCATACTCTAGCAATTTCAGCAATTTCACCTTCACATATGCTAACGGCAAAGGATAAATAATATTGACATTCTGTTAAATTATGTATGGCTGCAGCTTCTTGAGTATCTGATACACCACGTTGTGAAACGCTGGTAATTTGTACTTCCTTAATTTGATTTGCCCAAATTATTTTACCATTAACCCTTGCTGTACCAAAAACTAAGGCTATTGGATGCCCATAAACGGCTTTCGATAAGACAAAACTTTCCCTAATATTTTTAAAATGATAATATTCCTCAGGTTCATGATTTAAATGTTCTAAATAATCACCTAATGCCTTACCTGTAAATCGTCCAATAGTCGATAATATACCACCACCAAAAACACCACCTATGCTACTTCCTATACTACCTAGAATCTGACTAAACATATTAATATCTTATATTTTTTAGTTAATATAAGATACTATATCACATAATATATCTGCACTAAGTGTATCGACTCATTTAATTTGCAATAGGTGTATTTTTTTATTTTGAGTATAGCAATCTGATAAAAGATGGATAATTTCATTGACAGTGATAATAACGATGAATAAAATAATTAGATACTTACTAAGTTAATCATCAAAAAGATTATGTAAGCAATAAAGATATTTATACTAGGAGATTGTCGGAGATAATTAATTAATTATATTTTGAGCTATTTTTTGGCGAGAATAAATAGGGCTTTTGAAGGAATAGTGTACCTATTTCAAGAAAATCCTGTTTATTAGCAGCCAAAAAGAGCCAAATATAGAATTACTTTAGTTATTTCCGACGGTCTCCTAGGTAAACATTTTTCTTTAACCATTTTAGTTATACTGCAGTTCTGGAAGACGAAAATACCTATAAATTTTTATATTTAAAGAAAAATGTTCATAGTTATTAATTAATATAGAGATTAAATTTTTATGTCTAAGGATAGTATTACAGAAGAGTTATTAGAAAACCAACTCTTTGAAGTCTTGAAAACTAACGATATAGATAAAGATAGGAAAATACTTGAAGTATGCGAAAACATTGCAACGGCTACAATAAATCTTCCTCAAGACCCACCACCAGCTAAACTAGATTCATATAAAACTATCTATAAGTATCAATTAAATAAATTAGACTTAGATATTAAAGATTTAAAAAAACTATCAGCAGTAATAAATGACTCATTTCCTGGTAATGAATATCAAGGATTGAGAAATGTTATAGATACCCATCTTGCAGAAGAGCTAGCAAAAGAAGAACATAGAATGCGGCAAGCCGAGTTAGCTAGTAGCAGAAAAGCTCTCAATGAGAAGGCAGAATTAAAAGTTGTTAAAGATATGTTACGTGATAAGGGGATGGCGGAGCAGAAAGCTTTTGTAGCAAAGGGGGATAAACAAGCAGGTTTGTCGGCTGGCTATATTGCTCAAGAAGAAGCAACAGGTAATACTTTTATTTTAAAGCAGTTTTATAAAAATCATAATGATTGCTTAGCTATAAAAGATCAAGATAAACGAACACAAGCCTTGAACGATAGAAGAGACGGTGTGCAAGAGTTGATTGGTTCTAGTCTATATCAATTACTATTATACGATCGTGCCCCTAAAGAAGAATTAGTAAAACCTGACCAGAAAAATCCAAACTCACTTTTTGTTCGCTCTAAATTCTTTAACAATGTTGTGCAACTTACTGAATTTTCTGGCTCTCCAACCCCTATAATACGAGCAGATGCTAAGCAGTTGCAGGAGCTAGAAGGATTTGAAAAGGTAATTGCTGCTTGTCATATATTAGGGGAGCTAGATTATCATGCTGGCAATTTGATGGTACAAGATGGCAAAACTATAACTAAAATTGATCATGGGAGATCTTTTATAGAGTTCCATCAAGATTTTCCAGCTATGGTTCAGGCAACATATAAAAATTTTGCGGAGTTTGGCTATGCTAACGCTATTAGAAACGGTAACTTATCATTTAGTATAGAAAAATATAGTGAATCATTGAAGCAAATGCTTACGCAACTTGATGATAGGCAAATAGATGCTATAGTTGACCAACGAATTGCTGAATTACAAAAAGTTGGTTTTGATCCCAAAGGTATTACTACATCGGCTAGGTTCGAGGGTTATAGGGCTAAATTTACGCATATTAATAATTTTGCTGATTTAAGACTATTTTATAAGGAAAATATAAAAGAAAACCTGACTAACATGAAAGATGTAGCAAAATCAGCAGAGATAGTGAGTAAATTTAGTACCCCCTCTCCTGCATTTAAACAAGGTCAGTGGTTAGAAGGTTTGGCTTATTCAGCAACTCAAGATCCAGTAGCCTATGCTGCTCATTGTGATATTAAAATTGAAGGGAAGAATGCTTTGCAATGGGCTCATGAAAATAATTATCAAATAAAAGTTCCAGCTGCCTCGATTACGAAAATCGTTCAGGAACAACAATGGCAAAAAAACACAGCAGATGCTAAATGGCAAGAGGTAGAAGTTTCGGTTACTAAAACTCACAAGACTACAACAAATCTAGACCCAGTAGAATATATTATATATGCAAAAGCTCAGTTGAAGCTGCCACTATCAAAATCTGAAACAGAGTTTCTTAGTTCAGCGGTTGCTTTAGAACTAATAAGTGTTTCAGGCAAAACTTATCAATCTGTGGTGGAAAAATCAGTGATAGCACAATCCTCTTTAGATACAGCACTCGTGAAAAAAATGCATGCTCAAGATAAAGAGGTTGGTGATAAATTAGTTCCTGTGATTGATAATTTTGTTGATAAAACACTAAATAAAGAAGTGACAGCGGAACGAGTAGAACAGTTTTATGATAAGTTACTTACCCATCTTAAAGTAGGAAATTATCTTACTGATAAGGATATTGCTGACATAAAGAAAGATCAGGATTATAAAAAGAATATCCAAGAAACAGCCAACTTAATAAAAGCAACGACACCTGATTTAACTGGTGGCGATAAGGTCTGTTATAAAGTAGCAAATTTTTGTAAAGAAATAGGATTATCTGATTTATCAAATTATTTTATGAAGAAAATCACTCCTGAAAAATTAGATAAGATTCATAAAATAGAGAATGCTTTAACTGAAAGCATAAAAATTAATGAAATATTGTCAAAACCTAGCGGTGGTAAAGAGGGGATACAAACAAAAAGACTTGAAGCAGTTAAAAAAGTTACTCAATCTGATTTAGAAGTCAGAAGATTAAAGCAAAGAGGTCGATGACAACTCCCAACTTTATCATTTTTGGGGGGATAAGTGTAAGGTGTAGGACATAGTACAGTACAATTTTTTTTCTATCGTGAAAGTGTAATTCGGTATACATTGCGAAAAAACGTAGCCGACAAAGCAATCCAAACGTGTTAAACAATATCTTCATATAAATCACGCCATTCTGGATTCATAATACGCAAACAATCTTTTGAAGCAAATATCATTACTCCATCAGAGGCGACGAAGCATCTAGATTTATACTAATTTTTGGATTACTTCTTCGACTTACGGTCTTCCTCACTAATAGATGCTAGTTTACATGGATAAATACTAATCAGGTTAGTTATGTAAAGGTTAAAAAGAAAATTTGTGTTTTGTACCAAGATAATTAAGTTGTTTGGTTGAAGAAGTTTTAACACAAACGTCATTCGGTATTTCCCTAATAAATCTAGAAGGGGATGATCTTATTACTTCATGAAACATGAAACGACTTTCTGCATAAGTAATATACAGCTCTTTCTTCGCTCTAGTAATACCAACATAAGCAATTCTTCGCTCTTCTTCTAATCCTTTCTCTCCCTCTTCATTCAGTGATCTTTGATGTGGGAAAACCCCTTCTTCCCAACCTGGCAGGAAAACTAAATCAAATTCAAGACCTTTAGCAGCATGCAGCGTCATAATACTAATAGAGCCGCCAAAATTTGATTCTAATGCCTCATTTTCCATTACTAAACTAGAATGTTCGATAAAGTCCTGAATATTACCAAATTCTGCAATTGCTCTGAGCATTTCATTAATGTTTTCAATTCTTCCAAGTGCTTCGTCGGTTTTTTCTTCTTGTAGCATTGCCAGATAACCTGATTCTTCTAATAAAGCCTTTGTCACATTAAGTGCTGGCTCATCTTGATATCGCAAATTCCAATTATCTATGTTAGTAATTAACTGATTCAAACTATCTTTAACTTTATTTTTAACAGCCCCTTCTTGTAACATTTGACGAATAGCAACAAGAATAGATATATTACGTTCAACTGCATAATCTTTTATTTGTTTTAATGTGGTATTACCAATTGCTCTCCTTGGAACATTTATTATACGTTCAAGAGCAAGATTATCACTATCATTCAAAGTGATACGTATGTATGCAAGTAAGTCACGTATTTCCATCCGTTCATAAAACTTAAAACCACCAATTATTTTATATGGTAATGCATTACTAATAAAAACTTCTTCAAATGCTCTAGTTTGAAAACCAGCTCTAACTAATATCGCAACTAACCCAGCATTATATTTACCTTCTGTAACTAATTTGTCAATTTCGGATACAACAAATCTTGCTTCTTCTTTATCGTTCCAACAAGATATAATTTTAATTTTCTGTCCGTCATTTTTATCAGTCCACAAGGTTTTACCATGACGGTTCTTGTTATTGTCAATTACACTGGATGCAGCTGATAAAATTTCTGAACTAGACCTATAATTTTGTTCTAATTTTATTACTGTAGCATTTGGAAAATCCTTTTCAAAACGTAATATATTACCAATTTCTGCACCACGCCAACCATATATAGATTGATCATCATCGCCAACGCAACAGATATTTTTGGTGTTGCTTGCAAGCATCCTAGCCCAAAGATATTGGACAGCGTTGGTATCTTGATATTCATCAATTAGAATATATTGATATTGTTCCTGATAATGCTTTAATATTGCAGGATTCTTTATAAACAACTCATTATTGTACAGTAGCAAATCCCCAAAATCTACTACGTTAGATGCTAATAAATTTTGCTGATACTCGTCATAGATAAATTTAGCTATTTTATGAATCGGTAGCTTAATGTCAGATTCCGAAAGTTTATGCGGCAATAATCCTTGATCCTTCCAACGTGAGATAATAATATGTAACACTTTAGGAGCATATTTCTTGGGATCTATATTCCTTTGCTTAACTATGTCTTTAACCAATTTAAGCTGATCATCATGACTAATAATAGTAAATCTACTGTTTAAGCTAAGATTCAAATACTCTGCTTGCTGGCGTAGAATCTTGGCTGCTATAGAATGGAAGGTGCCTATGTTTAGCCCATAACAATCAATCATTTTACTGATTCGATCTTGCATTTCTCTAGCAGCTTTATTGGTAAAAGTAACTGCTAAAATATTGTTAGGTGAGGCTAAACCCTGATTGATTATGTTGGCTACTCTCGTTGTTAATACTTTAGTTTTACCAGTCCCTGCCCCAGCCAGCACAAGAAGAGGTCCATGCACATGTAAAGCTGCTGCTAGTTGTTGGTGATTTAATGAATCTAGAAAGCTTTGTTGCGTCATTATCTAATGCCAATGGAAAATGGAAATGTTAATATTCGCACTCACGTTAGGTATACTTAGCATGCTTTCCTCTTGTCTGTTGTTCTCATTCGCAGGATCATTTGAGTATATAGTTTTCATCCTGAGCTTAATCCATAAAAAAATATTCTAGCACATTAATCCTTTAACATCAAATATTAACACTTCTTTCATTCCTTATAGCTAACCCGACTAGCATTACGCCAAATTCACAAGCGTCATTGCGAAGAGCTACTTTAGTAGCAACGAAGCAATCCAGAAAGTGATTAGAAATGGATTGCTGCGTCGGTCTTATGACCTTCTCACAATGACGGAGTAATGCTAATCGGGTTAGCTATAGATTTGTCAAACCATACCATCACTCATCTCCTATTCTAAGAGCAGCTATAAAGGCCGATTGCGGAATTTCAACATTACCAATATTACGCATACGTTTTTTGCCAGCTTTTTGTTTTTCCAATAATTTACGCTTACGAGTTATATCCCCACCATAGCATTTAGATAAAACATCTTTACGCATTGCCTTGACGGTTTCTCTAGCAATTATTCTACTACCAATGGCAGCTTGAATAGCAATCTGAAATAATTGCCTTGGAATTAAGTCGCTAAGGCGTTTACACAATTCTCGACCTCGATATTCTGATCTTGATCGATGCACTATAGTAGACAAAGCATCAACTGGCTCACTATTAACCAAAATAGATAATTTTACCAGATCGCTTTCCTCATAACCATCTATTTCCCAATCAAAGCTAGCATAGCCTTTTGTGTAACTTTTTAACTTATCGTAAAAATCGAATACTATTTCATTTAACGGTAATCGGTAAATTACCATAGCCCTACCACCTACATAAGTTAATTCAATTTGCACTCCTCTTTTATCAGTACACAATGATAAAACATTACCTAAAAACTCATCTGGCACTAATATTGTTGCCTTAACCCAAGGCTCTAACATTGATTCTATATTTTGAGTAACAGGTAAATCAGCCGGATTATGTATTTCTAATTGCTGTCCATCACGCATATTAATCTTATAAACCACACTAGGAGCAGTAGTTATCATATCAAGATCAAATTCACGCTCCAATCTTTCTTGCACTATTTCAAGATGCAGCAGCCCTAAAAAACCGCAGCGAAAACCTAAACCTAAGGCAGTTGAACTTTCTGCTTCAAATTCAAAACTAGCATCGTTAAGCTTTAATTTAGCTAAAGAATCTTTTAAATGCTCAAATTGTGAAGCATTTGAAGGATATAACCCACAAAATACTACCGGTAAATGCGGCTTAAAACCAGGCAAAGGTTCCTTGCAAGGTCTTTTCTCATCAGTTATTGTGTCACCAACTTTACAGTCAACAACTTGTTTGATTGAAGCAGTAAAAAAACCTATTTCTCCTGGATATAAAATATCTGATATATGCTTCTTAGGAGTAAAATACCCAACATTCTCAACATTATAACTAGAATTGCTAGCCATCATTTTAATACGCATATTCTTGCGTAAAGTTCCATCGATAACTCTAACCAAGATTACTACTCCTAGGTAAGAATCGTACCAACTATCAACCAATAATGCCTTTAGAATATCTGTTTGGTTCTGATTAATTGTAGGACAGGGTAGCCTATTAACAATTGCTTCAAGCACCTCCTCTATTCCTATACCACTTTTTGCCGAAATCAATAATGCATCACTTGCATCTATGCCAATTACGTCCTCTATCTGTTGCTTAACTTTATCAGGGTCAGCCGCTGGTAGATCGATCTTATTGAGCACAGGAACAATTTCATGCTTATTATCAATCGCTTGATAAACATTTGCTAGAGTCTGTGCCTCAACACCCTGACTACTATCTACCACTAACAACGATCCTTCACAAGCAGCAAGCGACCTACTTACTTCATAAGAAAAATCCACATGACCAGGAGTATCCATTAAGTTTAGATAATAGCTATTACCATCTTTGGCTTGGTAAATTAATCTAACAGTCTGTGCTTTGATAGTAATACCACGTTCTTTTTCTATGTCCATTGAGTCAAGTACCTGATGACTCATTTCCCGAGCTACTAACCCCCCGCAATACTCAATTAACCTATCTGCTAAAGTAGACTTACCATGATCAATATGAGCGATGATTGAAAAATTTCTGATAAACTTTTGATTATTCATTGTATATTCGATATAATGTTAAAATTAGAAAAGTTAACCCAACTTGTCATTGCGAGACCACATAGTGGTCGTGGCAATCCACATTCATTAGATTGCTTCGGTCGGCTTATGCCTCCTGGCAATGACGCCTGGGGTCTCAAGAACTTATTCGGGTTAGCTATAAGATTATTCCAAACCTCATTGAGTTTTGGAATAATCTTATCTTTATATAATAAAAATCCATTTTATAGTAGGAAATTTAATAGTGCGTGCTGAAATTGAACATTATGTAAAAAAAATCGAACAGTCTTTAGAACTGCTCAGGAGGTCACTTTGATTTTGATAACGCAACCAAAAGGCTTGTAGAGCTAGAAAATATATCAGAAGATCCAGCTCTGTGGAATAATCAGGAGAAGGCTCAAAATATTTTGAAAGAAAAAAGACTTCTAGAGAGCAAGCTTAACTCGTTTAAACAGCTTCAATCTAATCTTACGGAATGTTTAGAACTCGAGGAGTTGGCGTTTATCGAAAATGACCAACAAGTTCTAGGACAAGTTCAAGAAGAATTAGGAAGACTATCTATTATTGCCGGAAAATTTGAGACTGAATGCTTATTTTCTGGAGAATTTGACAGTAATAATTGTTTTCTAGAAATCAATGCTGGAGCTGGAGGAACAGAGAGCCACGACTGGGCATCAATTATGATGCGTATGTATTTACGTTTCGCGGAAAGACAGGGTTTCAAAAGCGAAATTATTCATCTTATTAATGGTGAAGAAGCAGGAATAAAATCATGTACTATTAAAATTAATGGCTACCAAGCATATGGCTGGTTTAGAACAGAATCTGGTGTACATAGATTAGTTAGGATATCGCCTTTTAATGCCGCGGGCAAAAGAATGACTAGTTTTGCTAGCAGTTGGGTATACCCAGAAATTGATGATAGTATTGCAATTATAATAGATGAAAAAGATCTTAGAATTGATACTTACCGATCTTCCGGTGCTGGAGGACAACACGTAAATACTACTGACTCTGCAGTAAGGATTACCCACTTACCTACTAATATCGTAACACAGTGCCAAAATGATAGGTCACAGCATAAGAACAAAGCACAGGCTATGAAAATGCTTAAAGCAAGGCTGTATGAAGTAGAGTTAAAAAAACGTACCGATGATATTAACGAACAAAATGCATCCAAAACTGAGAATGGCTGGGGACATCAAATAAGATCTTATGTATTGCAACCTTATCAGATGGTTAAGGATTTACGTACCAATCATGAGACTTCTGATACTAAGGGTGTACTTGATGGAGATTTAGAAAAATTTGTTTCAGCTAGCCTATCAATGAGTGTTGGTAATATATAGCTCACCTGTTAACAGTGTCTAAGGTTCTAGATAGCCTCTCCGTCATTGCAAGGAGCCACTTCAGTGGCGACGAAGCAATTGTAAGATGTCATTCCCGCGTAGGCGGGAATCTAGATCCCTGCTTTCGCAGGGATGACACAAAAATGAATTGCTTCGTCGACCTACGGTCTTCCTCGCAATGACGTATGCATCTATAACTTGTCATTGCGAGACCACATAGTGGTCGTGGCAATCCATTCTAATCACTTTTATGGATTGCTTAGTCGCCACTAAAGTAGCTCCTCGCAATGACATAGAGGCTATCTAGAACATTGATGGGTTAGCTATACTTCCTCACTAATAGACAGCATAATGCTACCAGGGTAACTATTTAGCTGTAATTAATCACTCGAGTTCTTAATCTTGTTAACTACAGCATAAATCTCTTTCTTGCTATAGTTTCTGCCAAAATTTTCATTAGCCATATCTGTAATACTTCTTGCACTCCACCCCTTAGATAAGTACAAATGTATAAACTTTTTCAAGTCATCTGCTAGACTAGCTGTATTAGCCTCTTCAGAAGTACCGGAAATTAGTAATACTATCTCTCCCTTGATAATATTCTGTTTATAGAAATTTATAACGTTTTCTATTAACCCTAACTTTACTTCTTGGTGCAATTTAGTAAGTTCACGTGCTACACATACTTCTCTATTGCCAAGAACAGCAAGAGCCGTATGTAACGATTGTTCTATTCTGCTAGCAGTTTCAAAAAAAATTAAAGTTGCTTTTACGCTAGCCAATTCTATAAAAATCTTCTTTTTGCCTTCAATGGTTTTTGGTAAGAATCCAGCAAATAAAAAACGATCTGACGGTAATCCAGAAATGGTTATAGCTGTGGTTAGTGCAGAAACGCCTGGTATAACATCTACATGATAATTAAGCTCTCTCAATTGTCTGACTAGTTTATAGCCAGGATCAGATATTAATGGTGTTCCAGCATCGGATATTAGGCTGACTATTGCTCCATTATCAATGAGTATACGGATAACTTTTCTTTCCTGATAATCACTATGATCATTATATATTTGTAACTTGGTCTTTATATTATGTTTTGCTAGTAATTTTCTTGATATTCTGGTATCCTCGCACAGTATCACTGTAGAGTTTTTTAGTGTTTCTAAAGCCCGAAATGTTATATCATCTAGTTACCAATAGGTGTTGAAACAATGTATAGTCCTGGCTTAAAGATCATGATTTAATCCCTATTGTCAATTATCCAAATCATTTGAGTATACGTAGCCTAAATTAAGATAAAGTAAGTATTATGAGCAGTATAAAGCAAAATTTTTTAAAGATCACCTTATCATTTATATGTCTTGTTTCTTTATTTTCTTGCCAATCTAAGAAAGAGGTTATTCCTGCAACGAAAGAAATCGTTCAAGAGACTCTAGAAGTGGCTATTTTAATGCCTCTAACAGGAGAAAATTCGATATTAGGTAGGCAGTATAACCAATTAGTTAAAATGGGTTTAGAAGACGGTTTAAAAACTTATGTTCATGTCACTTCTTATGATGTTTCTAATGAAAAGCAGATACTTGCTGCGATGGACAAAATATTAGCCCGTAAAACGAAAATTATTCTAGGACCACTATATTCAAACCTTACTTCTCTAATTGCCAATAAAGCTAAAACACATAATATTGTTGTAATTACCATGTCTAATAACCCTGTGTTGGCAGACAAGAAACTTTTTGTCTTTGGGCATGCTCCGTCAAAGCAGCTTACAAAAATAATTAATTACTTTGCAGATAATGATTATAAAAATTTTATTGCGCTTCTACCTTCAGGTCGTTATGCACAAACAACCAACCAACTTATCCAAAATATATTAATTCAGAAAAATTCTACCTTAGTGCGGAGTGAATTTTATGCTAATATACCAGAATCAATAGAAAAAGCGGTATTAACTGTCTCAAATAGTGTTGATAATTTAAATGAAATGGAGGATACGGCAACTAAACCTGTAATTTATCTGTCGGATGATGGTAAAAATTTAGATTTGCTTTTTGATAGTATTCATAAGCATAATTTAGATAAAAAAGCAATTATAATAGGTGATAACAGAATAAATACTGATTATTCTGAACCGGTAGATATTATCTTCACTGGTTCATTGAATATTGTGAATAGTAATATAATAGAAAGGGCTAAAAATATAGGTATTAATCATTTATCTTTCATGCATGCTGTGGCTTATGATTTAGGAAGGATAACATCAAAATATATAGGTAGTAAATTTACAGAAGAGCGATTTTTAGCGGCGTTGAATAGTACAACTCCATATACTGGTATATCAGGTAATATTCACTTCATCGACTCAATAGCCCAAAGAGAGTACGATATAATTAAGAGAGAAGATGGCTTGTACAGCACCATTTCAAAAAGTGTTGATGACTTTTGATATAGTGTTGTTTATATATAGATATTAAGGTTTATTGCATTACATGAACAAGATTTATAAAATTCCGATATTTACACTATACTTGATATTAATTTGTCTCTTAATATCATCTATTGTTAGTGTCAAGGCGGAATCTCATACTAAAACAGTGACATCTAGCACAAAAGAAAATGAGAATATTATTTGCTATCCTGATACTACCGCAATAACACTTGAAGCAAAGCAAGCAATAGTTATAGATTATGTTACAGGTAAAGTGTTACTGGCAAAGAATGCTTATGAGCGGATGACTCCCTCATCAATGACTAAAATAATGACGTCTTATCTTATTGAAGAGAAAATTCAAAAGGCAGAGGTGTCTTTTGATTCTTATTTTATGGTAAGTGAGAAAGCTTGGCGTATGGGAGGATCAAAGTCTTTCATGCCTTTGGGTGAAATGGTACGCCTTGAAGATATTCTGAGTGGTATTATTATTCAATCAGGAAATGATGCTTGTATTGTAGCTGCTGAAGGGTTGTACGGAACGGAAGAAAATTTTGTTGAGGCTATGAATTTACAAGCACAGAAAATAGGTATGAAGGATACTCATTTTGTTAATGCCAGTGGTTGGCCAGCAGAGAATCACTATAGTACCGCCTATGATCTTGCGATACTTAGTAGAACTCTTATTAAAAACCATCCAGAATTTTATTATATTTATAGTAAAAAATATTTTACTTTCGGTAAAGATCAAAAAGGTCAGCCTATTACTCAAGGAAATCGTAATCTCTTATTATACAAAGATATTGGATGTGATGGAATTAAAACAGGCTTTACTGATAACGGGGGCTATGGTATGGTGGCATCATGTATAGATGATGGACGTCGCTATATTATGGTTATTAACGGTCTTAGTTCTATGAAAAAGCGAGCTAATGAAGCTCTGATGTTATTAGATTGGATTAAGCAAAATTTTATTCACAAACAGTTTTATGATAAAGGTGATTTAATAAAAGAAGCTAATGTATGGCTTGGCGTAAAAAATACAGTACAGCTTGTAACAGCAGAAAAACTATCAATGATTGTGCCACGCTCTAACCAAGGGAAAGTTGATATAAAAATATCTATACCATCAACTCTTTCAGCTCCTTTAAAGGCTGGTGATATTGTCGGTAAAGTAAGTGTAACTGTTGACAATGATGCTCAAGAAATAGATATTCTTGCTAAAGAATCAATTGACAAAGTAGGATTTTTGAAGAGAATAGCTTGTTACTTTAATTATTTGTTTTTTAGCAAATAATTCGCCATTTGACAGTTGGCGTTAAACTTATATTTTACTAAACTTATTATATTTATAATTATGACAGAGATAATCGATTCACAAGATTTAATTGACACTATCAGTAAGCTTGAGAAGTTAGAGGAAGAGAAAAACGAGTTGACTGATCTAATAAAGGATGCTTATGAAGAAGCAAAACATAAAGGCTATGATATTAAGATAATTAAACATGTTCTGAAACTCAAGAAAAAGGATAAGGATGATCTCGCTGAAGAAGATAGCCTAATAGAGTTGTACCGTGGGGCTTTGAATATTTAAAAATAGTACATATAAACATTAAAAATAGGAGCTAAAAAAATGCTAAAATCTAGTTATTTCGTATCAGATAGTTTTATTTCAGGATATTTTTCTGGTCTAGCGAGTCTGTAATATACTTTGTGTAAGTTTCAAAACTAGACAGTAAGATGTACTGTAAGAAAACAACTTATAAGAAGGAAAAATATGTCAGAGAAAATAGAAAAGAAAATACTAGAGCTAAG
>JAHFPS010000049.1 GCA_023269695.1 Rickettsia sp.
GAGCTTGTCCGCAAACTAAGTAATAGAAGAAAATAACCTGCGAAGAAGTAATCGACTCATAGCCAGAAAAATTATGTTTTCACTAGAATCAGTAAGAAAATCATATTCCTTGGAAAGCCTTCTATTTCTATTTATCCAGGCAAATGTTCTCTCAACAACCCATCGCCTTGGTTGTACTTTAAATCCAACTTCTATTGTTGGTAATAGTTCTGATGGGGTGTTTTCTGGTACCCACACTCTACACGGTGGTCGTTTAACAATCTCTAAATCTATGTTATATTTTTTCTTGATAAGCTCCTTTAAATCTTTAGACTGATACCCCATATCAGCCCACATTTTTTTAATAGTAGCACTGTAGCTTCGTATCGATCATTCTCATTCGCAGAACCGACATAACAACCTAATACAAAGCCTTGTGTATCAGTAATGATATGCCTCTTTCTGCCTTTGATTTTCTTAGCTCCATCATAACCTTTAGCCCCCTTTTTTCTGTTGTCTTTACAGACTGACTATCTATTATACAAGCACTAGGATCATCATTTCGACCCAATTTCAGTCTAACATCTTTGGTAAGCTCATGGTTCATATGTTCAAATACACCTTGTTTTTTCCATCTTCTAAATTGCTCATATACTGTCTTCCAAATTGGAAGACAGGGTGTAGTTCAAAAATTTCTTTCCAACCCATATATATATTATCGTTTCAACTATTTTATAATTTCACTCAAAAAGTTTTATACTATTTTTCTAGTGTTTTTTTGACAAAACCCTCCAAATTTGACCTACAAAATGGTCTGTTTCTAACCGTTTTTCATGGGGAGGGAATATGACAGAATCGTTAATTTTTTCCGATGGTTTAGTTGAAAATGCCGATACTATTTTCTATAACATAGTCGGTAATTTCGTCCCGCCTGAATGGCGAAACCTTACTAATAATTGTGGTAAGCAATTAACTAAAACTTCTCGTCAACTTCTATCTTTGATAGTTTCTTGCATAAAAACTGATAACCGCGACAATACACAAGAATTACAAGAAAGCTATCATTTCTTCGAGAAAGAACTAGAAGTTTGCCAAAAACGGGTTAAACAATGTCTAACAGAATTACAAATAAGTGGGTTCATTGATTTTACTTTAATTACTACTACGATCAAATATAACATAAAATGTCGCAATACTTTATGTATCAAACTCCTTAAGAAATTTATAAATTTTCGTAAAGCTAATGATAGTTCTTATCACTTTAATTCTACAAATAGTCAATTTAGCCATAAAAAAATTTCCACTCAACCGGAAAAAAATTACCACTCAGCTGTAAAAAAATTAAAAAAAAATGCATCTATATATATATCTATATTATCTAGATACGAAAAAAATAAAAAAAATTGTGGACAAAATTGTGGACAAAGTGTGTCAGAGCCTGAATCAACTGAGGAGCAAAGCCTTAATTTACCGCTTGAGGTAGCGGTAAAAAGAGGTGAACAAAGTTTGTCAGAGATTGATTCAACTACGGAGCAAAGCTTTAACTTATCGCCGGAGATAACGATAAGTTCAGGTGAACAAAGCTTAGCAGAGCTTGAGTTAACTGAGGAGAAAAGTTTTAATTTACCTACAGAGGTAACGGTAAGCTCAGTAAGTGAAGCGTTACCCTGCAATTCCACAGACTGCAATTCCGGCGATGTAGCTCCAACCGATGACAAGTCAGACCACGATTCAGATTCCGATTCAACAGGTATTTCCTCAGGGAGTAGCGGGGTTGAGCAAGAGGCAAGTAAGGACTCATCAAGTTGGATTAGCAATATTGCCAAAAAGGCTAAAGGCTGGTATTCACCTAAGAAGCTAGAGGAGTTTTACCCATTAACCGAAGAAGATGCTGTTTGGCTAAGAAGGAAATCAGGTCGTAACTACGAATTGAGTTACGTCAACAAGCTGTTGATTAAACATAGCGTGGATTCTCCTAAAAATCTCTTTCCCTGCAAGCAAGCAGTACTGAATTACATGAGAAAAAGTTTGATTCATGAAATGCGTCCACCTTCTGTGGTAAATAACCCAAGCTTTAACTTCAAGCTGGACAATACTACCAAGGCAAGAGAGGTTTATTTGCGGAAGATAGAAGCTAGTAAGGGCGTTAAACCACTGAATCAGTTGCAACGCAAGATTGTTGGAGCTTTTGACCCTGATACTGCTTATAAATTGCTGACTAGCTGCAGTTTTTTTGGCGTATGTGACGATGAATACAAGATTGATCTAGCAGATATCTCTTTGTCAGAAACTGATAAATGCACATTGCTCAATAAAGTGCAAGAGGTATATGGCAAAGAGGTTCTACAATTGCGTATTGCTAACAAAAGAACTCCATCGGATTATTATTTAGAGCTAAGTGGACTAAACCCAGAGTCAGTGTGGTATAAAATAAGGCAATGTTTGTTAAAGTTATACGGTGAGAACTTAGACAAATCCTGGTTTAGCAAGTTAGAAGCAGTTGAAGAAGATACGACTTGCAATAAGATCACTCTCAAACCAACCACTGCCTTTATTGGACACTGGATTAGGACTAATTACAAGAAAGCTTTGGAAGATGCTTGCAGTAGCCAGAATTTTACTTTTGAGTTGATGGAAGTCGATAGAATGGCAGGACTGTAAGCTATGGAAAATAGAAGAAAAGACTAATTGTATTAGCGAGAAAAAATAATGATTACAAATAAGTTAATAATAATCAACCAATTACTGAAGGTTGAAAAGTACATACAAATCACATATGAAATTGTAATGGGTTAGAAAGTATGAGAGTAATGTGGCTTGTAAAGGTCAAGCCTCTGCTGCAGTAGTAGAAGCTTGTCCCTAAATTTACTGTTTGTAACCTCAATTCGGGATAAGGATAAGTCTTTTAAAAGATGTGAGCAAGAGTAATGATTGAGGAAGGAAAAAAAATAAGCAATCCCGCAAAAATAATGAAAACAGCTATTAGTGGAGCATAAAAATCTGTTATATTTATAGATATAAGAGCCTAATTTGGAATAACTAAAATTATTTGAATAAAAAATTTAATAATAATACAAAAAATAGAAAATAAGCTATTGACAGTAATCTTTAGTTGAGATATGCTGCAAAATATAGGAGGTATCTGGAAGTCAGGTATAATAGAGGGGTTATAAGGATTTTTTAGAGAGATATATATGATTAAAAATTATGGTTTGTTTGAACAATATTTAGCAAAGATATCATCTAGTACCATCAGTAAGTTTGGTTCAATAGATGATATCCTGGTGAGCATGGTGACATCGTTATCGTTGCTAAGAAGGTTGGTTGTATTTCACCTTAGATTACACCGGATTATTAATAGCGATAAATATCTAGCCAAATGCGTCAATTTAGCTTTAGCCATTGCGGTAGATAAAGCAGAAGGGGTGTTATATGATAGAGCAATTAATGGTTATGAGGAAGTGACTTATAACAAGGATAATCAGGCAATTGCTACTAAGAAAAAATATTGCTCTAAATCTTTGCTGGAATATCTTAAAGCTAATTCGCAGAAATATCAAATAAGAAAACATGATGCTAGTTACCATAGGAAAAATAGTGATGAGGCTGAACAAACAGCAAAAACTCGAGAAATGGTAAAGATGATAGATGTAGCTAATTTTGAAATAGAATCATATGAAGCAGAATATGCAATTGCCAAAGGGCAGTAAACCCAGAGTGATGAAAACTACTAGTAAAGTTAAAGCCAGCAAAGAGCTTCCTAGTTCTACGAGCATTAGGCTTTCTGCAAAAATCGCTTATGCTGAGAAATTTGAAGGAAACGCTTCACCTCGAACCGCAGCGTACTCCAGTGTACGTGAGGATTCGAGTACCGCATTGACGTCCAAATTACCAGCAGAAGTAGAGTTTTGCAGAAAGCCTAATAAGTTTCCGGTGGACTGGTCACCTTATCCATTTCAGCTACCTTTGTGGAGATATTTATACTCGGGTGGCAAGAAAGCTATAGCCATTTGGCATAGAAGAGCTGGCAAGGATATTATGGGTATTAACTGGATCACTGCTAGTGCTATTCGAGAAGTGGGCATTTACTGGTATGTCTATCCTACCTATAATCAAGCTAAAATGAGCATATGGGATGGTATGACATTATCGGGGCGTCCCTATATGTCATTTATCCCTAAAGGCATTATTGCTCGTAGTCAGCAATATAAGCAACGGATATTATTTAAAAATGGCTCAGTGATTCAGTTTGTTGGCAGTGATCGTTATGCTACTATCAGGGGTAGTGGTATTAAGGGAGCAGTTATCTCGGAATATTCTTACCATGATCCACGAGCTATGAGTTGCGTTATAGAGCCGATGGTAATTCGTAATAATGGCTGGTTGCTTTATTTGTATACTCCTTCCGATAATCCAAAATTAACCCATGGTGAAGAATTATACCGAAAATACCAAGATAACCCGGAAGTATTTTGCCAAATAAAAACTATTGAAGATACTACGGATAATGAGGGACAGCCACTAGTCGATAAAAACAAGTTAGTTTCTGTTGATATGACTAACGAAGAGATTCAAAGAGAGTTTTATTGTGACTTTGCTGCTTATCGTTACAAAAGAGCTGATCAAGGTGGTACTTTTGTTGAACAATTACGGCTGGCTGAAAGTCAGGGGCGTATTGGCTATGTGCCATTTGATGCAAGCTATCAGGTTAATACTTACTGGGATATCGGTATTGTTGATTATACGGTGATTTGGTTTGTTCAAGAAAAAAAAGACTATATCGATATTATCGATTTTTATATGAATAGGGGCAAAGATTTAGAGTTTTATCTTAATCATTTAAGAACTAGACCCTATCAATATGGACGTAATGTATTGCCCCATGATATGAGCCGAAGACAAATGCCGACTTTGGATACTCGGCTACAACAAGCCAATGAGATAGCAGAGAAAGTAGGCTTTTCCCCCTTTGCTATTGGCAGGAAATATTTACGGGAAGAGATGATAACTAAAGCAAGAAATTTGTTAGGTAGGTGCCGAATAGATGCTGAGAAATGTCAGCGTGGTATTAACGGTCTCTATGAGTTTGATGCTACTAAAAGGGGTGTGCATTCTAGCTCCTCGAGAGCGACTGATATAACCGAGAGTTTTTGTTATTTAGCGATGGATGTTAAAACTGGTAATGAGCAACAACAATCGCAATATAGCATACTGCAGCATCGTAAAGTAGTTAATGATTATAATGCTTTGGAGAGATGACATGGCTGAAAGGGGGATAAATATAAATAGCTATAATATAGATGAGGTAATATAATGTTCTGGTTACCAGCCCTAGCAGTTGCAGGTTTAGTTGGAGGTTATTTTAGTCGGGATGTTTCTAAGGCTATTACTAAGTATGTTCCTGGTGGCAAATATCTTACTGGTGCTGATAAAAAAAGGCACAAGCGTAACTATAAGGAATCGCAGGATCGCTATAATAATTATGCTCGTGAATCACAAACTACTATCAATAATCTATCTAGCGAAATACAACAATCGATGCAGGGTTTACGTTCTCTAGAGGAGCAAAAATATCAATCTAGCAATAGAAGCTATGAGATGGAAAACCAATTAAATCAGTATGCTATACAATATGATAGTGGTTTAAAGAATATAGAAGCACAAAGAGCTAGACTAGCTTCCTCAGCCGGGCAACAACAATCTTTTGAAAGCTTGAAACAGAAGGCTCCAGCTCTTGAAGCAAGAATGAGCGAAGTGGAACAATTACCGGGTGTTTTCCAAAATCTCTATGACCGGGTAGCCCAACAAAAAGAAAGTTTGCGAGGTTTAACCGAAGAAGAAGCAGGCAGCACAATTGCCAAACATCAGCAAGATGTTGACTCGTTAAAAAATCAACGTCAGGCAATAGAAGAGAAAATACGTCATTCTATGAATGATATTACCAGAGAACATAAAAATATAAGTAGCGAAAAAGCAGAGCTTCAGAATCAGTTAACTAGCTATCAAGCAAGTCAAGATCGTCTATTGCAAGATACTAGTAATTTTGATCAGGCAAGACATCAATTAACCAGCATGATTGACCAATATAAACAACACCAAAGCATAGAAGAGAAAATAACTGCTGATTATACTGAACGGAAAAAGCATATTGAGGGTCTACAAAATAATTTAAGGAGTTATAGTGAATCTGCACAAAGCCAGTTGGATAGTTATGCTCACGATGTAAAGTGGCGGGCTGAGAAACTTCAGAAATCAGCAAACATTACAGGTTTGGTACAGGGGGGAGTTATTGCTGGCTTAACTTTTGGAGCTGGAGCATTACTGGGAGGAATAGGAGCGGGAGCAGCAGGTGCAACCGGTGCAGCTGGAACAACAGCAACTGTAGCGGGAGGTTCTTCAATAGCTGGGCAGCTAGGTTTTGGGCTAAAATGTTTATCTCCATTGCTTGGTATTGGTCATTATATGAATACATCAAATATTATGCATAGCCTTAGAGGGGGAATTGAACAAGTTAATGTTGCTAATAACCATCAATATGATGGTATGTCAGGCGATTTAGACCAAATGGCAAGATATGGTAGATCAGGACGAGCAAAAATGCCGATAGCTGAGCTTGGTGGTTTAAAACAAGCAGTGGAACATTTTAACATGCGATCAGTACCAGAGTTAAAAGATTTACCACAATTATCTGAGTCTCTGGGCAAGATAGTCTCGCTTAAGGATATTGAAGGGTTAACCCTTGGTCTGCCTAGCATGACTGCCGCTAGCGGTAAGAAATATAATTATGAGGTGTTATATGATAATGACTTTATCAAGAAGCTCAAGAAAGTGTCAAAGAAGCTTGGCGAACCATATTTAAACCCAAATTCAACCATAAACCCCAACGCAACACGTACCAATTACAACACAAATATGGTGACAGCTTATGGCTGATAATGATTTAAACAAAAAGATTGAATATTTTGATAATCTTAAAACTAAACGAGAGAAATGGCATCATATATGGGATGAGCTGAAGAAATATGTTTGTCCACAAACTGAAAGTAATAAGGTAATATTTGATTCAACTTCTATTTGGTCAAGGGAGCAATTAGCATCAGGTTTACAAAGCTTGCTGGTAAATCCAGCAATGAATTGGTTTAACCTTACTATAGTCGCTGAAAATGTAGAGCAGCAGGAATATTTAACCACCACTGAACGCAACATGCTAGCCCAAATGCTAGAAAAAACCCTAATGGATATATTCAATAATCCGGCTTCTAATTTTTATAATCAGATTCATCAGTTTTTTTTGAATTTATCAGCCTTTGGTACTGCGATATTCTATGTTGAAGAAGATTTAGAATTAGCACAGACCATGTTCTTTCGTAATATTAATTTGCAGGAATGTTATTTTGAAGAGAACAAGTTTGGTTTTGTTAAGACAATGTACCGATTATTTAGCATGCCAATTAAAACCGCATCAGCTAAATGGGAAGACTTTACCCCTTTCAAGGAAAGGTTAGCCCGGAATCCTGATGAAATAGTAGAAATATTGCACATAGTTAGCCCGCAAGCTCAAAATCAGAAAAGTAAAGGCAGAAAACTAATGGCATCTAGTTCATCAACGCTTGAATATAGCTCAGAATATATTTACCTAGCTGAACAAAAAATTATCAGTCAATCAGGCTATTCTTATTTCCCATTTTTTGTGACAAGGTGGGTAAAAGAAGAAGGTGAAGTATATGGCTATGCTCCGGCTCATCATGTGCTACCTGATATTAAACTACTCAATAGTTTAAGACAAATTACCCTAAAAGTAGCCCAGAAACAGCTAGACCCACCATTATTAGTGCCAAAAGACGGGTATTACTTACCACTCTATACTACGCCGGGTAGTGTTAATTTCTACCGTAATGGTATGGCAGATAAAATAATACCACTAACTGGTATGGAAAATATCCTGCCTACTGAGATCGAACAAAATCAATGTCGCGATGCTATATATAAGGCATTCTATATCGATATATTCAGAATGCAAAAGGAAAACAAAGAAATGACTGCCACTGAGGTGCAAATTAGAACAGAAGAACAATATCGTTTAATGTCCCCGATGGTTGGTAGAATTGAGAGTGAGTTGTTAAATCCGTTAATCATGGCAATATATCAGACGCTAATCAAATATAACAGAGTACCAATCTTAGAGGGAGCAAATAGCCCACCTAAAATAGAGATTGAATATGTTTCACCATTATCCAAGGCACAGAAAACATCAGCAATATCCAGCGTTGAGCAGGTATTAGGTTTCTTCCAACGAAGTGGTATCAGTAACTTTTTTCCTGAAATCTATGATAATATTAACTGGGATGAATGTTTTAAACTATTTTTTGAGCTGAGAGGGGCCCCAAGTTCAATCCTTAAGAACGAGCAAGAAGTATTACAAATCAGACAACAACGTAAGATGATGCAAATGCAACAGTTACAACAGCAGCAACAACAGATACAAGGGTAAGGAGCAAATGAAACTATCAATTAACTCACCCCCAACCAATTTACTAACAAAAGAGCAATTAAAATCAATTTATTGCAAGCTTTTTAGTGGAGAAGATGGTAAGATAATATTAGAGGATTTAGCTCAAATGAGTGGTATATATCGCAGCAATTTCGTTCGGCAAGAAAGTGATTACACTGCCTTCCTTGAAGGACACCGGGCGTTGTTCCTATATATATGCTCGCAGACTTCAGAAGATGATGAAATTAATAATATCGATGGTGCTAAAATAGAGTAGTTTTTTATAATGAGGATAAGTTATGAGCAGTAAACCGCTGATATCGTTGGACTACGCAATTAAATTTTTACTGAAAAATAAAGGCGACTATGAGATAGTCGAGGGCTTTATTTCGGCGATACTTAAAGATGTTGGCTATCCATCAGTAAAAATCATTGCCTTACTTGAAAGTGAAAGTAATAAAGAAAGTGCAGAACTAAAGAAAAGCATTGCTGACGTTATTGTTGAAGACCATCAAGGTCATAAATATATTGTTGAAATCGATCGCACATATACTAGCCTCTTTCTCCATAAAGCTTGTTTTAATACTAGTAGGTTGATTGTTGATAGTATTTATGCTAGTCAGGATTATACTAGCATAAAGAAAATATTTCATATCAACTTAATATATTTTGCTTATGCAGGGATGAAATCGCCTTTATATCATGGTAAGACTATTTTCAGAGAAATCGATAAAGAGCATCCTTTAGATGTACATCTTGCCGATAAGGAGGGTAATGTAGTGGATATTCATAATGTATTTCCAGAATATTTTATTATTTCTGTACCACTTTTTGACGATATTGTAAAAAAGGAAATGGATGAATGGTTGTATTTTGCTAAACATGCTGAGGTTAGAGATGATTTTAAATCACCTTATATGAAGAAAGTAGCTGAAAGACTTAGCATCCTAAAAATGACTGATAAAGAACGTATAGAGTATAATAGATATGTCAATGAATCCTTAAAACAACGTGATTATATAGTTTCAGCTGAGCAAAAAGGTAGGGAAGAAGGCAAAGCTGAAGGCAAGGCTGAAGGCAAGGCTGAAGGCAAGGCTGAAGGCAAAACTGAAGGCAAAACTGAAGAAAAAATAGCCACAGCAAAAGAAATGTTAATTGATAATGAACCAATAGAAAAAATAGTTAAATATACAAAACTAACCCTTGAAAAAATAGAAGTGTTAAAAAAAGAAATTGAAGAAGCAGAAAAATTAAAAGAAGAATAACCGATGAGCAAAGAAGTAACTGCTAATAACTATGAAACTAGCCATGCTTCCTCTGGTAATGACTGGCTAACTAATATGCCTGAGGAAGTACGTAAAGCTGAGTCACTGGGTAAATTTAAGGATGTATCATCTTTAGCTCATACTAATTAGCTTTCAATATAGAATTAACAAGGTATAATTAGGTTATAGAATAAAGATGATTAGTATAATGTCAGGTTATCAATATGTTTATCCACCTGGAACAGTTTGTCGGATGG
>JAHFPS010000050.1 GCA_023269695.1 Rickettsia sp.
TATGCCAATAAAAGATTGGTCATTAGCTTTGAATCAATTTGAAATACTTTGTGGTGATTTTAAGTATGATTTATTGGAATGTAAAAAATAGAACTTACACAAAATAAATGATTGACTCACTTTTATGGATTGCTTCGTCGACCTACGGTCTTCTTGCAATGACGTTGACCACATACGACTTTTAAAGTACACTATCTAAAACCGCTTCCTCTTGTAACTTTCGACAGCTGTGGCTATACGCTCCTTGCGAAACTAATTTGCTGTTGCCTTCCTTATCAAGCAGCTAACATTATTATTTTGTTCATCAGAGATTTCTAATGCTGTTCTATAATGATAATCAGTAGCCTTAATGTTTACTCCACGCATAATCAAAAATTTTGCCATATAATAATTGCCAGTTTCTGCAGCTTCATGTAAAAGAGTATAATTATCACCCCACCTTTTTTGAATGATTGAATAATTATCCAAAAGAACCCTAAGAGCAAATAAATTATTTTTTCTAACCGCCTCAAACGCTCTATCTGTTGCATCATTTACTATACTACTAGTAATATGCATATCACTATTATAATTATCAATAAACCTATCTATTATCTTTCTTTGATTTTCTCTGATATCACTATCATAAATTTTCTTAAACATTTGAATAAATGAATACATATCCATTTGTTCTAATCTTGCTTGTCCTGTAAGCTCCCCCAATACTATATCATCATTTGGCAAAAATAACATTTGTTTTTCATCTTCTATGAACAGGGCTATTTCCGATGATATTTCTTTAATGGTACTAGCTGTTGTACTTTTGGTAATTGGAGTAGCTTTATTAGGCTGTTTCTTATTTATTTCTTTCTCTTCTTTGACTAAATTACTATCTTGCTTTTCGTTAGTGCTACTAGACACATCTGATTGCTTATTATCTTTTACGAATACTGGTACAAGCGTTTGAGTTTGCGGGGTTACAGAAACTGGAGAATCCTTAAGAATGATCGGTACAATATCAGGTTTAGTCACTTTAGGTTCAGTATTTTCCTTAGGTAATACTGCTGGTACGATAGGATCAGCTGCTTGTGGCTCTGACTTGTTATCAGCAGGAAGTACATCTATCTTAGGTTTAGGCAAAATAGGTGAGTCAATAGGCTTAAGGGGTACAGTATCTTGACTCTCTGTATTTTGATTTTCAGTTAGTGGCAGGGTAGGAGAATTGTTGTTAATACTATTATTGTTTTTACTGGACTCTTCTGATTCAATTTTCAGGGACGGGATTTTATCTAATTGCTCCAATTCTTTTGGGTTATTTATTTTTTTATCATCTAGAGTATTTTCTAGAGTTGGTAATTTATTATTTCCTAAATCAATAAAAGAATCTGTCTCACCCTCTTCTTTACTAGCTTCATTACTGGTGTCTTGTGGTGTAGATGCTGGTTCTATCGATTCTGGTACTTGCTCATCAATTTTTTTAGAATGCATAAACTGCTGTATTTCTTTCAGCAAAGAATCTGTTTCGTCTGAAGCTTCTTTATGTTTATTCACTTTATCATTTTCTAATTGTGGCAATGCTGAAGGCGGTAGGGGTGGTGGAGCAGAATAAGCCCTATCCATAAACAAAAAAATAGTTATTAGAAGGATTACTAATAATTTCTTGTAATTTAGTCTAGCTAACGATTGTACAATGACCAACCCTCTACTCTCCAGGTTTCCAAGAGATCTATTGAAATACATTAGAATTCTCACGTTATTTTATATTATAGTAAAAGCAATTGTACCCAACCATAAGGCAAATGGTGTCATCCCACAACTGTCGAAAGTTAGAAGGGGAAGGGATTTTAGGCAAGGTACTTTAAAAGTCGTATGTGGTCAACGTCATTGCGAGAAGACCGTAGGTCAACGAAGCAATTGTAAGATGTCATTCCCGCGTAGGCGGGAATCTAAGATCCCTGCTTTCGCAGGGATGACACAAAAATGGATTGCTTCGTCGGCTTACGCCTCCTCGCAATGACGCCGGTTATTTTTCTACAACTTTTAAACTGCCATGATGACCTCTAAAACCTTCCCAGGTTAACTATACTTGTTATTCCTGTATAAATACTAACATAATTTATTTCCTACACTAAGTCATTTTTGATCATTTGGTATTAATTTTTGAATCTCTTTTTCTACTAACTGCTTTACTAATAAAGGCAAGTTTTTATCTAACCATTGGCTTAATTGTGGTCGTATCATTGCAACAATTAGATCTTCTAATGTTTTACCCTTAGAGTTTGAAGCATTCGCATTAATCTCTCGAGCTGTTTTCGAGAAATGCTGAAAAATCTTAGTGGTTTCTGCTGCAGATTTATTGGATATCAAGGATGCATGCAATAATTCTTCTTCTAATGAAATATGAGCATTATCTTCTAGCCCATCTTCCTTATTCCATACTACCCCATCACCTGCTATATTCGTCAATTCCAGTATATCATCATCGTTAGATTGGCTAGTAGTGCCATCTCGATTATCAATCATTCCCTTAATTGATTTCAGTATTTCTTCAACTGACATATCCTGGTTTTTTTTATGGTCTTTACTCATAATTAAAAACCTATAATAAGTTTTTTCTTGAGTCCTTTAAACTCATCTTCAGGAGTAAAATATTTAACTTTTAATTTCAAGCTTTTTGCGGTCAATTCCCCTAGTAAAGATTTTATTTGGTAAGCCGCTAAAATAGAATCTCTGTGTGCATCAACTTTTGATATTTTAGCATTATATAATTTCTCTTCAGCAGTTAAAACTTCGAAGATTGTTTTAGAACCAACAATTTCCTCCTGCATTGTTCCATCATAAGCTATTTGGGCAGCTTCTACCCCTTGTGATGCGGCAATAATTCTAGATTTTGCTGCTTTAAATCCTTCCCAACTACCAATAGCACTTGCTCGTATTTGTTTTATTGCATCATCAAGCTGAATAGCTGCATTCCTAGTACTATTTTTAGCTTTCCTAATTCTTGAATATTCGCTACCCCCATGAGAATAGATAGGTATGTTAACTGATAAAGTTGATGTAGTACTTCTATCATTGATATTACCAGCCATTTGATTCTGTGGGTTATGGCTGGTTTTACCAGACTCAACTCTAAAGTTTACCTTAGGCAAAAGTTCAGCCTTTGTCGCTATCTCGGCGGCTTTATGACTTCTAACACTATGTCTTGTACTATCTATGCTAGGATTAACATTTACCGCTCTCTGTATTAAAGCCTCTAATGAATTAGGTAAGCTGTCCGGCATAGAAGGCATAGCAATATCATCTGCTTCTATACCAAACATGCGAATGAAAGTTGCTTTTGTTGCTTGATAACTAGCATATAAGTTTAATCTATTAGTCTCAGCTGCTGCAAGAGCTGCCTTGGCACTAGCTAAATCTATTGATGTTGCTTCACCTAATTTTAGTTTCTCTTCGATGGTTTCTAAGTTATGTTTGGTAGTTTTTAGACTAATTTCAGAAATCTCATATTTCTCTTTTGTTTCATAACAATCAAGATAATTTTTTATTAAGTTTAAAAGAACCCTTTGTTCTTCCGCATAATATTTAGCACGCGATGCTCTAAAAGCTGACTGAGCAGCCTTCAAAGATGCAACGCTACTACCACCACTAAATATAGGCTGCTCTACTATTAAAGTCCCTTGTTGTGATTTTGTCTCTCTTTTAGAAACATCATATTGACTACTCTGTTTATTCTTACTAATGTTAGAATTAATATTATAAGATACACTAGGCATAAAACCTGAGAAAGCTGCAGAAAATTGTTCAATCTCACTTAAAAAATTCTGTCTAATGGTTTGTAACTCACCATTATTATTATACGCATTAGATAAAGCATCAGGTAAGTCGATGGCAAAAACCGAACAGTTGAACAAAATGATAATGGCAAAGTGTGTAAATTTATACATAGTTGATTTTCTAAATATGTTTATGTTAAAAAAATTTGCTAGCTTCTGCAACAAGTTAGAGGTACCCTTGGTCTAAAACTTGACCTATTGTGATAAAGCTAACATGCACCATATCAAAAACTAACCTTGAGAGCAACATAACAGTGTTAAACTATAGTTTTTATTTGTATTATCTTTAAGCAAGATGGTATATTGATTCAAAAATTTTAATATAAATAATTTATTATGCCCAATATATATTCTCTCCTTTCAGAAAGTGCTTTACCTAGTATCTTATCGAACACTTCTATTGCTAGCAATATAAAGCAGTTAAAATTTGATTCTATGAACATATTCAAAATGTTTTCTAGTAACTTAAAAAATGTAAAAAAAAGAGCTGGCTATATATATGACATATTTATAGATTCAGATTCGAATGATCAACAACAAAATCGAGAAATAGCTGAAGCTTTCAAAGAAACAGTAGGAAACTCCTTAGATGAATTAGACAAATATCTTGACGAACAAGAACAAACAAAGGAGGAAATGTCGTTTTTTGAAAGTACTTTTATTGAACAAATAATAAACATTCTTGAAAGTATTTTGCAGTTTCAAAACAAATTAAATGCCTCGTATCCTGGAGCATCAGAAAAGATCATCGATTTTTGCGGAAATTTATTAATTGCTTTAATATCTATACAAATGCCGGTAGTTGGGTTAATACTTAAGGGAAGCGGTTTGTTAGATTCAGTAAAATCTTTTCTCAGTACGGAAAATCTAACAAAGACAGTAGATAATTGGAAGGCAAAAGTAGGAATAGTTGAAGAGAAGCTAGTTAAAATAGAAAGATATCCAGACCTTAAAGAAAAATACTGCAAAGCAAAACAAATTGCTGAAATATCAGAAATAACAGGAGCTTCGCCTGTAGCTGTAGCGACATTAGGGTTAGATATTGACTCTTTGAAAAAAATTAATAAATTGGTTGAACAAGAGCCAAAAGAAAAAGATTCTTTTAAAAAACTTGTTGACTTATCCGAAGAAATTCCCTATAGTAAAAGTGATATAATTGAGGTTGTTAACGTCATACGTGATGGTACGAGTAAAATCCTTAGACATATGCCAGATAAAAGAAAAGATTTAAATAATTTGATTGAACCTGAATTATATGGTATCAAAGAAAACCTCCTCGCTACATTAAATCCTAATAAAAGCATTATTGAGAAGTTAGAATGTTGTTATAAAACAACAAAAAATATATTTACTATCACATCCCAAATACAAGAAGCAGTCAAATTAACACCCGACAGAGAAAAAACAGTCACAACTTTTGTAAATTTAGTTAAGGATAAAACAAAAAATATTCTTCCTACACAGTTTTTGCAAGATCTTACGTCATTAAAAACTAATTTAAAACCGCTATCC
The DNA here is from genome assembly GCA_023269695.1 of Rickettsia sp. Lineage (GTDB taxonomy): Bacteria > Pseudomonadota > Alphaproteobacteria > Rickettsiales > Rickettsiaceae > Tisiphia. The sequence continues at coordinate 5,325 of JAHFPS010000050.1, forward strand.
GCACTAGTGCAAATTGGCAATGCTATGAAAGTAGCTCTTGGAAATAGCAGTAACAAAGCCCAAAGCGTAGTACGAGAAAGGTGACAAGTGTTAACCTTGCGTAAGCAGGAATATAGTTGATTGTTGTAAATTGTCATTCCCGCGTAGGCGGGAATCTAAGATACCCGCTTTCGCAGGGATGACACAAAAATGGATTGCTTCGTCGACCTTAGGTCTTCTCGCAATGACGTTGACCACATACGACTTTTAAAGTGTACTATCTAAAACCGCTTCCTCTTCTAACTTTCGACAGTTGTGGCCTAAGCTCCTCGTTAGAACTAATCGGGTTAGCTATAGCTTACGACCCCTCTTGTTTCATTTTATTTTTCTTGATAGCATAGCTAATCAATTCATCGATAATATTGTTTTGCATGGCACTTACAATATCTTTCTCATTTTTTTTCTGAATTTCCTGCCTTTTTTTCTTATCAATTTTTTTTAATTTTATATAAGCAAAATACGCCTTATCTTTTGACTGAAAAACTTGGGTATTGGAGCCAATATTAGCCTGAAAAATTGCTGATAGTAATTCTGTTGGTAATTGCTGATTATTGGGCTGATTATTATGAATTTCAGATCTAGAAAAAGCTGCAGATTGGCTGGTAATAACTTTCAGAGATTCTCTATTCTTAGTTGGGGTGTATTCTTTAGCAATAGTTTCTATGGTTTTTAAATTTAGCCCTATCAAATATTGTTCATTCCATAGTGTTTGCACTTGCTCCTTAATTACTGAGAATTCTTGTACTTTGCTTGGTTGGATAGACTTAATCTCAACTAATATAAAGGCTCCTTTGTCAGTTAATTCTATTGGATAGGATAATTCTCCTTCTGCAAGATCGAAAATACTGTCAGCATTTTGGGCAATATCAATTTTATTAATCGATAAATCTTTATAACTTATAGATTCTAAATTTTGTATGGGTAATTCATATTTTCCAGCGATTTCTGTTAAACTAGAACCAGCTGCAACATCATCTTCTAGATTTTTAATCAATAATAGTTTTAACTCTTCTGCTTTTTGTTGTTGCAGTAAGTCATTAACTTGTTTTTTAACCTCGCTAAAATTTTTATTAGCAAATTCTTCTTTATTGTCATGATAAAAACTCAATAACTCATCGTCGCTATTGTGAATTTGTTTACGTAATATTTCACTCGATATTTTTACATAAGATAAGCTACGTTTTTCCGGCACTTCAAACAATGCTAGGTTATTTTTATATAAATCTTCTAACTGTACTGTGGTTGGATAGGGTATTGATAAATCTTTAGATTGATGCTTTAGATCAATTTGCACAAGATCTACCTCTCTTGTTTCTGCCATATAATCTATGAAATTTTTGACCATTATTTTTGGTGTGTGGAATGATTCTATAAAAATACCAATTAGCATATTCTTTAAGTTATGTTCTTTAATGTCAGATAAATAATCCTCTTCACTAATATAAGAATTTTTTAAAAAACCTTTAAATAGCTCTACGTCAAATAGATCTTGCTCATTCTTAAAATTAGGAGATTCTTTAATCAACTGGATCACAGTGTCGTCAGTTAAATCTAAATTATAATAGTGAACTAAGTAATTGATAATACGATTATTGATAAGCTTTTTAATAATAAAATTATCAATATTCAACTGCTTTATATCTTCTTCACTAAGATTTGTTCCGGTTTTTCTTTGAATAACACGAATTTGTTCGGCTTTTTCTTTTAGGAAATCTTCTTGGCTAATATTCTTTGCATCAGAAAATGTAATCAAATCAAAATTATTGCTAGTCTGTAAGACATCTTTAATTCCCCATCCGACAAAGGCGAAGGCAATCATGCCAAGTAGAACACGCATTACAAAACCATCAGCAGCGTTTCTAATATTATTTAACATAAATATAAAATTTTTCTTCTTTAAGTTTTTACAATACACTAAAATAGTTCGTCCACTAATATCTGCAAGTGATTTTTTATGAAAAAACTTATTATTGTTAATTGGAAAATGCATATGAGCTTAGATGATGCATTTAAATTTTGCACTAAGCTTACAGAACAACAATATAATAATCAACTTATTATAGCTCCTCCTGTCCCTTATCTTGCCTATCTATCTGACAAATTCAAATCTTTAGAATTCTGTGGACAGAATGTCAGTCAATTTGCAGAGCAGGGGGGTTATACTGGAGAATATTCAAGCTTGTTACTAAAATCTAGTAGAATTAATTACTCTATTATCGGTCATAGTGAACGCAGAAATTTCTTTCAGGAATCTAGTGAATTAATAAGAAAAAAAGTAGAAAATTGTTTAAAATCTCAGGTTACCCCTATTATTTGTATTGGAGAAGATTTAGCTATACGACAAAATAATAATTATAAAAATTTCTTATTAAAGCAATTAGAGGAATCTTTGCCAAATTACAATATAACAGGTGAGCAACATTTAATAGTAGCATATGAACCAATTTGGGCTATAGGAACAGGGATTATTCCTAGAAAAGAAGAATTAATAGAGATATTTGAAGTTCTTAATTATTATCTCAAGCAAAGCCAAGTTGCAAATAATATCAGCTTGGTGTATGGTGGGTCTGTAAATTTAGATAATATAGAAAAAATATTGAATCTACAGAATATTGATGGGGTTATGGTTGGCAAATCTTCACTTGATTATCAAATGTTAGTTCAAATGTTAAACTATAGCTAACCCGAATTTAGCCATAGCAAACTGGCGTCATTGCGAGGAAGACCGTAGGTCGACGAAGCAATTGTCAAGTTGTCATTCCCGCGTAGGCGGGAATCTAGATCCCTGCGTTCGCAGGGATGACACACAAAAATGGATTGCTTCGTCGGCTTACGCCTCCTCGCAATGACGCCAGTTTGTTATGGCTAAATTCGGGTTAGCTATATACTGTTAAATTTTAGTGTTAAATTATAGGGTTTTTAGAAAATGATGAATATATTACTTTTTGTTCATATTGTGATAGCAATATTGCTAATCATCGTAATTTTGATGCAAAAGACTGGTAGTGATGGATTGAGTGGCATTGGTGGTGGTAATGGGACTATGGGAGTTGTAGCAGGTCGGACAGTGGTTAATTTCTTGACTAAAACTACAGTAGTGCTTGCCACATTGTTTATAATCAATGCTATTATTCTTGCTAATTTGTCTTCTAAGAAAAATCCTGGGATAATTAAGAAAATCGAGCAAGTTGACGATAAGCAACAAGAATCTAGCTTGCCCATTGCTAAATAGAATTTAAGAACGGATGTCATTCCCGCGTAGGCGGGAATCTAAGATCCCTGCTTTCGCAGGGATGACATAAAACAGGATTGCTTCGTCGCTACTAAAGTAGCTCCTCGCAATGACGGAGTAATGCTAGCCCTGGTTAGCTATAAAATTTAAGGATCAACTGTTACTTATGCAAAAAATAATTGACTTACATAATATCAAAATTAGCAATGCTCTACCATTTATTTTGATTGCTGGACCTTGCCAAATAGAAACGCTAGATCACGCACTATTTATGGCAGATAAGCTTGTGACTCTTGCTGCTAAACTTAACATACCATTTATTTATAAATCATCATTTGATAAAGCAAATAGAACTTCAGCCAATGGTATCCGCGGTAGTGGGCTTGACAAAGGGTTAGAAATCTTGTATAAGGTAAAATCAACCTTTAATTGTCATATTCTTACGGATGTTCATACAGAAGGGCAATGTGCTAGGGTTGCTGAGATTGTCGATATAATCCAAATTCCTGCTTTCTTATGTAGACAAACAGATTTACTGCGTGCTGCAGCGGTGACTAATAAAGTTGTTAATGTAAAAAAAGGGCAGTTTCTTGCTCCTTGGGATATGAAGAATGTCCATGCTAAGCTGGAAAGCTTTGGTGCTAAAAATATTATGCTTACCGAGCGGGGAGTATGTCTTGGTTATAACACATTAGTATCAGATATGCGTAGTTTACCAATTATGGCAGAAACTGGTGCCCCAGTAATTTTTGACGCAACCCATTCGGTTCAGCAGCCAGGTGGTATAGGCAATAGTAGTGGTGGCGAGAGAAAATATGTTGAAATACTGGCAAGGGCAGCTGTTAGCGTTGGAGTAGCCGGTATTTTTATGGAAGTTCATCAAGATCCAGATAATGCTCCAAGTGACGGATCCTGTATGATCAAGCTGTCTGATTTAGAACCTATATTATCTAGGTTGAAGAGATATGATGATATAACTAAAGCAATATCCGGATAGCTAACCTTAGCAGGTTAGCCATACCATTCAGTTAACTCAAAGAAGATAATACCAGTATAAGAGCCTATTCAAGTCAAACAGTGCAAACAATATCTATTGAATCAGAAGAATCTATTAGACTCGTATTACCTAATAACGATGAACTTTGAGGGGATTGTTCTTGTAAGAGGTGTTGTTGAGGGGGCATTTCTATTTCTTCTATGATCGCACCTGAGTCAATCATTTATTTTGTGTAAGTTCTATTTTTTACATTCCAATAAATCATACTTAAAATCACCACAAAGTATTTCAAATTGATTCAAAGCTAATGACCAATCTTTTATTGGCATAG
>JAHFPS010000014.1 GCA_023269695.1 Rickettsia sp.
GGTCGTAGTCGTACAATTAACTTAGGTAAATTTCCTTATATGTCGGTATCAGAAGCAAGAAATAAAGCTGCTGAACTAAAAAACCAGATAGCAAGAGGCATTAACCCTCTTGAAAAATTAGCTATTGCAAATAATCCAATAGATAATAAACTAACCAAGTTAACCGTTAAAGAGTTCTTTGATAAATATATTGCAGAACACTGTAAACTTAAAAATAAGGGTTGGGCAGATAATATTGCTATTATGGAGCTGTATGGTAAAAATTTTTATGAAAGGAAAATATCTACCATAACAAGGGATGATATTCAAAAAAAATTTAATGAGATTAGCAATAAATTTAAGTATAGTGCTAACAGCTTTGTTAAGTTATTTAGTGCGATGTTCAATATGGGTATTGAGTGGGAAATGTTAGACAAGAATCCAGCAAAGGCTATTGGGAAACATCCAGAAAACGTCAGAGAAAGATATATTACAACCCAAGAGGAACTGTCAAGGTTCATTAAGGTAGGTATTGCAAACTGTACTAGGATAATTGCAGATGTGTTATTAATGATATTATTCACTGGAGCAAGGAAAAGTAATGTTTTATCTATGAAATGGCAGGATATTAATTTTGAAAATATGACATGGTCTATACCAGCTAAGGATGCTAAAAATGGTAGAACTCAATTTTAAGTTGATTCAGTTCATTATCGATGATAAAAATAATTAACTATTTTTTAGTTGTATATTTCAATAAGATAGGTACTTAAAAGTAGTATTTTGATATGTAGCCGATATGTAACTCTTCCGCCAAAAAAACCTACGAATTAATTGTAAATTGACAAGTAATAAAATTTCCTATACTATTAAAACTTAATCTAATTAATCGGAGAAAGTGCTATGAGTATCAGGTTTCTAACGAAAATATCACTAAGTACTTGGTGGGCGGTAGTGGATTCGAACCACCGACCTTTACGATGTCAACGTAATGCTCTAACCAACTGAGCTAACCGCCCCTATTTTTTTCTGTTTTATATATTTTATACTTAAAACAACAAAATATATCTCAAGCTTTTATAGTAACATGTCTAATCTATAATAGCTCCAATTTCAAGTTTTATTTGCATTATTTTAAATATTCAGCTAGAATCTAGCATAAAATTATAAATAAATGACTTTAAAATCTCAAGCTTTTGATATCAACAATAACTTTGTAGTAGCACTGGATGGTCCAGCGGCATCAGGTAAAAGTACAATTGGACGAATGTTATCACAAAAACTTAATCTCACCTACTTCCAATCAAGTATTGTATATAGAAGTCTTGCTCTTTCTTGTATAAACCAAAAAATTGATCTTACTGACATAAATAGAATAATTGAATTATCTAAATCTACGGAATATATACAAAATTCAGAACTTGATAGTGAGGTTGTAGGTAATATAGCCTCAAAAGTTGCTGTTATACCGGAAGTAAGAAATAATCTGGGAGTATATTTGGTAAAATTAATAGAAACAACTCCTAGAATTATAATGGAAGGTAGAGATATTGGAACAGTAGTGGCTCCTTCGGCTAATTTAAAGATTTTTATCAAAGCAGATATTGTTATTAGAGCAAAGAGAAGATGTAAAGAACTGCAAGAGAAAGATGGAGAATATCTCTTTGATACAGTTCTACAACAACTGGAAACAAGAGACAAAAGAGACATAGAGCGTGATATTGCTCCGTTAACTATCTCTCCAGGAACTTTAGAAATTGATACTTCTTATCTATCACCAAAAAAAGTGATTGATAAGATTATGGAGTTTATTTCAGTTAGGTAACATCAACATATTTTATGTGCCATATGTTGTTTTATCTACATTTATTAACCATTCATAGTTAATTTAGTTGGATTTGATTTCCAGTGAGATAGAAGTGAAACCTAGGTTTAGGTCAACATCTAAGCAACTCGCTTGAGCAAATTCAAATCAATTGACTATAATTTATTATACTAGGTGGCACAACTAGTATTAGAGAATAATATGCAAAAAATTAAGAAAAAATTTGTTTCCCAACTTGCAGAAGTTAGCATTCAATCTCATGAAGATTTTGCCCAAATGCTTGAAACCATAAGTACTAGCCATATAAAAGAAGGTACTGTTGTCAAAGGTCAAGTAGTAGGTATTGCCAAAGGAATTATCATAGTTGACGTTGGATTAAAGAATGAAGGTAGAGTTCCCGTAGAAGAATTTGCCCTAGCTAGTAGTCAACCTTTACCAGAAGTTGGTGATATAGTTGATGTATATATTGAGAAAGTTGAAGGTCGCAACGGTAGAACTATATTAAGTCGTGAAAAAGCTATTAGAGAAGAATCGTGGGGACATTTAGAAATTGCATGTGCTAAAAAACAATTTGTTGATGGGGTAATATTTGGACGTGTTAAAGGTGGATTTACCGTTGACGTATCAGGGGTTGTTGCTTTCTTGCCTGGAAGTCAGGTAGATGTTAGACCAATAAAAGATATTTCTTCGTTAATGGGTATCAAGCAGCCATTCCAAATTTTGAAGATGGATAAGAAACTTGGTAATATTGTAGTTTCTAGAAGAGCCATACTTGAGGAATCAAGATCTGAGGCTAGAGATGAAATGTTGTCAAAAATTAAGGAAGGAATAATATTAGATGGCACAGTAAAAAATATCACTGATTACGGTGCGTTTATTGCTTTAGGTAGTTCAGGTAATGTAGATGGTTTATTGCACGTTACTGATATTTCATGGAGTAGAATAAATCACCCTTCTGAAGTTTTATCGTTAGATCAAAAAGTTAAAGTTATAGTTATAAAATTTAACGAAGAAACTAAGAGAATTTCACTTGGTATGAAGCAACTTGACCATAATCCATGGCAAAGTATAAAAGAAGAATTCCCGGTCGGTACAATAATGACTGGCAAAGTAACAAATATTGCTGATTATGGAGTATTTATTGAACTAAAAGATGGCATTGAGGGGCTTGTTCATTCAAGCGAAATTAGTTGGGTAAAATTAAATCAACATCCTAAGAAAATGCTTACTATCGGTCAAGAAGTGCAATTTGCAATTTTAGAAGTTGATACTGATAAACATAGAATATCCCTAAGTATTAAGCAGTGTCAAGATAACCCACTCATTGAGTTTGCCAATCGTAATCCAATAGGTAGTATAATTAAAGCACCAATACGAAATATCACTGACTTTGGTATGTTTGTAGCACTTGATGACAATATTGACGGCATGATTCATGAAACGGATATAAGCTGGGAAGGTAATGGTATTGAACTGTTAAAAACATATAAAAAGAATGATCAAATAGAATGTAAGGTTTTATCAATTGATATTGAGAAGGAACGTATAAGTTTAGGTATTAAACAATTAAGTGAAGAGACGCAGCAAGATGAATTTGACCTGTACAAAAAAAATATGGTTGTTACTTGCTCAGTCACTGCAGTTCAAGATGATAGAATAGAAGTTGCTTTAGACAATAAAATATCGGGTTTTATCAAGAAAGCTGATCTTTCTAGTGAGAAAACCGAACAAAAAACTGAAAAATTTGCTCCTAATGACAGAATTGATGCAAAAATCATCACCATTGATAAAGCATCTCGTAAAATTACTCTATCAATAAAAGCCCTTGAAATAGAGAGGAGAGAACAGGCTATCAAAGAATATGGTTCTGCTGATAGTGGAGCTAGTCTAGGAGACATACTTGGAGCAGCTCTTGACGATAGTAAAAAACAATAAATTTTTTTATTTAACCAATGTCGGTTCTATACCGCTTTAAGCCTGATTGACTTATACCTGAATTTGACATAACTTGTTATATCAAATTCAGGTTATTATATATAAGGAATTCCTATGGACAGTTTAATAATTCAAGGTGGCATCCCCCTTGAAGGTAGTATTAGCATTAGCGGAGCTAAAAATGCAGCATTACCGATTATGACAGCTGCCCTGCTTACGGATAAGCTTAGCATTAATAATATTCCAAAGCTTACCGATGTTCTTACAATGAAAAATTTACTTGAGAATTTAGGTAGTGTTGTCACTGTAACTGATCATCAAGCTCACTTGAACATGGATATCGATAGCAGCAATATTAATAATTTTACTGCACCATATGATATAGTACGTAAAATGCGTGCTTCTATTTGGGTTCTTGGACCGTTACTCTCTAGATTCTCTAAAGCTAAAGTTTCCTTACCTGGAGGATGTGCTATAGGCGCTCGGCAAGTAGATCTACATATAGCAGTTCTGCAAGCTATGGGAGCAAATATTGATGTTGATCATGGTTATATTAATGCTACAATCAAAGGTAGATTAAAAGCCGTACATTTTGTTTTTAAACAAATATCTGTTGGAGCAACAATTAACTCCATAATGGCAGCTACTTTGGCTGAAGGAGAAACGATATTATTTAACTGTGCTAGAGAACCAGAAATTGTTGATCTATGCCATTGCCTTAACAAAATGGGGGCAGAAATAGATGGAATTGGTACAAGCGAAATAACAATTATTGGTAAATCTTATTTAAAAAATACCAATTATTCAATCATGCCGGATCGTATTGAAGCCGGTACCTACATGATGGCTGCTGCCATTACTAGAGGCAATTTAAATATTTATGGAATTAACAGCAATATTGTTGAAAATATAGTATCAAAACTTATTGCAGCCGGCATAAAAGTTGAGCCTATTGATAATGGTTTAAGAGTTTCTTATGTAGATAGATTAAATCCTGTGGATATCCATACAAGTCCATATCCAGGTTTTGCAACAGATTTCCAAGCTCAGTTTATGAGTCTTATGACTCTTTGCAACGGTTCTTCTACAATTACGGAAACTATTTTTGAAAACCGATTTATGCATGTTCCTGAATTATGCCGAATGGGTGCAAATATAACAGTTAAAGGGAATAGTGCTATAATACACGGTGTACCTTTTTTGACAGGAGCCGAAGTTATGGCAAGCGACCTCAGAGCATCAGTGTCTCTGGTATTAGCTGGACTTGCCGCCAATGATACAACAAAAATACATAGAATCTACCACTTAGACCGCGGATATCAAACCTTGGAAAAAAAATTAAGTAATTGCGGGGCAAATATAGTACGAATTACAAGAGATAGTGTTTAAAAAAACATGACCTATTTTAGTACCTCTAATTGCTGACTGTCTAAGGTTTGTCTAGACAAAAGGGACCACTTCACCATAGTGTCCTACATTTTTTATTCTATCGTGAAAGTATAATTCGGTATGCATGTCGATTTAAGGAAAAAAGATGATCTCCAGACGTCATTGCGAGGAGCCACTAAAGTGGCGACGAAGCAATCCAAAAAATTGATTAGAAATGGATTGCTTCGTTACCGCAAAGCGGCTCCTCGCAATGACGCCAGTTTGCTATGGATAAATACTAATCGGGTTAGCTATACTTACCATATAAATATAAAAAACTTCTTAATAAAAATCTGTATAAAATAAAATAATATGATACAGCATAAACATATAATTAGGCTAACCATCATGGAATGAGGTAATTTATTTTCTGAAATTTTCATGTCCTCTCCGTCTTTAATGTCATCCCTGCAATCTTTAATGTCATCCCCGCGTAGGCGGGGATCTAAAACATCCTTGACAATGATGTCATCCCTGTGTAAGTAGGTATCTAGATTCCCGCTTTTGCGGGAATGACAATTTATGCTAGACAGCTGGGATGATAACCATTGTGATTCAGTTTGGCTCAAATTTCCTTCATAGAACCTTGGTTTATAAATAAATATCAGAAGCTTTGCTAAATAAAGTGCAGAGAATAATGTACTTAAAGCTAGTACCCCCATAACTAATATTTGATTTTGTTCGGCAGCTGCCAGCATAATATAAAACTTACTAATAAAACCACCAAAAGGGGGAATGCCGATTAAAGATAAACTGGCAATAAATACCATAAAGCTGGTTTTGGGCATTTCTTTACCAGCATTGATTAGGTCAGAGAGCTGGTTAGTCTTCTTTAAGCTATAAATACTTCCCATTCCATAAAATAAACAGATTTTAGTAAATGAATGCGAAGATAAATGCAGGATAGCTGCTCCTATGGATTTTGAGGTAAACATGAAGCTACTCAGTAAAGCTATCCCTAATTGGTTAATCGTAGAATAGGCTAGAATCTTCTTAATATTATCACTAGTTAATGCTTTAAAGGAACTATAAAATATGGTGATAATTGGCAAGAAAAGAACCCAATTAAATTCTGCAAAAATAGATTGTAAATATTTAAGACCAAAAATATATATCAGAATCTTATAGATACAAAAAAGCCCAGTTTTAACAACTACCACCGCATGTAGTAAGGCACTTACTGGGTAATGTGCTACCATTGCTGCTGGTAGCCATTGATGCAAAGGGTATAAGGCTGCCTTCGATATGCCAAAAATAAACATTAATAACAAAATTATTGTTTGATTTTTGGAAAAATAATGCTCAATAAAACCTTGCGATGTAAAATCACCATGCCCTACTTTAGCATAAATAATTATTAGGGCTGGCAAAAATAGTAATATCCCTGAGATCATTAATATCTTCAAATATTTATAAACTCCTGCCATCACTTTATCTCCACCACTATGACCAATTAATGGAGCAGTTGATAATGTTAATATTTCATAAAAAATAAACATAGTAAAAAGGTTCGAAGATAATGCTACCAGCCCACCAGATAACACACTTAGATTAATAAAGAATAGAAAACGACTGGAATTATCAATATTATTAATTGCCAAATATTTGGTGGTGTAAATTAACGCACAAATCCATAAAAAACTCAGTAAGGTTAAGAAAATGAGGCTAAGGGCTTCTAAATGCAGTCCAATAGCAAAATTACTGAATATATTTATTGACAGATTTGCTCTTACGCCTTTCAGAAATAACCAATCGATAATTAAAATATTAACAAAAAAGAAGCTACTAATGGTAATTAATAAAGAGTTACGCGTGTTATTATCGCTATTACTGATAAAGGGTGTAACTAAATTTAATACAGCTAGAAGTAAAGTTGATACAATCAAAAAGCTAGGGGTAACAGAAGGGTACATTACTGCCATTCTCCAATATTATATGTTAAGATCCCTGCTTTCGCAGGGATGACATTAAGGAACTCAATGTACCCACCTTTGATGTCATTCCCGCGTAGGCGGGAATCTAACCATAACATTCTTTTGGATTGCTTCGTTGCCACTAAAGGTAGCTCCTTGCAATGACGGAATTTTATGTGCATCGCCTAGCCTCTCAATAGCTGTAATTGGTTTAAGAATATTGGCAGGAAAAATTGCATTATACTAACAAAAATCAGCCCGTCATATTTATACTTAGTGCTAGACTGTAATAGTGTATAATTAGAGTGATGCCAACATAGTTTTTTGGCAATTTTATAATGATAAAGTAATGACATAGCAGAGCTTATAACAACAATCACCAACTCAAGCCACATACTCTCCACAACCAACAACTCAAAGATAGTAAGCTTAATAAAAAACATACTACTTATTGGCAAACCACAACTGCAAATTAGGCTAAAAACTACTAAGACCCGCCATAATATATTGCTACTGGGTATGCTATGGGTATCAAAATAAGCAATGATTAGAAATAGAGCGATCTTGTTAAGACTATCAGCAAACAAAAAGGGGAATAGGATTAATTCACCTCTAGGAATAACTAACAGCAAAAATATATAACCAATCTGTACTGCCGAGGAATAGATAACAATATTTCTGACTTTCTCTTGGCTTCGGCAAGCAAAATATGTACATAAAATAATAGTTGCCAAAGCGATCGGTTTGATAAAACTTGCTAGATCATTAATGATTATACTATAGTCAATGGTAAAACGAATGAACCTCAAGATTATATAAATACCAATGATGCTGGAAATACTAGCAAGATATGTCAAAATAACCGGAGCAACCGAAGAATAGGCTCTGATCATCCAAAAATGCATAGGGAAAAAAGCCGTTTTTAATATAGCACCAATTAGAAAAAAACTAATAGCTAGCTTGACTATTTTGCTGTCATAATGTGTCTGAAGAAGCATGGAAATATCTGACATATTAAGGCTGCCAGTAGTGCTTAATAAAAACCCAATGGCTATTAATATCAAAGTTGCCCCGACCGTACCAAGCATCAGATAATCGAAAGCACCGATGACAGCCTTGGGGTTATTACCCTGTGCCATTAGTGCATAAGCACTTAATGAAGATATTTCAATAAATACATAAAGATTAAAAAGGTCGTTGGTGCTTACTATACCAAGATACCCGCTATGAGCAAATAATAAAACTGCGTAAAATAACGATTGCCTTTTGTTATCAATAAATTTAAGTACGGTAGTTGCAAGCAACTTGTTACAAAAAATTAGGAAAAATAATAATACAGCATTAATATAGATGATTATAGGTTGGTTTAGATAATCTAGCCTATATTCAATACCTATAGGGGCATGCCAATTACCAAAATCATATGACACGGCACCTTTACTAATTGCCAATAGACCATAAATACTTAAAAATAAACTTAGTGCAATCGAAATAACTGCTATAATTCGAGTGGCAAGCACATAACGAAAAGTTAGTATTGAAAATAATGCTCCAAAAAATGGCAGCAATACTTGTAAAGCTGGAAAATGTTTAATTAATATCATTTACTTCAATCATTCGTAGTCGCTTCGCTAAAATTAATTTCATGCTCCGATATAGTATTAAATTGCTTAGAAATACGGTAAATCAAGCTAAGCCCTAATGATAATGTAGCAAAACCAACAACAATAGCCGTGAGCATTAGTACCTGAGGTAATGGACTTACATAAAGCTGAGTATCCTGCAATAAACTACGCTCAATTGGCACAATACCCCCATTCAGCTTACCAAGCATCAGGTAAAAAATTAGCACCGAACTTTGCATGACACTCAGCCCAATGATCTTACGAACGTAATTATCACTGGTTAACATCACAAACAAACCACTAGTTAACACGAGTAGTGTTAAAAAATATAAAATTTTTGAGATATATATAGTTTCTAAAAACATTGTTACTTAACTTAATTAATAGACTTTCTGCATATAGCTAACCCCAACGTCATTGCGAGAAGACCGTAGGTCGACGAAGCAATCCATAAAAGTAACCAAAAATGGATTGCTTCGTCACCACTAAAGTGGCTCCTCGCAATGACGGAGTAATGAGCTATAAACCCTAATAAGGCTTAAATGCTTCATTAAACACGCACACTATTTTCTTCCCATGACGTATTGATAGTTTGTGAAATACCTGTTCGATAATCACCATATTAGCATTATCTTGGGCAAGTCGATAATTTACCATCGATTCTCTAAGAGCTTCATCAACTGCAAAAATAGCTGGTAATTCAGCATTTTTATCTCTGAATTGTAAGTAAGTATATACTCCATCATCAAAAATTTTAATTGGGGCAATCGATTCATTACCACTTATCGAATAATTAAAATTATATTTTTCAGGATGAGATAAATCAAGGTTAGCTGAGGATGTAACATAAGTTTGCAAATGATCTCCAGAATTCTCGTCATCAGGATAGATAAACCTTAAATTAAAAACCATTTCTGGATCTCTCATATCTGAGGTTTCTGCAGCATATAGTTCAAAAAAATAAGTTCGCTTGTTAGTAATAATTGTCATATTAGTCGTAGCATCTTGTTCCATTGGTTTAATGAAAATCCGATGACCAGCTGGTACTATTTGCCAAGAAGTAGTATCCCCCATGGAAATACTAACTATTTCTTCCTCTTTTGCTAGTTCTATACTAGTCTGATAACCATAATATCCGGTAAACTTAAATACATCATCAGGACTATACACCATTACCCTGATTCTGCTATCGATCGATAATGGTCTAGATTCTCTAACAGCTAACGTAGTATTTACAAAAAATACTACCATAAAAAATATTATTAGTTGCTTCATCTTATTTCTTACTTTTATCTTCTATTAACTTAAGTTTGTAACCAGTGACAACAAAATTAAATTTTGAGTTAGGTGGTAAATGGATGTTAATTGCATCTATTTCAAAATTTATTATAGCTTGCCACACCATATTTTCCAAAATATCATTAGCGGAGTTTTTTGCCACCGATGTAAATATAACCTCAGCCTTATTATTTTTATGATAAACCACTGATAATATATTAACAGAACGTCTTAAAGACCTTTGGTAACGCATAACTGGCGATAATGAATTGTCAATATTCATAAAATTGGCAAATTGTCTAAATATTATACGTGTAGAACTATTCTGAATAAATATAAACTGGGGACGAAGAAAATCATAATCATAAGATTCTCTGTGTATCACGTAATTTCTAATCATAATATCTGCAATAGAATTGATTGCATCACTTTTTATATGATTAGCATTAGTTATTGTTGCACTTTTAAGAGACTCAGCACTAATTGTGTATCTTACCTGACGAATTGCTGGTAATAAATTGTTAAAATTAACCAGCATCCCTAGAAATAATACCAAGAAAACTACAGTAAATATCAATAAAAATGATCTTTGCACAAGCGGGTATAGATATTCAAAATTATACCATCTTCTAGCATCAACAAAATATTCTCCAGACTTAATATATTCTTGAACAGAACTTAATACCTTATCCATTAGCCTAAAATAATTGATTACCTTAACTTAATATCGGATTCTAGCACATATTAGCAAAGAAGTTATTATTTTTTTGTAAAAATTATTCTTTTAGCCTATCCAAAAAGCTAATTTTGTGACTATATAGCTAACCCGAATAGCATTTAGCCATAGTAAACTGGTGTCATTGCGAGTAGTAGCGAAGTACACAGCTGTCAAAAATTCGAAGGGGAGGGGGGTAGAGGTCATCATGGCAGTTTAATAAGTTGTGGAAAAATAACTGGCGTCATTGCGAGGAGGCGCGAAGCCCGAACGAAGCAATCCATTTTTGGTTACTTTTATGGATTGCTTCGTCGACCTACGGTCTTCCTCGCAATGACGTTGACCACATACGACTTTTAAACTACCCTGGCTAAAACCCCTTCCTCTTCTAACTTTCGACAGCTGTGGACGTTAACCACATACGACTTTTAAACTACCCTGGCTAAAACCCCTTCCTCTTCTAACTTTCGACAGCTGTGGACGTTAACCACATACGACTTTTAAACTGTCCTGCCTAAAACCGCTTCCCCTTCTAACTTTCGACAGCTGTGGGTAGCAGGCTTCGTTTCTCCTAAAAATTCCTCAATTGTTTTTGACTTATGCAGGAAGTCTAATATATCTCCTGAGAATTATCTTTTTCGGAGGGGGGATTATGGAAAGCATCATTATCTTGGTTTTCTTGTTGATAATCTAATAGTTGTATATCATGAATTTTGAATGCTTCCATAACACTGCCAGAAGAAGTAATTTTACCTGTTTGTGGATTTACTGGTAATAATTTGATCGATTCTGGCACTTTAAATGCCAGTGAAGGAATAGCAGAATATGCCTTTTCCATAAAATCAATAAATATTGGCAACGCAACACTTGACCCTGTTGCAGTTCTTCCGAGTGTTTTTGGCGTATCATAACCAATATATGTTCCGACAATTATTTTTGGAGTAAAACCAATAAACCAAGTATCCATACTCTCGTTGGTAGTGCCACTTTTACCAGCTATAACCTTACCAAGTTTTTTTGCAGCTACTGCTGTGCCTCTTTCAACTGCTCCAGTAAGAAATGAGATAATCTGATAATCACTTGCCTCATCAGTAATCATCCGACAATCTGGTTGAGACAGAATAGGTGGTGATAAGTTATCAGTAAACTGGGAGTCAGATACACTACAATTTTCACATTCTCTATTATCTCTACGATAAATTATTTTACCGTTACGATCTTTAATAAGCTCTACAAAATGTGGCGTAATTTTTTTTCCTGAATTGGCAATTATTGCATAAGCATTTATCATTTTTTTTAATGTAGTTTCAAGTGAACCAAGTACCATAGAATAAAATCTCTTCGGCTCATTATTAATGCCAAATCGCTTGATTATTTCAGCAACTTTGTTTAGTCCTATAGTTTGTGCTACCCTGACAGTAACAAGGTTTCGTGATTTCTCAAGACCTGTACGCATAGTAATTAAACCCAAAAAATCTCCTTTATAATTTTTTGGTCGCCAAACTGGCATACCGGGACCTTGTGAAATTTCTACTGGACCATCTTCAAAAATTCTATTTGGCTGGATTGCGTTTTCTAAAGCAGCAAGATAAACAAAAGTTTTACTGAGTGATCCTGGTTGTCGTAAAGCCTGGGTAGCACGATCAAATTTACTAACCGTAAAATCATATCCACCAACGCTTGCAAGCACCTGACCTGTTGTAGGATTCATCACCATAATAGCCCCATTAACAGTAGGAATTTGTCGTAAATAGTAATTAGCATTTACTTTTTCGACTACTACAACGTCACCTTTCTTTAAAAGAGTTTTTACAGATTTAAGATCATTCTTTGCCCATTTCATTTCTGATAAAACTATTTTGGACTTACTCAAATCGCAAAGACCAATTTCCGCTTGATTATCTGAAACATTTAATACCGCAGCTAGTTGATATTCTAAAATGGCTGGTGGTTTTGTTAGTTTATTTAAATTATCTTGCCAGTTATTTAGGTCTATATTAGTTATGACTCCTCTAAAACCATGTTTTCTGTCATATTCTCTTATACCTTTCCTAAGAGCATTTTCCGCAGCTTGCTGCATGCTAGCATCAAGTGAGGTAATGACAGTTAACCCTCCAGTATAAAAATATTCTTTACTACCAATTCTGCTAATGACTTCTTCCCGTACCTGCTCAGCATAATAACCGGCTGTAACGGTTTCATTACGATCCCGCTTTTGCAAAGTAATTGCAGTATCTATTGCTTCTTTTGCTGTTTCTTGCGTTATATAACCATCTTCCAACATTCTTATAATGACATAATCTCTACGCTCTTTTACCCTGGCATAATTTTTCTCCGGGTTAAAATTTGATGGAGCCTTTGGTAACCCAGCGATAAAAGCTGATTCAGCAAGAGTTAGATCATCAATAGATTTATTAAAATAATTTTGAGCAGCCATGGCAACTCCGTAGGATCCCCTACCAAAAAATGTTTGATTAAGATATAACTCCAAAATTTGATCTTTAGTAAAGGTTTTTGAGACCATATATGATAAAATTGCCTCTTTAATCTTACGTTCTATCGATACCTCAGAGCTTAATAAAAAATTCTTGACTACTTGCTGGGTAATAGTTGATCCTCCTTCTACTCTACGGTGGTGTACGATATTAGAGATATTTAATATTGCTGCTCTGATGATACTTATAATATCAACTCCCGAATGTTCAAAAAAATTCTTATCTTCTGCTGAAATAAACGCCTCTATAAGAGAGCGTGGTACACTACTAATAGGTACAAAAACTCTACGTTCCAAAGCATATTCCTCCATTAATTTTCCATTTTGGGCATACACTCTTGTTACCGATGGTGGATGATAATCGGCAAGTTGAGAATAGTCCGGTAGATCTTTTGAGTAATGATACAACAAATATATACAAACACTAATAGCTATTAGTCCTAATATTATAAATAATTTAAAAAATACATAAAAAAGTTTGAACATCGTTATATCAATTTATTATGAGGTCTAGAAATGATACTTTTTACTCTAAAACACTTAATTATTAGTTAACCTGATTAGTATTTTTTAGCCATAGTAAACTGGCGTCATTGCGAGGAGACCGTAAGGTCGACGAAGCAATTCAAAAAGTGGTTAGAAATGGATTGCCACGACCACTATGTGGTCTCGCAATGACGTTGACCACGTACAACTTTTAAAGTACACTATCTAAAACCGCTTCCTCTTCTAACTTTCGACAGCTGTGAATCTAAGATCCCTGCATTCGCAGGGATGACACAAAAAGGATGTCATATATGGTCCTAAATTGGAAATTTTTACTTATCTCTAAACCTATTATTTTTTATTATATAACTTTAACTTAACTATAGTAACACAATAGTTAAGTGCTACTTTAAAATTTTATTGGCGGCTCTTAGCATACATTTCTTATAAAACAAATCAATAAAATGTTATAGCTAACTCGATTAGCATTTAGCCATAGTAAACTGGCGTTATTGCGAGGAGTACGTAAGAACTAGGTTAGTTATAGCTTACAAATTTTCAAATAATTTGCATATATCTATTAGTGTAGTTAATTTTTATGATATATTGTCGTTAAGGGAACATATAGGATTGAAATATCTAGGTTCTGTTGTTTAATTTTATTATTTTGTAAATAATTATGTTTATTAAAGATTTTGAGAATAAAGGTTTTTTATATCAATGTACTGATTTAGAAAAACTAACCGCACTAATGAACAATAGTAAAATCTCTGCTTATATTGGTTTTGATTGTACAGCTCAATCTTTACATGTGGGCAGTCTGATGCAAATTATGATATTGCGTCTATTGCAGCAATATGGTCATAAACCAATAGTAATCCTGGGAGGAGCGACTAGTAAGATTGGTGATCCTACTGGTAAAGATGAGGCAAGAAAATCTTTGACAAAAGAAGAAATTATCAAGAATACCGAAGGCATAAAAAAATCATTATCAAAATTTATTAAATTTGGTGCTGGTGAAAATGATGCAATATTAATTGATAATTCAGATTGGCTAGAATCGTTAAATTACTTAGATTTTCTTCGTAACTTTGGTAGTTTTTTTTCTGTAAATCGTATGTTATCTATGGATTCGGTAAAATTACGTTTAGAGAGAGAACAGCATATGAGTTTTTTAGAATTCAACTATATGTTGCTACAAGCCTACGATTTTTATCATTTAAACAAAGTATATGGTTGTTCTTTACAAATAGGTGGCAGTGACCAATGGGGTAATATAATAATGGGAGTTGATTTCACCAGGAAACTAACTGGTAATGAAGTTTTTGGTATGACTACGCCATTATTAACAACTGCTTCTGGCAATAAGATGGGCAAGTCTATTGGTGGAGCGGTATGGCTAAATGAAGATATGCTAAGTCCGTATGATTATTATCAATATTGGCGGAATTGTGAAGATCAAGATGTAGTCAAATTTGCTAAATTATATAGCGAGTTAGAGGAAGATAAAATGCAAGAATTTACCTTACTTACTGGCTCCGATATTAATGGTGCCAAGAAGCAATTAGCCTTTAATTTAACAAAACTTTGTCATGGTGAACAAGCAGCTATAGCAGCATTAGAAACAGCTACAAAGGTTTTTGAACAAGGAAAAATTGACATAAATTTACCAACTATCTATATCGAACATAGTAGGTTAACTATAGGTATTTCGGCATATGAATTACTCCATGAGCTAGGGCTTGTTGAATCAAAATCTGAGGGGCGTAGGCTCATTAGAGGGGCTGGAGCTAAAATCAATAATCAACTAATCGAAGATGAAAATATGATGGTTGATTTGACTTTTATGCAGAACAACCAAGTTATTAAAATCTCTGCGGGTAAGAAGAAACATATGTTAATTAGGTTGATGGATCATGCAATATAATGTCATTATTCTTTCTTTAATTGTTTATTTGCTAAATCAAGTAATTTTTGATCAAAGGAAAGAATAGACTTCTTTCGAATTTAAAAAATCAGCGGTTGGAATAAAATAATTAAAGTAAGGAATTCCTACCAAGGAATATGCGAGAGATGATAATATTGATGGTGAATAAGACAAACCTTAGCTTACGAAAAAACTGACGACGTCATAGGTTCATAGAAGCCGTTGCAATGATAATGTTAAAGTTCGTAAGTTAGCGAATTCCATCAGGGCTATGGCACTTTATTGAGCCTTAAGTCGAATACATGGCTGCATTTGCTTTTTTTCTGTCAAGTATTATTTTTTTCCTTGCATTTTTGGGTAGATCCATACATGACGTCAGTTTACTATGGTTAAAACCTTCTTGGGTAGCTACATTACTTCGCTGATATGTCATCTGTTGAATCTGGCAGTTTGTTCTTTAAGATAAAAGGTATTTGTAGCAATAGGAAAACGAACATTATAGGTATTGCTCCAAATATTTTAAATATAACCCATGTAGATTCTGCAAAATTACGCCATATTATTTCATTTAATACTGCCATGAACAAGAGAAAAGCTGCAGTTCTATAGCTTAAAACATTCCAATTCTTATCTTCAAGTTGGACAAAATGGTTAAACATATATTTCATAAATGCCTTATTTCTTACTGCACTGATAAAAAATGCACTACAAAAAATTAAATATAGAATGGTTGGTTTGAGCTTGATATACATAGAGTTACCACTGATCAAAACTATACTAGCTGAAACTAATAACACTCCAGAAGATATTAATGATGATCTTGAAACTTTGCCTTCTATAAAATAACACAGACTAACACAAATAATTGAAGTAATAAGTATATATAACGTCGCACTTTGCATGCTACCGCCATAAAAATAGCCAACAAAAAAAGCTATAAGTGGAGCAACTTCTGATAAAAAATTAAGCATAAATTAGGTTTATTTCTCTATTACTAGTTTTGTGCATCTGATTTTTATTTGTATGAAGATATTAATTAAACCTAGAGTACAAATATAAAAAACAACTTGTAAGCCATTGGGCTTAGCAATATATCCAGTAATCATATTTAGGCATTTACCATAGATACTTTTATCCGAAACTAGCCAAGAGCTATCCCAAAGCTGGTCTGGCAGAATGGTAATAATTCCTGAAGAGGTTAATATACCAGCCGCTTCTGCTGCAAAGCCACTAGCAATAAGCATTAGTAAAATTGAAGATATACGAAATATATATTGTTGGTTTGCTAATTTTATAAAACCTAAATATATAACGATACCAAGTGTTAGTCCGCTGACCATACCAATAATTAGCCCTAGTAGATAACTATTAGCGTCAATAATTTCGACTGAGGAAATACTATAAACTAATAAAATAATTTCCATTCCTTCTCGAAGAATAGTTGCTGCAACAATCAATACTAGCATTATATAACTACTATCACCGCTACTAATTTTTACAGACAAATCATTAAGATGTCGCTTTATCTTAATACCATAACCTTGCATCCATACTATGGTCCAACCAATTAACACAACTGTTAGTAAAATAACCCCAGAATTAAATATCTCATCACCCATACCACTAAATGATATGGATATAGTGCGAGTAAAGAAAGCGAATAACGCAGCAGAAACTGTGCCAAGCATAACTCCAGCAATTATGTAAATTCTAGATTTTTCTAATTGTTTTGTTACAGCTAGTATTACACCAAGCAACAAGGCTATCTCTAGACATTCTCTAAATACTACTAACGCTATTTTAAACATTTAAACCGTAAATAAATCTAATTAACAATGAGAGACCCTTGAGCCGTCTCTTGATGAAAATCTCCGAAGAAATCATATTTACCAGGGGCTAAAGGGGCAAGTATTATGTTTATAGAGTCATTTGGCATAATGATCTTTTCGCGATGCAGATCATGACTTTCAAACTCCTCTACGGTATTATCTTGGTTGTGGATAATAAAACGAATTTTCTTACCACTAGGTACTGTGATAGTATCAGGTTCAAACCTATGATTTTTTATAACCGTTACAATTTCTAACATAGTAGTATCTGCATTATCTTTAGAGGCAACTTTATTATTAATTGCAAAAATTATTATCCCTAATAAGAGAACAACACCTATAAAAAGTCTAAGGGCGGTTTTTTTTTCCATAATTTTAATTTGAAAGCTTTATTAAAGTTACAAAATACACTAATACCACCATAACCACAAGTATATATAACAGTGTATAGTTTTTTTGTTTCTTGTTTTTTGGTAAGTTCATAAGCCCCCTCCCTAAATTATACAGTATAATTGTATTTCCACTAAGTTAAAAGATCTTGTTTTAACTTTAAATTATTATTTTTATGAAGAATAGTTCTATAAACTTGTATATTTTCCAAAACACGTTGCACATAATTCCTAGTTAGAGGATATGGTATTAGTTCCATCCAATCAATTATTTGCCATAAATTCTTTAGTTTTCGTGGATCACCAAATAGATCAATCCACTTTTGTATGGTATTGGGACCAGCGTTATAAGCTGCAATAGTCAGAATATATGACCCCTCAAATCGCTGTAACATTTCTTTTAAATAATTACTACCTAGCATAATATTATATTCAGGATCAGTGGTTAGTTTTTTAATGTGACATTCTTGATTAAGAGATTTTGCAGTATCACAAGCAGCTGCCTCTTCGAGTTGCATTAGTCCATAACCTTTAGCGTTATTAATGGCGTATTGATTAAAACCTGATTCATGCCTTATAATACTATATATTAAAGCTGCCTCTATAGGGGCATTTTTTACTGCTTTCGTATGTATGATAGGGAAAGCATAATCTTTAATAAAAACATGTTGTTGACAAGCAGTCCTTGCTATCTCTACCATATGAAAAATATTGTCATAGCTACTAATTATATCAGTAATTAATAAAATCTCAGACGGTTCTGATGATCTTCTAATAGCCGTGTCAGCATATAAGAAAGCTAAATTATACTTACCATATTTAATTAGATGTTTTATGGCTCTAATAATCTCACTATTTTCCATATTAGGCTTAATGGGCTTTGGCTTTTGTGGTAGAATTAGGTGATTCTTTTTAAGTTCAATATTTGCCAGCTGTCCATAAAAACGATCGGAATATTTAGCAGCCATATTATAAAATTTATTCGCTTGTTTCATATCCCCTTTGGCTTGATATGTTCTAGCTAGCCAATATTGTCCCCTTGATATACTTAATGGCTTTGTTGCAACTTTCATAAATTTATTAAAATGACTTAAAGCAAGGTCAGGCTTATCTAAGAATCTAAGAGCAAGCCAACCGCTAAGCCACTCTGCTTCTCTTATATGTTCGTGGCTGACATTTAAGTATATAGTAATCATTTTATAGCTACTGGCAAAATCTTTTTGGTCAATAAATTCTCTGGCGTAATAAGATTGTAAACGACCCCAACGGGCAGAATGTATTTTATCTGGCTTTACTTTTTTAAATAGATCAATACTGTTGCTGGTTGGGATTTCTTTTTTCTTGGAATCCAGATAGTGAAATAATAAAGCAGGGGTATAATATTTTTCTGATAGTTTTTGAAAAAGTTTTTCACTGTCATTGGATTGGTTTAGTATAGAAATTTGGGCAATGAAGTTTTGCTTATAGCCATTACTCACATAGTGCATATATTTTTTGGCACTATTAATATCTGCCGCCCATAAATATTGATCAATTTTTTTCACATGGTCTTCTTCACGTAATATATTCTTGAAATTAGTCAGATACTCCTTTTCTTCTTGTGCAGTAAAGACGCCATAAATCCAACCATTTTTTATAATCTTCGCTAATTTATGTTGATCTTTTATTAATTGTTTACTAGCTAAAGCATAGAACTTATAGCCTAAAGCAGTAATTGGCTCGTTTTTACTAAACCAGTTGACGATTAAAGTTTTGTCTGTGTCATAATTTAAATATTGTTCTGCCTTTTCCTTTAGTTTATTGACTTGTGGCCAGTGAGGGTTGTTTTGTATGAATTTTATTACCGATGCAAAACTATTTTTCTTATAATTTTGGTCTAAGAACTGTTGAGACAAAACGATTTTGATTAAAGCTTGATCTTTTGAAGCTTTTGCCATCTTCTTACAATCTTGCCATTCTTTGTTGTCTAGATGGATAAAAGTTTCTTTAACATAGTCAAATGCCATTGACTCTGATATTAATAGCTCTAGAATGATTAAAATCATTAACAGTATTGTCTGAATTCTCATAATCAGCAGTGTATAAATTATAATTATTATAAGGTGTTATTATGAATAGAGCATTTGTCTTCCCGGGTCAAGGATCGCAAATAGTTGGTATGGGAAAAGAGTTTTATGATAACTTTCAAGTAGCAAGAGAGGCTTTTGAAATTGTCGATGATACTCTTGGCAGAAAATTAAGTCATATTATCTTTAATGGATCAAGTGAAGATTTGACTTTGACAATTAATGCCCAACCAGCATTAATGACCATATCTATGGCGATATTGAATGTCATTAAACAACAAACAAATAGAAATATTAGTAATTTGTGTTCGTATGTTGCCGGTCATTCTTTAGGGGAGTATAGTGCATTATGTGCAGCGGAAAGTATAGATATACAAGTAACTACCGAATTGCTAGCAATACGTAGTAAGTCCATGCAAGAAGCCTATCCGCTAGGTGAAGGTTTAATGGCAGCATGTATAGGCGTACCCCTAGAAAAGCTTGAAGAGATCACCGAAGAGGTGACTAACCTTGATATAGCTAACGATAATATAGAGGGGCAAGTAGTAATCAGCGGTGAGATTATGGCGGTGCAGCGTGTAATCTCTATCGTAAAAGATTTGGGATACAAAGCTATTAAACTAAATGTAAGTAGTCCTTTTCATTGTAGTTTGATGAAGCCAGCAGAAGACAAAATGGCAAAGGCTTTAGATAAAATAACAATTAATAAACCGCTTGTTCCGGTAATACAAAACGTTACAGCTAAACCAACAACTAATCCTATAGAAATAAAACAAAACTTAATCTCACAGATTTGTGGTAGAGTGAGGTGGCGTCAAACTTTAGATAAATTAGAAAATCTAAAAATAGAACAAATAGTTGAAATCGGTGCAGGCAAGGTTCTGACGAATATGCTAAAAAAAACGGATCATAAATTTAATTTAGTTAATGTTTCTACTATTGTCGAACTAGAGGAATTTCTAAAAATTGTATAGCCAGGATATTAGTGTTATAGCTAACTAAACTGGCGTCATTGCAAGGAGCCATTTTAGTGGCGACGAAGCAATTGTAAATTGTCATTCACGCGTAGGCGGGAATCTAGATCCCTGCCTACGCAGGGATGACATTGATATTGAGCAGGGATGACACAAAACAGGATTGCTTCGTCGCTACTAAAGTAGCTTCCTCACAATGACATCTGTTATTAGTCGGGTTAGCTATAAAAATCTGCTATAATTTAGATTTTTTTCATTTATTATGACCAATATTCAGCTATAATCTCAACATTAATTCAAAAACTAAGAAATATAACATGACAATGCAAGCAAATAGTAAATTTCCTATAGAAATTGATAAGAAACGAGATGATTTACTGACTAATTTTGGTAAAGCAGTCCTAAAGGATAGGTACTTACTAGCCGGAGAGGATTTTCAAGATTTATTCGCTAGAGTCGCTAGCTACTATGCTGATAATGCACAACATGCTCAGCAATTATATGATTATATAAGTAAGCTGTGGTTTATGCCAGCCACTCCAGTTCTTAGTAATGGTGGAACTGATAGAGGGATGCCTATTTCCTGTTTTTTGAATGAAACAGATGATAGTTTAGAAGGTATTGTAGATCTTTGGACTGAGAATGTTTGGTTAGCTTCACGTGGTGGTGGTATAGGAAGCTATTGGGGCAATGTTCGTTCGATTAATGAATCGATTAAAGGCAAAGGTACTTCTTCTGGCATTATCCCGTTTATCAAAGTTGTGGATTCTATGACATTAGCTATTTCCCAAGGATCAATTAGACGTGGTAGTGCTGCTATATATCTACCAATTGATCATCCTGAAATTGAGGAATTCATCGATTTAAGACGTCATACTGGTGGTGATACTAATCGCAAAGCTTTGAACATTCATCATGGTATAGCTGTAACAGATAGCTTTATGCAAGCAGTAGAAAATGATGGAGATTTTCCTTTAATCAGCCCTGATACTAAAAAAGTTGTACGGGTAGTTAAGGCAAGAGATATATGGGTGAAGTTATTAACTACTAGAATAGAAACTGGAGAACCTTATATAATATTTATTGATACTATCAATAAATATATTCCCGAACATCATAAAAAACTTGGGTTACAGGTAAAAACTTCAAATCTTTGCAGTGAGATTACTTTACCAACTGGCATTGATCATCTGGGTAAGGCAAGAACTGCTGTTTGTTGCCTATCTTCGGTAAATTTAGAATATTTTGATGATTGGCAGAATGATCCCGAGTTTATTCCTACCGTAATGCGTTTTCTAGATAATGTACTTGAAGATTTTATCATTAAAGCCCCGAGTAGCATGGAACGAGCAAAATATTCAGCCATGCGTGAACGTAGCGTAGGTTTAGGGGTTATGGGTTTTCACTCACTTTTACAATTAAAAGATGTACCAGTAGAGTCGGTAATGGCAAAGATTTGGAATAACCAAATATTTGAACATATTCATAAAGAAGTTGATAGGGCTTCAGTAATTTTATCTGATGAACGTGGTGCTTGTCCTGATGCAGCTGAAGTAGGAAGTAAAGAACGTTTTAGTAATAAAACAGCTATTGCTCCCACAGCATCAATCTCAATTATTGCTGGTAATAGTTCGCCTGGAATTGAACCATTTGCGGCTAATAGTTTTGTCCAAAAGACTCTTAGCGGATCTTTTAATGTACGTAACAAATATTTAGAAAAACTGTTAAGCACCAAAGGTTTTAATAATGAGCAGGTTTGGTCATCAATTGCCACTCACGAAGGTTCAGTTCAACATCTAACCTTTTTATCTAGCCATGAAAAAGATGTTTTTAAAACTGCACATGAGATTGATCAAAATTGGCTTATTGATCTAGCCGCAGATAGGACGCCACATATCTCGCAATCTCAATCTTTAAATATTTTCTTAGCAGGTAATGTAAGTAAGATGTATTTAAATAATATTCATTTTAGAGCCTGGAAAAAAGGAGTAAAGAGTTTATATTATTGTAGATCAACCTCAATTCAAAGACCCGATAAAGTATCACACGATGTTAAGAAAGTGGATTTTAAAGATATCGAAATAGCTAATAAGAAAAAACAAGAAGAAGATTCTTCTAAATATGATGAGTGTTTAGCCTGTCAATAGACTCATAGCTAACCTGACTCGTCATTGCGAGACCACGTGAGTGTAGTGGTAATCCAGATTTATACTAATTTTTGGATTGCTTCGTCGCTACTAAAGTAGCTTCTCGCAATGACGTTGGGGGCTTTACTTCGTCGACTTTATGGTCTCCTCGCAATGACGTGTATAATTAAAAGTCGAATAAATTAAAAAAAAGGAAATATAATATGTCTTTACTTAATGCCAGTCCAATCTATAAACCATTTTCTTATCCATGGGCTTATGAAGCGTGGCATATTCAACAACGAATTCATTGGTTACCAGAGGAAGTGCCGCTAGCTGATGATTTAAAAGATTGGAAATATAATTTAAGTCCTGGAGAAAAACATTTATTAACTCAAATATTTCGTTTCTTTACTCAAGCTGATATTGAAGTAAATAATTGTTACATGAAACATTACTCCAGGGTGTTTAAGCCAACGGAAGTGCTGATGATGCTATCAGCATTTTCTAATATGGAAACAATTCATATCGCTGCTTATTCTCATCTGCTTGATACCGTAGGTATGCCAGAAACTGAATATTCAGCATTTCTTAAATATAAAGAAATGAAAGATAAATATGATTATATGCAGCGTTTTGGTGTAGAAACGAAAGAAGATATTGCCACAACTTTAGCAGTATTTGGTGCATTTACTGAAGGATTACAGCTATTTGCTTCATTTGCTATTTTGCTTAATTTCCCCCGTTTTAATAAAATGAAAGGTATGGGGCAAATCATTAGCTGGTCAGTAAGGGATGAGACGTTACATACTGATTCAATAATTATGTTATTTAAAACTTTTATTAGAGAAAACCCTGAAGTATGGACTGAGGAGGTTCGTGGTCGTCTTTATGAGGCATGTACTACTATTGTTCATTTTGAAGATGCCTTTATTGAACTAGCATTTGAAGTTGGTGGTATTGAGGGGTTAACATCTAGAGAAGTAAGGCAATATATTCGTTATATTGCTGATCGTAGATTAATGCAGCTTGGACTTAAAGAGGTTTATTTAATTGATACTAATCCATTGCCTTGGCTTGATGAAATCTTAAACGGTACTGAACATAGTAATTTCTTTGAAGCAAGGGTGACCGAATATACCAAAGCTGCAACCACTGGATCATGGGAAGAGGTATTTGCCAAGATGGATAAAACGCAGAAAAGTCAGCAAGAGATAATATGCTAATTTGATTAGCTATACTTCCGTCATTGCGAGGAGGCGTAAGCCCACAGCTGCCGAAAGTTAGAAGAGGAAGAGGTTTTATAGGTAATCGTAGCAGTTTAAAAGTTATGGTGTCATTCCCGCGAAGGCGGGAATCTAGATCCCTGCTTTCGCAGGGATGACACAAAAATGGATTGCTTCGTCGGCTTACGCCTCTTCGCAATGACGTTTGGGTGAAGGTACTTCCGTCATTGCGAGACCACATAGTGGTCGTGGCAATCCATTTCTAATCACTTTTTGAATTGCTTCGTTGCCACTAAAGTGGCTCCAGCTAATGGACGGATATCAGTTTACATGGATAACTAATAACTGGACTAGTTATAATATGCTAAATTTATGCTATTTTGTTATTAGTGGGGAATATAAAATAGAGTATAATATATATTTAGCCATAATAAATTGGTGTCATTGCGAGGAGCCGAAGGCGACGAAGCAATTCTGTTTTATGTCACCCCTGCGAAAGCAGGGGTCTAGATTCCCGCCTACGCGGGAATGACAACTTACAATTGCTTCGTTGGCTTACGCCTCCTCGCAATGATGGAGTAATGCTAGTCAGGTTAGCTATAGAATATAATTGGAGAATAAAAATAATATGAGTATTGAAATTATAGTTCCATCCCTTGGAGAGTCAGTATCAGAGGCTACTATTGCCAAGTGGCATAAAAAGCAAGGAGATGTGGTTAAAGTGGATGAGCTACTGTTAGAACTTGAAACAGAGAAAGTTACGTTGGAAGTAAATGCAGTTTCATCTGGGGTAATAAGTGGAATATTTAAGAATCAGGGGGATACGGTATCTGTCGGTGAGAGCGTCGGACAAATTACCGAAGGAGCAGTTTCTGCTGTAGCTTTACCTAGTACGTCAGACAAAGAGGTGCAACAACAATCTGTAAATATAAACAACATTGCTCCCCCACCTTCTGTGCGAAGATTAGTAAGTGAAAATAAACTGCCATTAGATGACATAAAAGGTACTGGTAGAGAGGGTAGGGTGACTAAGGGAGATGTATTAGAGTTTATAAATAGTTCATCGATAAATGAGATAAAACCACCTGTTGTGACCAATATTGCGTTGGCAAATGAAGGAGCAGTAGAACGCGTTAGAATGTCTCGTCTTCGTAAAACTATCGCAGATCGTTTGAAGCAATCGCAAAATACCGCAGCTATTCTAACTACTTTTAATGAAATTGATATGTTGAAAGTTATTAATTTGCGTATGCAGTATCGTGAAGCGTTTGAGAAGAAACATGGCGTCAAGTTGGGATTCATGTCATTTTTTGTGAAAGCTACTATTGAAGCTCTGAAAGTAGTAGCTTCGGTAAATGCCGAGATGGAAGGGGATGAGATTCTGTATAAGAATTATTATGATATTGGTGTGGCAGTAGGGACAGAGCAGGGGCTAGTAGTACCAATAGTTAGGCAGGCTGATAAATTGAGCTTCGCTGGTATTGAGAAAGAAATTGCTGGTTTGGGTAAAAAGGCTAGAGAAGGAAAGTTGTCGATGTCTGATTTATCAGGTGGAACATTTACTATTTCCAATGGTGGTGTTTATGGATCACTATTATCAACCCCTATTATTAACCCCCCTCAGTCAGGTATTCTAGGTCTTCATAAGACCGAAGAAAGACCAGTAGTGGTTAATGGCAAGATAGAAATACGTCCCATGATGTATGTAGCTTTATCTTATGATCATCGTATTATTGATGGTAAGGAAGCAGTTACTTTTCTTGTAAAAATCAAGGAATTGATTGAAAATCCAGAGCGTTTGTTATTAAATCTCTAAGTGTGGGGTAAGCACAAAAGTAATTAGGAGTAGAAGTTATGGCAAAGGAAAAACCTGTTTTCGATGATCTCATTGTTAAAATTGAAAGGTTTCGTCCTACTAATGAGGATATAAAGGATTATATTACAGCTCAGCATGTAGTTTTGGCAGATGACCCCAAGGGAAGTTTAAGCCTTAACCAATATTTAAAGGACAAATATTTTGCTGATAGTAAGGTAGTAGTAGCAGCGGATTTATCTGATATGACTTTTAGTAAATCTGATGACATAACAGATTTAAGTAAGGGGGATTTTACTGGTTGTATATTTAAAAATACTGCTTTTAAAGGATGTAATTTAGCTGATGCGGTATTTTGTGATGTTGATTTTGACAAGGCTTATTTCGAAGATACTATTCTAAGAAATATAGATTTTAGAGGAGCTGACCTTGCTAATTGTAGATTTTCTGGTGATTATAAAGGATATTCTCAAATAGGTAAGGAGAGTGATATTGAGGGGATAAAATTCAGTACTACTTCTTCTTTAGGTAGAAAATACGCTGATATAAAAAGTGATTTAGTTCGCAAAAAAGAGCAGAAGGATATTGTAAAGAGTAAAACAAAAGAGTTAAGTGATGCATATGAAAAATTGAGCTTGAGAGAAAAATCATGGCAAGCTATTGGTTATAAAACTAATAATTCAGAATATGATAGGTTGGCAGAAGAGCTGAAGTTAATGGTTGAGCAAAAAATATTTCCTAGAAAAGATAATGCAATGCATGAAACTTTTCAAAATATTTTTGGCAGTGAGAGCTGTACTTTTGATCCAGCCTATGTACGAGGATCAACTAAAGAACAGCGGGATCAAGAAACTCAATATGTACCTCTAGCTCGAAAGGATATAGAAAAATATTTAGAGGAGAGAAAGGACAATAAAGAATTGAGTTTAAATGATTTTGCTAAAAGCAAATTAGATCAATCGCAGATGAAAGCAGGAGCAAGAATTATTGCCGATTGTTCGAGTAGAGTTGATGTTTCTACTAATAATGAATGGCATGATAGAGTTGATTTATCTGGTTTAGATTTCTCAGGAGCAGATTTGCGAGGGGCTGTTTTTTCTGGATCCGTTTTATCCGGATGTAAGTTTAATGGCACTAATATTAGTGAAGCAAGTTTTGAAAGTGCAGAGCTTGTAGCAGCTAATTTTGTAGGAGTTAAAGCAGATAACGCAAATTTTTTTAATAGTAATCTAAGTAAATCAACTATCACTGATAATAGTAAGTTTACCCATGCTTTTATGCCTCGTTCTAACGGTGAACAGGCTTCAATAAGTGATTGCAATTTTAATTATGCGAATATAAAAAATGGCAAGTGGGACTATGCGAAATTTACTGATTCAACATTTAATCAGGCAAATTTAGAAGGTATTTCTTTAATCTCAGCAGATTTACGAAGAGTACAAATGCAGCATGCAATATTAGATAAAGCTATTCTAACGGAGTATAAAGTTATAGATAGTGATTTATCGAATGCTTTGATGCAAGGAGCTAAAGCACATAAAGCTCAATTTAAAAATACTATGCTAGCAGCTATAGAAGCAAAAGGCTTGGATTTGTCAGATGCTGAGTTAGATAGCTTGACTAAGCTAGACGGGGCAAATTTAGAAGCAGCTATTTTAACAAGGATTAATGCTGAAGGGGTAAGTTTTGTTCACGCCAATTTGGATATGGTGGAAGCCTCAAGAGCAAATTTCAAAAATGCAATTTTAGAAAATGTCAATATAAAAGCTGCCAATTTAACCGAAGCTGTTTTAGAGGGAGCCAAAGCCCACGGAATTAATGCAAGTTATAGTATACTAAAAAAAGTTCATGCACAAAGGGCTAATTTTTCGGATAGTATAATGAGGCGTATTGAAGCTCAGCAAGCTGATTTTACTGAGGTAATTTTCACCAATAGTGATCTTACAAGATCAAAACTACAGCAAGCGATATTGGAAAAAGTACAAGCAGAAAAGGTTAAGTTAGAAGGGGTTAGTTTACGTGCAGCAAAATTAACTGAGGCTAATATATCTAATGCCACGATCGATGCTGATACTGATATTGTGGGCAGCGATTTGATTAATTTGAAAGGCAAATTCAGTCAGAATGGTCAAGAAATTATTCCGCAGGAGCTGCAAAATAAACAAAAAGCACTGGAGAAAGTAGAATTGCAATTGATGATGGATAATTTACCGAGTATGGCGGTAGGCTTCTTAAAAGAGACTGGAGCATTGTTTCTTGATGTTGTTACTGCATTACCTTCAACTGCTAGGAGCTTACCCGATATAAAAGATTTATATGCTAATTTCCTTAAATTTCAAGAAGCTGGTTCAAAATTATCAAGTGGTAAGTTATTGGTTGAAGAAAAACAAAAATTACTAGCAGAACAAGTAGAGCATGCATCTAATTTGATCAAGGGAGCTGGTGTGGTTCTTGAGAGATATACTCTCGGTCTGAACGGGACTCAATCTGATTTTTTGCAAGAAATTATAGCCAAGTATTCTGTATTGCCAGTTTTAAGAGCTGTATTAAATCCTGTTCCAGTAATTTCGCCTACAGAGGTTAGTAGAGTTAATCCTGATATATTTGATGGAGTAGATAAAAATTTTATTAGAGGAATGGTGCCGTTATCACTAAAGTTAGTGAATGGCGTATTGGAAGGAGAATCAAACAAAAAAGTACAAGAAATTTATAAAAATCTGGTAATTTCTAACGAGAGCTCAGGGCGTAATATCATAAAAAATGCTTTGGAAATATTTGTTAGTCCTAAAGTAGCAGAGGTGGTTCAGAAAGATTTAGTTGAGTTTTTACGAGATTTAGGTAATCAAAAAGAAATTAGCAAAATTGCCGGGAATGTCCTAGATGACAGATTTACTAGATTTGTGTCAAAAGAGTTTTTTGAAGATACTATGCAGCTTGCAATTAATGCAACTAGCACAATATTAGATCATACTCCTAAAGTGGTTGTAATCTATGAGTCTTATATGAAACATCAAGATCTTGCTTTAGAGTTATTGACTGATGAAAAATTATCTTCGAAAAGAAGAGAAGAAATAGTAGAAACGCAAAAAGCTATGGTATCGTCTATTTTAGGTAATATTGATCAGGTTGTTCAAAGTTTATCTCCTGCCTTACAACAGACCCTACCACAATATTTTGCTGATAATGAAAGAAATATTCTAGGTTTTTTGGATAACCCAGAAGTTCAAAAGAATATACGAACTCGTGGTATGAATCCTAAATTTGTACGTGATGCAACAGCCGCAACTATTCCATTTATTGTTGATGTTTTGCCGATAGTAACCGAACTTACTAAAAATTGTTTAGCAGACAAAGAGGGATTAGGGCAAATCATTGAGCAAACTAAAGATATTATGAACGTACCTAAATCTGAACAAGCAGAAAAGGTTAGTAAGCTAGTAGATTCTCTTATTAAGTTTAATAAGGATAATCCTAAGGTCAAAGAAGTTTTACAGAAAGAAATACCTAATCTTTTAATAAAACATGCTAAAGATCTTGGCCCGGTGGTTGAGAAATTTTTAAATGAAACCGAGATGGGTAAAAAACTAAAACTAAAGGGTGAAGTAGTTGTTAAGGTGCTAGGGGATCATACTCAAGAACTAGGGGCAATAACCGCCTCATATAGTAAGGGGGAATATGGTGCCATGGTTCGTCCATTGATTGCCTTGTTATCTGATAAAAAAGTTCTAACTTTAGCTGTAGGAGCTGTTGCTAATATTTTGAAGCATAATTTTCAAAAACATTTTGTTTCTAATTCAACACGTGGAAAAATAATTGGTGAAGAAATGAACCAATTTATTGGAGATATTTTGCCTAATCTTAAACCAGATGAAAAAAGAGATTTGTCTGCCATTTTTCAAGAACGGGCTTATGAGTATAGTAAAGGAAATAATTCGTCTAAATATTCACCGATACTGGATTATTCCTTAAGTAATAAAGATTTAAGAGGATTATCTTTTGAGACAGTCGATATGAAATTAGATAATTTTGAAGTTAAAGGATTTAATTTTAATGAGGTGGCATTAGGCAAATGCTCGATTAAAGATGCGGTATTTAAAGAATGTTCTTTTAAGGGAGCTACTTTTAAAGAGCATATAAACTTTGAAGGGGCTACCATTGATGGTAATACTTTAACTACACTTCTGCCAGAAATTCGAAAATATAATAAAAAACATCCAGAAAAAACAATGAATTTAGATAAGATAAAAGTTGTTGGTCATATAAAAGAAGAAGTTAAAGCAAATCCTTTGTTAAAAAATGCAGATATGACTAAAGCAACTGTAAAAAAAATAGAAGTTATTCCACCAGTATCAGTAGCTAAGCCGGGTCAAACAATATTGACCGAGCAAAGTAAAAGAAAACATAGTGGAAGCCTAGCAAAGTAAGGAAAATAGATTTAACGTCATGTATGGATCTATAACTCGTCATTGCGAGGAGCTACTTTAGTAGCGACGCGGCCAATCCATAAAAGTAACCAAAAATGGATTGCTTCTTCGGCTCATGCCTCCTTGCAATGACGCCAGTTATTTTTCTGCAACTTTTAAACTGCCATGATGACCTCTAAACCCGCTCTACCTTCTAACTTTTGACAGCTATGGGTTGCCGCCGCCAATGCACAGTCTAAATTGCAAGGACTTGAATTACAAGTGATGTTTCAAGATGAGTCTCGTTTTGGACAAGTCTATCACTAGTTGGAATTGGATTATTAATCCTATATTGAAAGATAATTAGTATTATACTGCTGATCAAAATAAATTTTATTTCAACTAAGACTTAGGCAAATTAGAAAGATATTTTCCTTTCCAAAGCTCCTGATAAATAATAGGGTCAATGTTTCCACCTGATATAAGTACTAAAACTCTCTTAGGTTTTGATTGTTTCTTTAACCAGTTGACTACTCCAACCATATTTAAAGCACATGATGGTTCACAGGCAATTCGTAGCAAATGAATCAACCAGGCGGTCCAATAATATATAGAATGTTCATCAGCAAGAAAGAAATCATCAAGTTTATTTAGATAATTAAATGTACGTGGAGAGACTGCTAAAGTACGCAAACCATCTGCTACAGTATTTGGTGAGTCAGTAAACCTATATATTGAACCTTGCCTAATCGATAAGAAAGCATCATTGGCATTAAGCGGCTCTGAACCTATCAGCAAGCTGGATGGAGATAGTAATTCTTTTGCTAAATATGATCCAGAAAGTAACCCCCCACCTCCACAAGAAGCAAAAATGGCATCTGGACTAAATCCTAGTTGTTGCAATGCTTCATAACACATCGTACCAGCTCCAGCTATACTCGAATCGCTATCGGAAGGATGCAAATAGTAGAAACCATTTTCTATATCACCTTTTGCTTTATCTTCTGCCATTTGTCTAGTGTCAGTCAATATAACCTCTGCTCCATAATATTTTGCTGTTTGTTGTTTAATTGGAGAAGTATTTTCTGGTAAATAAATTCTGGCATTAAGGTTAAGGGTTTTTGCTACCCAAGCAAGACCAATTCCATGATTACCTGTACTATATGCAACAATTTTATCTGGTAAACGCTCTTGTTCTTGCAACTCTAATAAATGGTTTAATACCCCTCTAACCTTAAATGCTCCAGTTTTTTGTAATGAGTCTACTTTAAAAAAAATTTTATGACCAAGCATTTCATTCAAAATTTCAGACTGAACTATTGGAGTCAAACGAAGATATTGTTTTACCCTATTACTTGCTATTGATATTATATTTGAAGATTGAGTCGATGAATGCATATATAAACTAAATGTAGCTTGAAATCATAGTAAGACGATATTATATAGCTACCATCCTCTTTAGTATATAAATTTCTCAAGGTTTTAATATGACAAATAAAGAAAAATTACCCCTACTCGCATTAAAAGACATGGTGATATTTCCCGGTATGGTTGCTCCTATATTTGTCGGTAGGTCAAAGTCTCTAAAAGCCTTGTTTAATACTAAAATTATAGATAATAATAGATATATATTATTGGTATTACAAAAACAACAAGATCAAGACACTCCAGATATTCAAGATCTCCATTCTACAGGAGTAATTGCTAAAATTATACAAACAGTAAGATTACAGAATAATGCCAAAATTCTAGTTGAGGCAATCCATAAGGTTAAGCTGCATAACATCACTAATAAAGAAATATTTGAGGCTGAATACAGCATATTATATGATGAAGAGGTAATTGATGTAGAAGCTTTAAAAGTTTCCACATCAAACGTTATTGAGTTATTTACAAAATATACTAAGAATCATAAAAAAATTAATCCAGAAATAATAGAGACAATAGTTGGTGAAATAGCAAAAAATCCAACAGATTTTAGTTATGTCACTAATGTATTAGCTTCTTATTTGACTGCACCATTACTAATAAAACAAACTTTGTTGGAGGAAACAAAACCTCAATCACGAATTAAAACTATAATAGATACATTAACATCTAATATGGCTCAAATTGATGCAGAGCAAGCTTTACAACTACGAGTAAAAAAACAAATTGAAAAAACTCAGCGTGATTATTACTTGCACGAACAAATGAAAGCCATACAAAAAGAACTCGAATATGATAAATCTGATTTCTCTGATATAGAAAAAAAGATTAAAACTTTAAAACTTTCAAAAGAAGCAAAAGAAAAGGCTGAGGCAGAACTGAAAAAGTTAAAGCTTATGAATCAAATGTCAGGTGAATCATCAGTTGTCCGTAATTATCTTGATACATTATTAGCTATGCCATGGGGGAAATTTGATAATAGTAAAACTGACATAAATAAAACTAGAGAAATTTTGGATCGTGATCACTTTGGTCTTGAGAAAGTCAAAGAGCGTGTTATTGAATATTTAGCGGTGTTACAACGTTCTAAAAAAATTAAAGGACCTATACTATGTTTAATTGGTCCACCAGGAGTTGGGAAAACCTCATTGGTCAAGTCAATTGCTGAAGCAATGGATAGGAAATATACTAAATTTGCTCTTGGCGGTATTAGAGATGAATCGGAAATTAGGGGGCATAGGAAAACATATCTTGGTTCTATGCCAGGAAAAATCATAAACTTAATTAAAAAAGTTAAAACTAATAACCCCGTTATGTTATTAGATGAAATTGATAAAATGGGTTCTGATTTCCGAGGTGATCCAGCTTCTGCTTTACTTGAAGTCTTAGACCCTGAACAAAACAGTAATTTCGTTGATCATTATTTAGAAGTAGAATATGATTTATCAGAGGTAATGTTTATTGCAACAGCTAATTCTTACAATCTGCCCAGGGCTCTACTTGATCGTATGGAGATCATTAATATTTCTGGTTATGTTGAAGAAGAAAAATTACAAATTGCTAAAAACTATTTAATACCAAAGCAATTGGAAATGCATAAAATAAAGAAAAATGAGCTAACTATTGATGATGAAGCAATTTTAGAGTTAATCAGATATTATACCAAAGAATCTGGGGTAAGATCGCTTGAGAGAGAAATTGGTTCTGTTACGAGAAAAGTATTGCAAAGAATTTTGAGTAACAAAAAAATAAAAAGCATAGCAATATCATCTGCCAATCTTGAAGAATATTTAGGAGTCAGGAAATATAATTTTGGTTTAGCTGAGAAAGAAGACCAAATAGGCAGTACTACCGGACTTGCTTACACAGAAGTTGGCGGAGAATTATTGACCATTGAAGCCTTGTCATTCCCTGGCAAGGGAGATATTAAAACTACTGGCAAACTTGGGGATGTAATGAAAGAATCCGCCCAAGCAGCTTATAGTTGTTTTCGTTCTAGAGCTAATAGTTTTGGATTGAAATATGAAGATTATAAAGATCTTGATATCCATTTACACGTACCAGCTGGAGCAATTCCAAAAGATGGCCCATCTGCTGGATGCGCAATATTTACCACTATTGTTTCACTTATGACCAAAATACCGGTAAACAGAACTGTGGCAATGACTGGAGAAATCACCCTAAGGGGTACAGTATTACCAATTGGGGGGCTAAAAGAAAAATTATTAGCTGCTAGCCGAGGTGGTATACAAACGGTGATAATACCTAAAGATAACGTTAAGGACTTAGAAGATATTCCACCGAATATAAAGAAGAGCTTGGAAATTTTATCGGTATCAACTATAGATGAAGTGCTAAAATTAGCTTTAGTTAACAATAATTTTACAGTTACTAAATATCATGTATGAATCTACCCCACGACTGTCGAAAGTTAGAAGAGGAAGCGGTTTTATACCAAGTTAGTGTTAATAAATGTGCTACAAAGTTAAATCTATGTGTAATTTCCCATTGTATAAGAGTCAATCATTTATTTTGTGTAAGTTCTATTTTTTACATTCCAATAAATCATACTTAAAATCACCACAAAGTATTTCAAATTGATTCAAAGCTAATGACCAATCTTTTATTGGCATA
>JAHFPS010000015.1 GCA_023269695.1 Rickettsia sp.
TATGCCAATAAAAGATTGGTCATTAGCTTTGAATCAATTTGAAATACTTTGTGGTGATTTTAAGTATGATTTATTGGAATGTAAAAAATAGAACTTACACAAAATAAATGATTGACTCGGTCTAGCTAAAAAATAACCTATATTTTTGTTATCAGAGTGCATTTCTATATAAGAGCTATAAATATGATTATCAAAACCACCATCTTGCTGCTTCTTAACAAGACGCTTTGCTTCAATTTGTTCCATCGATAAGTTGTATTCTTTGCCTAATGCATAAATTACTTCAAGCAAATCAGCTAATTCTTCAGAAACTTCATCTGGTGTTTTTGCATCAATCACTTCC
The DNA here is from genome assembly GCA_023269695.1 of Rickettsia sp. Classification (GTDB taxonomy): domain Bacteria; phylum Pseudomonadota; class Alphaproteobacteria; order Rickettsiales; family Rickettsiaceae; genus Tisiphia. The sequence continues at coordinate 344 of JAHFPS010000015.1, forward strand.
TGTGCTTCTTCCAACAATTTATCTTTAAGACGCTGGATATATTCATCTCCTTTCATACTGCGTTCAAATACCGAAACACCACGAGAACGCATAATTCCTGGCACTAAATCACGAATTAGTTTATCAACTTTGAAACAATATTTTCTTGTCATAATTTTTTATAATAGTAATTATATCCATCTTCTATAGCTAACCCGACTAACATTATACCAAATTCACAGACGTTATTGTGAGGAGTTACTTTAGTAACGGTAAAACAATTGTCCATTTCTAATCACTTTCTTAGATTGCTTCGTCGGCTTACTACGCCACAACTGTCGAAAGTTAGAAGGTAGAGCGGGTTTAGAGGTCATCATGGCAGTTTAAAAATTGTGGAAAAATAACTGGCGTCTATTAGCGAGGAGGCGTGAGCCGACGAAGCAATCCATAAAAGTAACCAAAAATGGATTGCCACGACCACTATGTGGTCTCGCAATGACGGCGTTACCGTTAAGCAACTCTTCACTAATAGACATATACGAAAGCAAGCAGTTATTCAACATCAAAATCAAAATACTGATCTTTATAAGGTTCATCTTGTAAAGTATAATGCCACCATTCAGGCGAATATTCCTCAAAATTATACTTTTTCATTTTTGCACGTAGATAATTACGATTTTGTAAGTAACGTTGATCAATTAGGTTACTATCATGGCAAGATACTAAATCCATAAGATCTACAGAACTATACATATCAACCGTATTATCATCAAAATAAGGTATGGAGCGGCCGTCTTTTACGGTTCTTTTTATCATTTTAGGGTTGGTATTTAATTGTTTTCCAAGTTCAATAATAGTTAAATCCACCGTACTTCCACGACTATGAGGTGATTGCTTACAAACATAACCTAACAGAAAAATTTCAGTTTTATTGATGTACGGATAATGAGAGTCTTTCATTTTTTGATTAGTATTATCCTCTCCCCAACTAACAAAATGTTGTACAGCTTTTTGCGGTCTATAAGCATCATAAACTACCAAAGAATAATTATCATTTTTTATATCTTGCTGAACATTTTTTAGGGCAATCGCTGCTTCCTTAGTTAGCACAGCTCTAGGAGCTTTATAGCCCCTGATCTGTTCTCCCATAAAATTTCTATTACTATAATACATCATATGTTGCATTATGGTTGGGTCTATTTGATCCAAATACTCAAAACCTTCAGGCAAATTAGTTATTTTATTCAACATCAATATATCTTTCAATTAAACTAATATTCAATATTAGTAACAAAATTATTGTTAATAAAAAATAATAATTTATTATGCATTTTTCTACAAACAATGCAATATCTTATTATTGAATTGTCCTTGTGATAATATCGTATAGCTAACTCGAATAGTATTTAGCCATATTAAATTGGTGCAATGTTTGTCATCCCCGCGTAGGCGGGGATCTAAAATAGAGTTCAAAAAAAACTCTGAGATATTATAGATTCCCGCCTACGCGGGAATGACATCTTTTTCGTTGGAACAAATGGGCAAATACTAATCGAGTTAGCTATATTGTATGTTATTTTAAAATTTTATAAAGAAAATTAGCAGATAATTATGAATGAAATCCTATCAGTACCAAATGGTGAAAATAAAGTTCTACTACACTCCTGCTGTGCTCCATGTTCAGGAGAACTTATGGAAAAAATGTTAATGTCTGGTATTGACTTAACTATTTTTTTCTATAATCCCAATATTCATCCTAAAAAAGAGTATGAAATTCGTAAAGATGAAAATATTCGTTTTGCTGAAAAAATGGGTATTAATTTTATTGACGCAGATTATGACGTACAAAATTGGTTTGCTAGAGCAAAAAGTATGGAATGGGAGCCAGAAAGAGGCAAGCGTTGTTCTATGTGTTTTGATATGCGTTTTGAACGCACAGCACTTTATGCCTATGAGAATGATTTTAAAGTTATCACCAGTTCTCTTGGCATTTCCCGCTGGAAAGATATGAATCAAATTAATGAATCAGGTATCAAAGCTGCCTCTCATTACGATGGGATAACTTACTGGACTTATAATTGGCGTAAAGATGGAGGTAGTAGTAGAATGTACGAAATAGCTAAACGTGAGAATTTTTATAAGCAAGAATATTGTGGCTGTATCTACTCACTTAGGGATAGCAATAATTGGCGTAAGTCAAATAACCGTGCTAAAATTGAAATTGGAGAAGAATATTATAAGGAATAACACGAAACAAAAGAGCAATTAAAACCAATTTATAGCTAGTCGATTCGTCAAAAGCCTACAGGCATAAGAGGTAATACATATTTATGGTCAAAAAATTACGTCAAATCCATAAGATTTTTACCTTATTTTGTCCAAAACCTTATGAATTTCCAAAATTTTTGTAGTATAATTACGGGATAGAGTTTGTCTAAAATACTCTCCAAAAAATCTTGAGATATTAGACTTCGAAACTCACTTATGCTGAGGGATTTGAAGGAGACACTTCGCCTCGAACCGCAGCGTACTCTAATGTACGTGAGGATTCGAGTACCGGTAAGAATGACAAAGAGGTTGCTGGAATGATACCTTTTTCGTTTAAATATAGTAGATGTTGTATTTCTAGACTTTTGACGGGTCGACTAGCTAATCCGATTAGCTATAGCATTGTAAATTGTAAGGGGGTAATGTCTATTATATCTTCTTGTATTGGTCAACAGATGGTTGGTTGAATGGATCGATTTTTAGGTGATTAGCAATTAGTATAGTACTCAACATTGTGTGAATAATTTGCTCTACAATTACATACTCATCGATATGTATAAAATTCTCTAGCATCACTGGTCGTTTAACTTGCACTAATGCATTATATATATTGTTGGCATGAGCAGCTAGACTCATATCGATATCTGAGTTCTCTTTGTTGTTAGTAATAATCTTATAAAATTTATCGTCCGGCCCTTCTAAATAAAGTTGCAACTGACTGTGCTGATCGAATGTTCCTTTTGCCATTATAGGAGTTATACCAAAACCATTCTTACCAAGCGATTCAGCTATAATCTGTTGTTGCCATCTACATAAACCATCTAATTGGTAACTATAATTAAATATAACTAACATATGTCTATTTAAAGAATATTGATTGAGGTAATGCTCAGCTATCTGACAAATACCAGAGCCATCAAGAATAATATCTGATATTTTTTGGGAAGCAGCTGCAACGACTTTATCTACATCAATTCCTGCAATTGCCGCTGGCAGCAAAGAGGCATTGGAAATTATGCCAAATCTTCCGCTACTTATATTATCATGTTCTAAACAATTTGTGCCAAAAGACTTCGCTAAATTATATAACAAATTATTACTAAACGGTACTATTACATAAATGTTTTGAGAAGGGACATGCAAAATTTCTAAAACATACTTAGTTAATAAATAGGTCTCATTGGTATTCCCAGACCTACTCAATGAAAAAAATACTGCTTTATCTAAATTAACCAGTGCCAATTTTTTATCAATTGCCAACTGATCTAAATTATCAAGATATATTAGCTTTTTAGTAGCTACTGCCTTCATACTTAACAAGGCTCTAACATTTAGGCAAGATGCACCAAAACCTATAATAATCACCGTATCATATTTTACAGTAAGCTGAGCTGCGAGATTCTTTATTGCATCTTGCTTGATCAGGTCAAACCTTAAGAAATCATATTTATTGGCTTTAATTTGCAAAATAAGGTCGTTATATAGTTTGCTAGGCATTTAATCTCCGCTTAATGTCAGGGCAGTTTAAAACCGCTCTACCTTCTAACTTTCGACAGCTGTGCGGCTTACACCTCCTCGCAATGACGATTTGGATTTTTAGACCGCTATAAAAACGTCATTGCGAACGTACGTGAGCGTGGCAATCCATGAAGCTTGTCATTTGGATTGCTTCGTTGCCACCAAAGTGGCTCCTCGCAATAACGCTGTTTGATGTGCTGATTTTACTCGAACACCAGTGTGCGTATAGGCAGAAATCTAGTTAAATTCTTCCTAATAGTTCAAACATAGTTTTACCGATATCAGCGGGCGATCTAGTGATGGTAACTCCTGCACTTTGTAGAGCCTCCAACTTATGTTCAGCTGAACCCTGTCCGTTAGAAATAATCGCACCAGCATGCCCCATTCTTTTACCTTCAGGAGCGGTAATACCAGCAATGAAACTAACTATTGGTTTTTTAATCTTTGAACTTTTTATTAATTCAGCAGCCTTTTCTTCAGCATCTCCACCTATTTCACCAATCATAATAATCGATTCGGTTTCATCATCTTTCAAAAACATTTCAATACAATCGACAAAATCAGTGCCGTTAACTGGGTCTCCACCAATACCAATACAGGTGGATTGACCAAGACCAATAGCTGTAGTCTGTGCTACCGCTTCATAAGTCAAAGTACCCGACCGAGATATAACTCCAACCCTTCCTCTCTTGTGAATATAACCAGGCATTATACCGATTTTGCACTCATCAGGAGTAATAATACCTGGACAATTGGGGCCAATTAATCTAGTTTTTGATCCGACTAATGCCCTTTTGACCTTTATCATATCAAGTACTGGTATACCCTCTGTAATACACACTACTAATCTAATTCCTGCATCTATAGCTTCCAGAATTGAATCAGCAGCAAATAATGGTGGAACGTAAATAACGCTGGCAGTAGCCCCAGTTTTTTCAATTGCTTCATGTACTGTATTATATACAGGTAGATCTAAATGAGTATTACCACCTTTTCCAGGAGTTACCCCTCCTACCATTTTAGTACCATAATTAATGGCTTGTTCAGAATGGAAAGTCCCTTGTGAACCAGTAAAACCCTGGCAAATTACTTTTGTGTTTTTATCAACTAATATTGACATATATGCATTTTCCGTATTTTTTGAAATAGTGGTTGAATAGAGCTATTTTGAGACTAATACTTTGTAACAATACCTAATCTAATAATTCGTTATTTACTGTATTTTCAGTAATTCATTGATTTTAGCAATAGAGAGTCTAGTCATTCTCGCTACTTCCTCAATAGAGTTACCATTGTTTATCATCATTTTTATTAATTTAGCTTCACCTCTAGCTTCTCCTCTAGCTTCTCCTCTAGCTTCTCCTCTAGCTTCTCCAATTTGGATACCTTCTTCTTTCCATACTTGAGCTATACTAGGCATAAGTCCCTCTCCATTTTCTTTAGTTAAACTGGTGATTAACATTTTTTCTAACTCTATTTTATCATTTTGCTCAATAAAGGTCAAAGTATAATGTAATAGATTTCTTATATGGTCATAACCTATACTCACTTTAGTTAATTCAGGCAAGAGATCAGAGACTTCTTTCCATCTCTTCAATAACTGACGCTCGTGGATGTGTTTGAGAAAAAATAGAAGAATACCAGACCACACCTTTTTCTTGAGTTCTTCATCTGGGATATCATGCACATTAATAAGCTGACAATCATTTGTCCAGAAACACCTTGCTAAGTCTGGGTAGGTAAATAAATCCCATATGTTAAGTGGGGCATCATATTTTTTCTTGCCATTGTACAACACTAACGGATAGATTAACGGAAGGCGTTTAGATTCAGGATTAATAGTTAAATATCGATCACAAATATTCACCATATATTTAAATAACCTAAACGCCATTAGCTGATCAACCGTACTTTGATGCTCCAATAACAAAAAAATATAGCCATCCGTATCATTGAACTTAACAGAAAATAATACGTCTGATATCCTTTCAGAAAGGCCTGGCTCAATAAAACTATCTTTTTCTAATTTTAGAGTTGTGCTATCGATTAAAGTTAGCACATCTTTAGGCAAATGAGTTGCCAAAAACTCTTTGGCAACTATTGGATTCTCCATAGATTTACGAAATATTTTATCATGTTTTGGTTTGTCTGGAGCCATAATAAAATTTGCTTATAATTTAAAATTCATCATTTCCCAGGATGTTTTATGGCACTAAAGTTAAAAAAAATTATTTTGTAACAATGCCTAAATTCATACAATTACTTTACCGCAGCAACAATTTTAACAGCAGCATCACCTAAATCATTTGCGGCGATTATTTTTAAACCAGAATTTGCTAAAATATTTTTACCTAATTCAAAATTGGTACCGGCTAAACGCACAACCAGTGGAACTTTGATGCCGATCTCTTTTACTGCAGCAATAATCCCTTCAGCAATTATATCGCAACGCATTATACCACCAAAAATATTAACTAAAACTCCTTGCACGTGCAAGTCTGATAAAATTATTTTTAGCGCTTCCGTTACTTTCTCACGATCAGCTCCACCACCAACGTCTAAAAAATTTGCTGGTTCAGCACCATAAAGCTTGATAATATCCATTGTTGCCATAGCTAATCCAGCACCATTCACCATACAACCAATAGTACCATCCATCTTAACATAACTAAGACCAAGGCTATTTGCTTGCATTTCAAGAGCATTTTCTTCATCATTATCTCGCATATTTAAAATATCAGGATGTTTAAATAATGCATTATCATCAAAGTTAATCTTAGCATCAAGTGCTAATAAACTACCATCAGATTTTGTTATTAATGGATTAATTTCAATTTGGTTAGCATCAGTTGCTATAAAAGCCTGATAGGTTGATTCAACAATTTTCATCATTTGTTTTGCTTGTTCATTTTTAAAACCAAGCTTGTATGCTATTTGACGACAATGAAATGATTGTATGCCTGTTGCAGGATCAACTGATATTTTAATAATTTTCTGTGGGGTATTATGAGCAACTTCTTCAATATCTACACCACCTTCTGTAGAAGTTATAAAGGTTACTTTACTATTACTACGATCAAAAACAGCACTAAAATAATATTCTTTTAGAATATCACAGCCAGATTCAACATATAGACGACGAACCTTTTGCCCATCAGATGATGTCTGATGAGTCACTAGGTTAATTCCAAACATCGCGTGAGCTGCCTTCTTTGCCTCTTCTTTACTTCTTACAACTTTTACACCACCAGCTTTACCCCTACCACCTGCGTGGATTTGAGCTTTAACGACATATATTTCTGCCTCTAAACCATCAACTAGTCTATCGATATCTTCTTTTTGCGATATCACAACTCCTGTAGAAGTAGGTATACCATATTGCCTCAAGATCATTTTTGCTTGGTATTCATGAATATTCATTTTTATAATTTTTTAAATAATTTAATCTTAGGTTTATTTGAATGCCCTGAAGAATGGGAGCAACAAACAAGAGGTGAGTACGCTAGTTATGTATACTTACTTTTACCCACATCTTTTAAAACCATTATACTTATAAATCATTGCGAGGAATGTGTAAGCACGACAAAGCAATCCAAATCTAACCACTTTCTTAGATTGCTTCGTCGCCACTAAATTGGCTCCTCGCAATGACGGTGTTACCCTTAACAAGATATTTGTGGGTAAAAGTAAGTGTACACAGGCAAATATACCCCGCAGTTCGTAGCCAATATCTTCAAAGCACTTAATTATACTACAAATGTTGTTCATCTGTAAAGCTTCATTTAAAATCTTCGTAAAGTCAGGGCGATTTAAAAGTTACAACTAATGATATAAAATACTAGGTTATAGAAACGAATAACCGTCATCGCGAGCCACGAAGTGGCATGGCGATCCAAATAAACAGCTTGCTGTTTTTTATTTTTACTGCTGCAACTTTTGGATTGCCACGTCGCAGCGAAGCGGCTCCTCGCAATAACGTTTATGCATTTTTCAAAACAGGTTTTTTTATTATTAGTTGCGACTTTTAAATCGCCCTGCGAGCAAATTCATTAAAATATAGTTTGCATTGAAAACTAATTATGCTATAAAACGTGTGTTTTTAAAAAACATGTTATAACCCTGCCTATTCCAGCATTAATTAAGGAGAATTCGAGTATAGTTTTTGATTATTCGATGCGTACACGTAGGATCAACCATATGGTAAATAATGTTAGACTTCATAAAACCCATAATTTCACTAAGATTCATTACTCCACTATTATTAATTAGTAGTATATTTAACATGCAAACTCACGCAGACAGTGTAAAAACAAATAAAAAGGATAATTATCACATTACACGTGATTACTACAATAATTTAGTAGCCTCTAATAATCTTCCTATAGCGGAAATTGGGATGTTGGTAAATATATTGCCCAAGGGTGGTGATATTCATCATCATTTTAGCGGTGCTATTTATGCCGAAACTTTCTTAGATTATATTAAAAAAGAAGGCTTCTATATTGATCCTAACAGTTATCAAATTCTTACAAAACCGACAAAAACATCTATGACTGTCGATGCAATCCGTGCTGATATACAAAAATATAATCAACTTTTATCACTTTGGTCAACAGGAGGTTTTGGTAATCATTATCAAGAGCAGTTACCACCAGATGAGCGATTTTTTAATTGTTTTAACTATTTTGTTTGGTTAGAAGACTATATGGTTCAAGATGTTTTGATAGCTTTGAAAAAGAATGCTGAAGCAGAAAATGTACAATATATAGAAACTATATTCCCTGCCGCCCCTATTAGTACAAACATCGCTCTAGATGATATCAACAAGTTAACAAGCAATACAGATGATCTGACTATTAATCAGCTTTTAGAAAAAACTATGTTATTGTTAGATCAAGATAAAGTTATCCATCAAGCTATTACTCACTATTCAACTATAGTAACAGATAAATCTAAAGATATTGATGATGATCAGTTTACCATGCGGTTTCAACCATATGTATTACGTACGAGTAAACCATCTATGGTATTTTCTGGTTTGTATTCTGCCTTCTCTTTAGCACAAAATAATCATAAAATAGTTGGTGTGAATATAGTAGGTGCAGAGAATTCATTTGCCGCTATGAACGATTATACATTACATATGAAAATGTTTCGTTTTCTTAAACAAAAATTTCCTAATGTAAAATTATCTTTGCATGCTGGTGAATTAGCATTGGGACAAGTTCCTCCAGAAAGGCTACGCCATCATATTCGTGATGCTATATTTATAGCCGGTGCAGACCGTATCGGTCATGGGATAGATATTATGCATGAATCTAATCCTTATCAACTAATAAATGCATTATTGGAAAAGAATATACTTATTGAAATTAATTTAACTAGTAATGAATTTATTCTAGGAGTAGTAGGTGATAACCACCCTGTCAAACTCTATATGCGATATGGGGTGCCAATTGCAATTTGCACTGATGATGCAGGAGTATCACGCAATAATTTAACTAAAGAGTATTTATTATTTATTAGTCGTTATAAACCATCTTATGAACAATTAAAACAAGTTGTCTATAATAGTATTAAATATTCTTTTTTAACGGAAGAAGAAAAGGAAAAACAACTTAATTTACTTGATAACAAGTTTCTTCTTTTTGAAGAAACTATAGCTCTCAATAGCAGATTTTTGACGGAGCGACTATAGAATCCTACATTTTCATTCTATCGTGAAAGTGTAATTCGGTACACGTGTCAATTTAAGAAAAAAAGCTGTTCTCTAAGCGTCTATTAGCGAGGAACTACTTTAGTGGCAACGAAGCAATCCAATTTATACAAAGATATTGTTGCGTATACTTTTGGATTGCTTCGTCGTGCTTACGCACCCACAGCTGTCGAAAGTTAGAAGGTATGGCGGGTTTAGAGGTCATCATGGTAGTTTAAAAGTTGCGGGAAAATAACTGCCGTCATTGCGAGGAGGCGTGAGCCGACGAAGCAATCCATTTTTGTGTTACCCTTGCGAAAGCAGGGATTTTAGATTCCCGCCGTTGCTAAGAATAACAACTTACGATTGCTTCGTCGACCTACGGTTTTCTCGCAATGACGTTGACCACATACGACTTTTAAACTACCCTGCCTAAAATCGACAGCTATGCTCGTTCATCCCTTGTTTTACGTCTCAATTCTTCAAGTCATTTGAGTATACTTCTACAAGTCGGACAACAAGTGCAAAATAGCTATAGCACTATTAATACTGGTATAAAGTCCATACTCCACATATATGTTATAAGTCCACGCTTTTTGTACTTCTTGTAATAACTGACCTGATAAATTACCGATATTATGATTTGCTACCGGATCTGAAATATTTCTAATGATGCCAAATGGTATATCCATATATTTTGCTACCACCGCAACAAAATAATCATCCATCTCCAATGCTGAATATTTAGCATCATTACCACTAGTATCTGCAATCTCATATCTATTAGTCGACATCATTGGTTTATTTGAACAATAATTATTAAACTTAGGATGGATAGTACAATCCATTGCTTTATTCATAACTGATTCTAATGTTATCGGAGGAGATAGCGATAATTTTTTATTTATTTTTTCTACTATGTTCGCTAATTCTGTCTCAGTAACCGGAATTTTCTGAAGGATAGTATTATCCAATGTAGAATTTACGTTCCAGTCACAAGATACCGTTTTATTATTCAGTGGATTACCTTTATAAGTTGCTATGTTAAAATTAACATTTTTATATGGTTCTAATGAACAGAAAACTTCATTGGTAACATTTACTGTACCTATTACATCATCTAGGATAGTTCCGCCTGCTATTCCAGTTGTTATAATTAACTCTGGTCTCATATCCTTAATCATTTTTTCAATTAAAACTGTTAAAGGTACTTGATTTATCTCAAGGTTAAGTAGTTTTTGAGCAGATGAATTTGTTATAGATTTGATTAGCCCATCAGTCCGAAGATTCATATCAGACTTTAAAATTAATAATTTTTTACCGCTCCTTAGTTCAAAAACAGCAATCTTTCCCCATGCTTTCAATGCCATTGATGGTATAGGGTCAACATTACCCTCCAACATTACTGAGTCTATAAAAGTTTCATACTCATCTTGATACAAAGACCATTTAGAATGGTTTATTTCAGAAGACAAATTTTCAGAAGGAAAAAATATATGATTTAAAGCTATAAATTCATGGTATGTCCACACTATTGCTATAAAATCTACTTTAGGCGGTAGCACATCATAACTCAAATATTTTACTTTCGGCACACCACGAAAACTAATAGGTGACAACTCTATTGGTTTTATAGGCAAATTAACAGCATCTTTATTGTTGAAAACATTTTGGATAGCATGTCTAGGTTTAATATAATCTTCCATTATTCCCTCTGAATAAAATATAAAAACAGAATCACCTGATCTCTAATATTAGTTTAGCTTCTAATAATTATTAATAACAAATACCCTACTATAAAGTCAGATATTTTGTCAATAAATATGAGTTAATTTAAAAATGCAAAAATGGGAAACAAAATTATTATTTCTTTTGTCTTAATTTCTCAGTCCACTATCTCCAAAGATTTTTTCACTTTTTTGAATAGATCCTTTCTTCAATCTCATGACGAAAATGACGCACTAAACCTTGAATAGGCCAAGCAGCAGCATCTCCAAGAGCACAAATAGTACGTCCCTCGATCATTTTTGTAACGTCCAGTAATTGATCTATTTCCTCTATTTTTGCCTGACCGTGTACTAGTCGCATCATAATTCGCCACATCCAACCTGTACCTTCTCGGCATGGAGTACACTGACCGCAAGACTCATGCATGTAGAATTTACTAAGTCTCGCAATAGCATAAATAATATCCGTGGAATTATCCATAACAATAATTCCCCCAGTTCCAAGAGCTGAACCAGCTGACTTTAAACTATCAAAATCCATCACCAAATCTTCACATAGTGACTTTGGTAATAATGGTACTGATGAACCGCCTGGAATAATAGCTTTCAGATTGTCCCAGCCACCACGTACACCTCCAGCATATTTCTCAATCAACTCCTTTAAAGGTACGCCCATAGCTTCTTCAACATTACATGGCTTATTTACGTGACCAGAAATACAAAAAATCTTCGTGCCGGTACTGTTAGGCTTACCGATTGAAGCAAACCAATCAGCCCCACGTCTAAGTATAGTAGGTACAACGGCAATTGACTCAACATTATTAATAGTTGTTGGACAACCATATAAGCCGAAATTAGCTGGAAATGGTGGTTTCAGCCTAGGAAACCCCTTATTACCCTCTAAACTCTCGAGCAGAGCTGTTTCCTCACCGCAAATATACGCTCCAGCCCCTCTATGCAAATGAATATCAAGATTGTACCCCGTACCACAAGCGTTATTGCCTATCAAACCAGCATCATAAGCCTCGTCTATAGCACGCTGCACATTGGATGATTCGTTATAAAATTCACCACGAATATATATATAGCAAGTATGTGCGTTAATAGCAAAACTAGCAAGCAAACAGCCTTCAATCAGTTTGTGAGGCTCATACCTTAAAATATCACGATCCTTGCATGTACCAGGCTCTGATTCATCAGCATTAACCACTAAATAGCTAGGTTTTGGGTGTTCTTTAGGCATGAACGACCATTTGGTGCCAGTTGAAAATCCAGCACCACCCCGTCCCCGCAGACCTGATTTTTTTACTTCTTCAATTATCCATTCTCTACCTTTAATAATAAAATCTTTTGTATTATCCCAATCTCCACGTTGCTTACTGCTTATTATATCATATTTTTTCTGCCCACTAATAAGATTAGAAAAAATTTTATCGCTAATTTGTAACATAATTCACTCTTAGAATATCTGCACATGAGAGTATAGATGAAGGTAAATAATTGTGAAGAATAATATTTAGGTGATTTTTTTATCATAACGGTTTAAAAGTAGTGCCTAAAAAGCAATTATATACTGGTTGGCTACTTGATACATGACGCAAATTGTGATTTTCCATGATATAATAAATCCCCTGAAATACAGGTGATATAGAGGTTTATATGAGAAAAATCACCGTTATTATTATTTGCTCGATTAATTTTATGCTTGCAAAAAGTTATAAATTTATGATAATTATATACTTATCATTAAAATGTACATAATAAAGTATTTTTTATTGTTTCTATTCTGCCGGACTTGCCCCTTGAATATTCATTTTTAATAGTTCGTTAATTTTACTAATAGATAAGCCAGTCATTTTAGCAATTTCATTAACAGAAATTCCTTTACTCATTAACATTTTTATTAATTTAACTTCTCCGATTTGGATTCCCTTAGCTTCTCCTTCATCGATATATTTCTGTGCGACAGTTCTCATAATGTTCTCTTTTTCTTCTTCAGATAAATATTTAGCCAATTACTCCCAACTAGAAGTGGGAGTTTGTTATAGAACCGCTCAAAGCGGGTTAATATTACTTATTTTGACCTGTAGAACAGGTTAAGTTGGTCAGAGCTTTTATCTTCAGATTCTTGGTTTTGAACGTATTTTATCAATTGTTCCTAGGCAATGTCATTATTAATCAAATCAATTTCATTATACTGATTTTAAGAGATTTGTTTAATATGAGATAACTGATTCAGTCTTGTATCATTTCTTTTATTTTGAATTTTCTCTACTATTTGTAATTTTTATTAATGATGCAGCAATTTGGATTAACCATACGTGCAATGTAAGAATTTTATTTTATGTAAATCTACTCGCTAGGCTAGCTTGTTTGTGCTATTATCCCTTAATAAAGTTTATAATAATTTTCTAATAATAATGAAATTAATATGGCAGTAGAATTTTCTGATAATATATCAGCCAGAAAAACTAATATTGTTAAAGCTAACAATAAACCACCGAGAATGAGAACAGGTACTGATGAGTTCTATGACTTAATAGTAAATAGTGATGTATTTGTTGATAAAAGTCTAATGATCAAAGAATTACTAAAAGATAGTGGTAAAGTTATCTTGATCACCAGACCAAGGCGGTGGGGTAAAAGTTTGAATATGAACATGCTCCAGAAATTTTTTGAGATAGAAGCAGATGAAAGAGGTACGCCTTTACCACCAGAACAGAAGATCAATAACAAGCTATTTACTGGTGGTACAGTAGATTTAGGTTTTGACGAAACTAAAGAGTTAAAACCTTTGAAAATTGCGAGTGATGTAAGTAGCATGAAACGTCAAGGTCAATTTCCGGTGATTTTGCTAAACCTTAAAGATGTTAAAGGCAGTAGTTACCAAGAAATTGAAAGTGGGATAAAAAATCAAGTAACTAAGTTATTTGTAAACCATCGATATTTAAAGCATTATATAGCAAAAGATGAAAATTTACTAGATGATATACAAAAGGAAAAGTTAAATCGGTATTTTACAGGAAAGCTCGATAAGGAAGACTTAAAGGATAGTTTATGTTTTTTAAGTGAATTACTTTTTAAGCATTTTAATCAAAAAGTGTATATATTGATCGATGAGTATGATACACCTATTAATAGTTCCTACATTGAGTTTGGTAATAAATTAAAAGAATTTGATGATGTACTAAAGATATTTCGTGGGATGTTTGGCAGTAGCCTAAAGAGCAATCCTTACTTAGAGAAAGGCGTAATAACTGGTATATTACGAATTGCTAAGGCTAATTTATTTTCGGATTTGAATAATGTTCGTGAATATACTCTGCTAGATGAAAAATTTGCCAAATTTTATGGCTTTACTCAAGCAGAAGTTGATGAGTTATTAACCAAAGTACCGCTTGACACGACTCCTGAAAAAATTAAAGCTTGGTATAATGGCTATAATTTTGGTGGTGAGGTGATTTATAATCCATGGTCAATTATGTTATGTTTAGATAGTAGAGGTGAGCTTGATCATTATTGGCTTGATAGCGGTGGCACTGTTTTGGTTGATAAAATATTACTATCTGATGAAATGCAAATTGATCTCCAAAAGTTAGTGTCAGGTGTAAGTATAACATCACCTATTACAAAACAAATTACTTTTGCTGATATTAGTAAACCAATAGGACTGTTTAGTTTATTGTTATTTAGTGGTTATCTAAGCCCAACTGCCATAGCACCAGAAAGAAATATTTATGAATTATCGATACCTAACGAAGAAGTAAAATATATTTATGAAACAAGAGTATTGCAATGGGTAACTGATCAATTAAAAATAGATAGTTCCAGATACTATTCTTTTGTGAGTTTGTTACCTGCATGCAAAATAGAAGAATTTAAAGAAAGGTTACAAGAGCTATTATTGAATGCTACTAGCTTTCACCAAACAGGCGAAAAAAAAGCCGAATTATTTTACAGCGGTTTTATGCTTGGCTTAATTAATATGCTAGCACCGAATTATATCATAGAAAGTGAAAGAGAGACAGGTAGTGGTAGAGCTGATATTATGTTGCTACCTAAAGCTGGCAAAAGCCACAATGCTATTATCATTGAATATAAAATATGCAAATCTCCTGATATTCTAGAATCTGTTGCAAAAGAGGGGTTAGATCAAATTGTAAGAAAACAATATGAGGCTAAAATAAAAGAATACTCACATGTTCAGAAAATCATTAAAATTGCTATGGCTTTTTGCGGCAAAGAAGTTGCACTACAGTATCAGATTGATATAGTTTCTTAAGTTTAATACAGGATATAAGCTACAATGCTAATAACTCTAGCATTTGAGGTCTATGAAACTTTTATACCAAATTGCATTAATAAGTAAAGATAAGTATAATTAAGGCGGTACCTTTTGTCTAGACAAAAGGTACCGCCTTATAGTATTGTATAAATTAAAAATTACCAATGATTTTAGGGAATTCTAGCATAGGTGGGGATCTAAAATATGGTCAGAAAAGCTCTGAGATAATAGACCTCCTTCGAAACTCTACTTCTGCTGGTGATTTGTACGTTGATCCGGTACTCGAATCATAGCTGTCGAAAGTTAGAAGGTAGAGCGGGTTTAGAGGTCATCATGGCAGTTTAAAAGTTGCGGAAAAATAACTGGCGTCATTGCGAGGAGGCGTGAGCTGACGAAGCAATCCATTTTTGGCTACTTTTATGGATTGCTTCGTCGACCTACGGTTTTCCTCGCAATGACGTTAGCCACATACAACTTTTAAAGTGTACTATCTAAAACCGCTTCCTCTTCTAACTTTCGACAGTCGTGGTACTCGAATCCTCACGTACATTAGAGTACGCTGCGGTTCTGTACTCTGTGTCTCCTTCAAATCCCTCAGCACAAGTGAGTTTCGAAGGAGGTCTATTATAGATTCCTGCCTATGCGGGAATGACGCCTTTTTCGTTTAAATATAGCAGATGTTGTATTTCTAGACTTTTGACGGATCGACTAGCTATATTTTCATCAACAGCCCTCTATCTAAACCATTTAGATCCTTATACACTTGCAGAACTGTATATCCATGATTCATAAAAATTTCTGTAACAGATACCGCTTGATTAAAGCCAATCTCTAAAAATAATTTACCGTTTTGTTTTAAAAACCTCTTAGCTTCTTTAGCTATTATGTAATATGACGCTAATCCATTATTTTCGGCAAATAAGGCTGAGTAGGGTTCGTATTTTAGAGTCTCAGGAGACATATAAACAGTATCATCAAAGGAAATATATGGTGGATTACTTACGATGATATCAAATTCTTGCTTTGCTAAATTCTCAAACCAGTTACTATTAATTATTGTCAATCTATCAATAACTTTATGTTTTATGGCATTTTGGCAAGCAATAGTAATAGCTTCGTTACTTATATCAGTAGCAGTTACATTGACATTGATATTAGCATTTAGCATTTCCAATAATAAGCTTACAGCAATACAACCACTACCAGTGCCAAGTTCTAATATTGCTAGCTCTACCCTGATGTCATCCCTGCGAATGCAGGGATCTAGATTCCCGCTTACGCGGGAATGACAAGGAACACTAGAACGAGATAGGGCTGGAGGAATGCTAGTCGGGTTGGCTATAACATCCTTTAAAATTGCATCTACAAGAGTCTCGGTATCTTGCCGAGGAATAAGCACTTTATCATTTATAATAAATTGGTAACTATAAAATTCTTTATATCCTACAATATAGGCTATTGGCTCTAGTAATGTACGTCTATTAACCAAATTTGCAAAAATAGTTTGTTGTTGCTGTGTTAATTCTTCTTCTGACCTTGCTAATAAATATTCAATAGATTTATCAGTTGCATGTTGTATCAATATACGTGATTCTAAGTTGGCTGATTTAATACCTACTGCTTGCAATTTGCTAGTAGCATAAATTAAGGACTCTTTTATACTCAAATGATCTGAAGAATTGGCTCCGCAAAACTGCGGGACATTCGCGTGCTCACGTAGGTTTACTACGCTCCACTCGCTCACCCCTTGTTTTACGTTCCAATTCTTCAGATCATTTGAGTATATATTCATGTGATTATCTCCGTAATATCTGGTGGTAGGGGGGATTCAAATTCTAACAATTTACCACTTACCGGGTGGGAAAAACTTATATACCAAGAATGTAATGCCTGCCTCTTGAAATCAACTAGTTTTTGTGGTACTATGCTATAATTACGGCTAACTTTCCTGCTATTATTACCATAAGTTTGGTCTCCTACCACCGAATGTTTTAAATGACTCAATTGCACTCTGATTTGATGAGTTCGCCCGGTAGTAAGTCGACATTCTACCATACTTATAATACCATCAAAAAATATCTTCTCTGTCTTATAATGAGTAACCGCCTCTTTACCACCAAATTTTAAAATAGTCATTTTTTGCCGTAAGATACGGTCTCTGCCAATATTATTTCTTATAACTCCTTCTTGCGGATTGATAATACCCCAAACGAGTGCTTTATATTTGCGTACAAGATTACGACTTTCTATCTGCTTTGCAAGATGTACATGAGCAAAATTATTTTTTGCTACCACCATAAGTCCTGATGTATCTTTATCCAAACGATGAACGATGCCTGGTCTTTCTAACCCTCCTATGGTAGATAAAGATTTTGCATGGTGTAATAGGGCATTTACCAAAGTATCTTGGTGGTTACCACTACCAGGATGTACTGTCATACCAGCTGCTTTATTGATCACCATTAAATCTTCATCTTCATAAAAAATATCAAGTTTAATATCAGCTTCCTGCATTATTAATGGCTCAGGAACTTTAAAAAATACTGAGATAATGTCATTCTCCTTGACCTTAAAGTTAGAATCAGAAATAATCAAACTATTAACTTGTACTTGGAAGTCACTTATCATCTTCTGAACTTGGCTTCTAGATGTTTTACTGATAATACTTACCAAAGCCTTATCAAGTCTAAACCCATCTAGATTTTTGGATATGTTATATTCTTCCATTACTTAAAATATTTTAAAATAATAAAATGACTCATTTAACAAAAAAAATCAACCAACTAAAATGGTTGCAAGCAATTGGTATAGATTATTATTTGTCAGAATCAACTATTAATCAGCAAAAAGTACAAATTAATTCTAATATTAAAGCTAAGCCGATTAGCATTCCACCAGCTCCTCGTTCCAATAGTCCTGGTCATTCCAACACTCTTAATCATTCCAGCCCCCCTGGTCATTCTCGCGTAGGCGGGAATCCAGAGCCTGTACGGAAACAGGATGACATCATTTCGTTGTCTAGATCTTTGGCTGATTCAGCCGGCAATCTAGAAGAATTAAAAACACTATTAATGGATTTTAACGGTTGTGATTTAAAGAAATTAGCTAATAAAACAGTATTTGCTGATGGGAATCCACAAAGTTCTATAATGTTTATTGGAGAAGCACCAGGTAGCAACGAAGATGCAGAAGGGATACCATTTTGCGGTGAAAGCGGTAAATTACTCGACAATGTCTTAGCTTCTATCAATATTTCAAGAAAACATAATGCTTATATTACTAATACAGTATTTTGGCGACCACCAGCCAACCGCCAACCGACACAAGAAGAAATAGATATTTGCCGACCTTTTGTTGAAAAGCATATCGCTTTAATAAACCCAAAACTAATTGTTTTAGTGGGAAATGTTGCAGCAACTAGCTTACTTGGCAAAAATGCTGGTATAAGTAAAATCAGACAAGAATATTATTTATATACCAATCAGTATCTTACCAAGCCAATTCAAACCACTTCTATCTTCCATCCTGCCTATCTTCTTAGACAACCAATGCAGAAAAAAGCCACCTGGTATGATTTAATAAAAATCCATGATTATATTAATACAAATATCGAGACATAGAGCTAGACACTGTTAACAAACGTCATTAGACTTCTTGCAAAACTCTACTTCTGTTGGTGATTTGTACGTCGATGCGGTACTCAAATCACAGCTGTCGAAAGTTAGAAGAGGAAGGGGTTTTAGCCAGGGTAGTTTAAAAATCGTATGTGGTCAACGTCATTGCGAGGAAGACCGTAGGTCGACGAAGCAATCCATAAAAGTAACCAAAAATGGATTGCTTCGTCGGCTTACGCACTCTTCGCAATGACGCAGGTTATTTTTCCACAACTTTTAAACTGCCATTATGACCTCTAAAACCCCTTCCTCTTCTAACTTTCGACAGCTATGGCGTGAGCCGACAAAGCAATTGTAAGTTGTTATCCCCGCGTAGGCGGGGATCTAAAATAGAGCAAAAAAGCCCTGAGATATTATAGATTCCCGCCTACGCGGGAATGACAACTTACAAATGAATGTGGATTGCCACGACCACTACGTGGTTTCGCAATGACGGAGAGGTTATCTAGAACATTAACAGATTAGCTATAGTTAATTTTCACTTTCTTGCATTTTCTTGTGATATAAAGCACCAAAATCAATAGGATCAATCATCAATGGTTGGAATCCACCATCCTGAGTGGTATCAGCAATAATTTTTCTAGCAAATGGGAAAATCATTGCTGGACAATGAATTGCTAATATCATCTGGTGTTGATCTTCTGCTATATTAATTAAGTTAAAAACCCCAGCATATTTTAGGTCTACTATAAATAGCTTATGTTTTTCGCTCATTGCCTTAGCTTCTATACTTAATTCTACCTCATAAAAATTTTCTTCAGGTAAATTGGAAATATTAAGGTCTAGGAATAAATCAATTTGCGGATTGCGTTCCAAAGACACTAAAGATTTTGGAGCGTCTGGATTTTCAAAAGATAAATCCTTTATGTATTGAGCGTTAATAGCGATATGTGGCATTTCTTGTTGATTAGTGTCTTTCATAACAAATAGTCCTTTTATATTAAAATTTTTAAGTTATTGGCAAGGTAACACCTTGCTGTTTCATATATTTCCCATGACGATCAGCATAAGATGTATTACAAGTTTGATCACCTTTTAAAAACAAGAATTGACAAGCTCCTTCATTAGCATAAATTTTTGCCGGCAATGGAGTAGTATTGGAAAATTCTAATGTTACATGTCCTTCCCATTCCGGTTCTAATGGTGTTACATTAACAATTATACCGCATCTGGCATAAGTTGATTTACCAACACAAATAACTAGTATATCTCTTGGAATTTTAAAATACTCAATTGTTCTTGCTAAGGCAAAACTGTTTGGCGGAATAATACAAACATCAACTTCTCTATCTACTAAACTACATTCACTAAAATTTTTGGGATCAACTATTGCCGAATTGATATTAGTAAATATTTTGAATTCCTTTGAGACTCTTGCATCATAACCATACGAAGATAAGCCATAAGAAATAATTCTTTCTGAGTTATTTAATTTAACTTGCGTATCAGTAAAAGGCGTAATCATATTATGTTCTACAGACATTTTTCTTATCCAATTATCAGACATAATGGTCATATATAATTACACATAATATGTTAAATTCTTGAATATAAATGATTAAGTTAAAAATTAAAAGTACTAAAACCTTAATTAACCTCAGTTCGATATAATAATTATTCTTATATCAATATTTTGTATAATGGTCCCGATATTTTGGACAGAAAGATAGGAGAAAAGAGATAGAATTCTTTAGCCAAAAAAGGAATGCTATAGCTGCAAGCCGACGAAGCAATGAATATGGATTGCCACAACCACACGTGGTCTCGCAATGATGAGTTATAGGCCCATACGTCATTGCGAGAAGGCGTAAGCCGACGAAGCAATCTTGTTTTGTGTCATTCCTGCTCATGGCAGTTTAAAAGTCGCAATTAATAATAGAAAAACCGGTTTTACTTAGGTGAATAACCGTCTATTAGCGAGGAGCGGCGACGTGGCAATCCATTTTTGGTTACTTTTATGGATTGCTTCGTCGACCTACGGTCTTCTCGCAATGACGGAAGCTATCTAAAACCTTCCAGGGCTAGCTATAGAACAGAAGGCGAATTGTAACAGATTAAGATAATCTATATAGTGGCTACCTATATTGTATATAAAGCATTAATAGATCATAATTAGTTTTTACACAACAAAGCCCATTAATTTCTTGATTTCAATAAGAGTTTTAGCGGCGGTAATTCTAGCTTTATCTGCTCCGTTATGTAGTGTAGTTATCAGATAATCTTGGTTTTTCATTAACTCTGCATATTTAGTATTAATGGGAGTTAGAGTTGTGATGATAATATCAGCTAGATCATCCTTAAATTTGGCAAAACCAACATTTTGGTATTGATCAACTATTGTGTCAACATTAGTACCAGATAAGCTGCAATAAATGTCAATTAAATTGCTGATTTCTGGTCTATTCTGAGGATCATAACTGATTTCAGCTAAATGATCTGTTTTAGCTTTTTTAATTTTTTGGTAAATTTGATCCCGACTATCATTTAAATTAATACGAGATAAATCAGATGGATCAGATTTACTCATTTTCTTACGACCATCTTTTAAGCTCATTATTCTTGATGTGCCTTGAATTAATGGTTCAGGTAATTTTAGTATTTCACAATCAAATTTCCTATTGATAATAGCCGCAATATCTCTGGTAAGTTCTAAATGCTGTTTTTGATCATCGCCGACAGGTACTATATCAGCTTCATATAATAATATATCAGCCGCCATCAATACTGGGTAAGACAATAATCCTAAACCAGCACTTTCCTGGTCTTTTCCCGCTTTGTCTTTAAACTGGGTCATCCGTTTAAGCCAACCAAGTGGGGTAACACAATTTAATATCCAAGCAAGTTCCGTATGCTCTTTCACCATACTTTGTGCAAATATGGTAGTTTTCTCTGGCACAAGCCCTGTTGCTATATATATAGCAACAGTTTGCAATATAGAAGAGTTTAGTTCTATAGGTGAACGATCTATAGTAATAGCATGCAAATCGGCTAAAAAGAACAAGCAATTATACTCATCCTGAATCTTAGACCAATTGACAATTGCCCCAAGATAGTTTCCTAAATGCAGAGCCCCGGTCACTTGACATCCTGATAGAGCTGTTTTTTTCATTTAATTTCTCCAAATAAATAAAATTAAAATGTGTGGGATAAAAATTATAACACTAATTGACAAAATCAAAGTCTTTTCCTTGTTGAATATATTGTCTTATTCTTGACATTAATTCTTGAAAATACACCAAATTATGCCACGTCATAAGTATTGCTCCTAAAATCTCTTTGCTCTTTACCAAATGATGTAAGTAAGCTTTATTATAATTTTTACATGCTGGGCATGAACAATTATATTCAAGCGGTTCCTGATCATCTTTATATTTACTATTGCGAATATTGACTATACCATATTTGGTAAAAGCTTGACCATTCCGACCCGAACGTGTTGGAATAACACAATCAAACATATCTATTCCCCTGGCAACAGCACCAATAATATCAGCTGGTTTACCAACTCCCATAAGATATCTTGGCTTATATTTAGGTAATAAATCCGGAGCATAGTCTAGCACTTTTAACATTATCTCTTGTCCTTCACCTACTGCCAGCCCCCCAATAGCATAACCTTCAAAATCTAATTCTACTAAATTCTGTGCTGACTCGTCGCGTAGCTCCTGATATATACTTCCCTGTATAATACCAAATTGACCATAACCTTCTCTTTGAACAAATGCTTTTCTTGATCTCTCTCCCCATCTAGATGTTAATTCCATTGATGATTTTGCTTGCTCAAATGTTGCCGGATATGGGGTACATTCATCAAACGCCATGGTAATGGTACTATCGAGAAGATATTGTATTTCAGTTGCCCGTTCAGGAGTTAACATATGCTTACTACCATCAATATGAGAACTAAAAACTACTCCTTCTTCTGTAATTTTACGTAATTTTGATAGAGACATCACCTGAAAACCACCTGAGTCGGTAAGTACAGGCTTTGACCAGTTCATGAATTTACGCAAGCCCCCAAGCTTGGCAATTCTTTCAGCACCTGGTTGCAGCATTAGGTGATAAGTATTACCAAGTATTATATCAGCTCCGGTAGATTCCACCACTTCCGGTAACATAGCTTTTACTGTAGCTTTCGTGCCGACTGGCATAAAAGCGGGGGTATGTATTGAACCATGTACCGTAGTTATGACACCAGTTCTGGCTTTTTTATGTTGAGACTGTAAGTCAAATGAAAATTTTTGCATGTTGTTGTATTTACCTAAACTGATTCAATGCACATATAGCTAACCCGATTAACATGACTATTAGTGCTAAGTTGTTTTTGTAGTATATATGATATATAATAAATTAAAAATAATATTAAAATGTAAAAATGCCTGAACTTCCTGAGGTTGAAACATTAAAACGCTGCCTAGAACAGCGAATAGTAGGGGCTACCATCAACAAACTTGACAAAAGACGAGATAATATACGTTACAAGTTGAGCGATCAGTTAGAATCAGATGTAAAATCAGCAAAAATTATCGCCCTAAGGCGTAGGGCAAAATATTTGCTAATTGATCTAGATAATTATTATTCGATTATTGTCCATCTGGGTATGACCGGCAGGCTAACGTTGCAACCTAGCGATTATCAACTAGAAAAGCATGATCATGTGATCTTATCTTTGGGGAGTTGTGAAAAGTTAGTTTTTAACGATCCACGACGTTTCGGTATGATTTATACCGGACAAACAAAGCTCATTGAAGAAAAATTTTTAGCAAATTTAGGCGTAGAACCTTTATCAGAGGATATGTCGTATGAATATCTAAAAATAAAATTGCTGAATCGCTCTGTTCCGATAAAAAATTTGCTAATGGATAATCGGATTATTGTTGGTGTTGGTAATATATATGCCTCTGAGAGCCTTTTTATTGCTAAAATACATCCAGGCAGACTGGGTAGTAGTTTATCAAACAACGAAATAAGTAATTTGTTGTTAGCCGTTAAACATGTCTTAACGAAGGCTATATTAGCAGGCGGAACCACTCTCAAGGATTTTGTTAGCGGTGATAGTAAACCTGGTTATTTCCAACAAGAATTACAAGTCTATGCCCGAGAAAATAAAAAATGCCTAAACTGCAATGAAACAATAAGGAAAATAACACAATCCGGTAGGACTAGTTTCTATTGTTCTACTTGCCAGAAATAATAGAGGAAACGGAGTCAATCATTTGAGTATACATCTATATCAACCACCACGCTCTAACCAATGCCCTTCAGCTGGTGATAAGTCACTTGCCACAGCTCTCCTATCATCAAACACAAAACATTCTCCTTGCCATAGATTGCTACGATTATGGGTAACTTCTAAATATTGCAAGATACCACCTTTAAGATGGTACACATCATTAAAACCAAGTTTCTTCAAATAGGCTGTTGACTTTTCACATCTAATTCCACCAGTGCAATACATAGCTATTTTCTTTCCAACAAGTAAGTCTTTATTTTGTTCTACCCATTTTGGAAATTGCTTGAATGTCTCTGTCTTTGGGTCCATAGCCCCTTTAAAAGCACCTATACACACTTCATAGTCATTCCTAGTGTCTATTACTACCACATTATTTTGGCTAACAAACTTGTCCCAATCCTTTGGCTCAATATACTCTCCCTTAAGATTGGCAATATCAATATCTCCAACTGCCATAGCAATAATTTCTTTTTTAAGCCTTACTCTTAATTTCTGAAAAGGATGAATATCACAGTAATTTATTTTAATATTTACATCTTCCGCTAACGTAAGGCTGATAACTTCATCAAATAAAAAACCTACCTGCTCTTTTGTACCAGAAATTGAACCATTAAACCCTTCAGGAGCTAAAAGAATAGTACCCCTAACCCCTCTTTTCTTGCCAAGATGTAAAATCTTTGGCAGCAAACCCTCAAGATTTTCTAGCTTAGTAAAACTATAAAAACTTAATACTGATATTTTAACATTATTATCCATAGTAAAAATTATATTTTAGAAATTTAAAAAGCATATTTATATAATTAACCCGACTAGCTTTACTCCGTCATTGCGAGGAGCTACTTTAGTAGCAACGAAGCAATCCATATGCTTATATTATAAGTTTTTCTGGATTGCTTCGTCGCCACTAAAGTGGCTTCTCGCAATGACTCCAAGGTTATAGGTCAATTTGTTACCGGCAAAGCTATAAACATAGAAGCACCCCGTCTCTGTACCAACAAAATTATATTTTGTTTTTTAATATTTCGTGCATTATCATATAATAAATTTAATTGATCTGTAGAAACTATCGGCTGCTGATTGCACGCTACTACTAAATCACCAATTTTAAATTTATAATTTTTCTCATCCTTAGGAAGGTCAGTTACAATAATACCATTGGCTTTACTGCCAATGGCAAATTTTCGTTTAAGATTATCGGTTAAATTACTGAAAGTAATATTATTTTTTACAATAGAGGTTTTATCACTCACCTTATCGCTTACTTTTCTAGGCTCTGGTTCCTCTTCCTGACTAATCTTACCATTTAACTGATGATTCTTGCCATCGCGTACGACAACAATTTTTATCTCTTGTTCAACAGTAGCTTCCGCAATCATCACCTGTAACCTTCTTGGACTTTTTATTGGTTGCCCAGCAAACTCTATTATTACATCTCCAGGCTTTATACCAAATTTTTCACCTGAACCATCTTTTTGTACTTCCACTACTAATGCTCCCGAGGTTTCTTTTAGCCCAAATCCTTCAGCTATTTCATTAGTTACTTCTTGAATTATTACTCCAAGCCCACCGCGATTAATTTTCCCATTTTGCCTTAGCTGGTTAACAATTGATCTGGTAGTATTAGATGGAATGGCAAATCCAATACCAATATTAGTTCCAGAAGGCGAGAACATTACCGTATTGACTCCTATAACTTCGCCATTAATATTAAACATGGGTCCACCAGAATTACCATTATTAATAGCCGCATCAGTTTGTATAAAATCATCTACTATACCACTATCAATATCGCGTCCTTTTGAAGATATGATACCAACAGTTACAGTTCCCCCAAGTCTACCAAAAGGATTACCAATCGCAATAACCCAATCCCCTACCCTAGCCTTACCGGAATCACCAAATTTTACGAAAGGCAAAGGACTTTCTGCCTCAATTTTTAAAAGAGCAAGATCGGTTTTTTGATCACTACCTACCAATTTAGCTGACATCTCTCTATTATCAGTTAATTTTACGTGTATCTCATCCGCATTAGCAACTACATGATGGTTGGTAACAATAAAACCAGCCGAATCTATAATAAAACCAGAGCCAAGGGGAACAGACTTAGGATTTGAATACATCTCATCAAAATTAAAAGGTAGATTAAAACGCTCCAAAAGTTCATTTAAATAATCGAACGGAAAATATTCAAAAGATTTTTTATGAAAATCTTCTGATTTCTGGTCTGATTTTTGACTATATTGTACTGTATACACATTTACCACAGCTGGAATAAGTGGCTCAACAATATCTGCAAAACTATATTTATAGGGTTCAGGTTTTATTGGTACTGACTGTAAATTACTAGATTCCTCAGGAGTAGCGGCATCCTTAGTTAATGGAATTTGATTTAACGAAATATTTTCAGCAAAAACAGAAAATGCCAGCCATAGGCTCATCAGCAGAGCTATAACCAAATATTTTAGTAAATTATTACACTTAATAATATTTTGAACCATATCATCTATCTAATTAACACAATCTGTCAATTATTTGCAAAAATTGACCGTAGTTTAAACCTGTCCATTATACTCAAATATTTCCTTACAGGAACTTATACGTAAAACGTCATTGCGAGGAGCTACTTTAGTAGCGACGAAGCAATCCAGGAAAGTGATTAGAAATGGATTGCTTCGTCGGCGGCTCACACCTCCTCGCAATGACGCCAGTTTACTATGGCTAAATGCTAATCGGGTTAACTAAATTACTATTTCCCTAAATTTAAATATCTAAATAATTCTGCTTCTGGGGACAATACAAAAGAAGTATCATCTTTCTTTAAAGTATTTTTATATACTTCCAACGATCTATAAAATTTATAAAATTCTGGATCAACAGAATAAGCAAGATTATATATCTTAGCTGATTCTCCATCACCCTCTCCTTTTATGATTTGAGCTTGCATATAAGCCTCAGCAAGCAATATTTTACTTTCTTTGTCAGCTCTAGATCTTATACGAGCTGCTTCTTCTTGCCCTTCAGCTCTTATTTGAGTTGCCTCTTTTTCACGAGCAGTTTGCATACGACGATAAATTGCCGCACTATTTTCTTTCGGTAAATCAGCTCTTAAAATTCTAACATCAATTACATCAAGCCCAAAATTTCTTGCCTCTTGATTAACTTGATTTAAGATATTTGACATTATCTCAGATCTCTCACTAGTAAGAAGGCTAGTTAAAGGTAATCTACCTATAACTTTTCTCATTGAAGATTCTAGGTTTTTATTAAGCCTAATTTTAACACCCTGATAGTTATGAACAGTTTTGTAAAACATCACAGGATTAATAATACGAAACTTAGCAAAAGCATCGACGATTACCCTTTTCCCATCAGAAGCAGTTAGTTCTTTTGCTTCTGCCTCTACATTTAAGATACGTTTATCAAAAAACTCGACATTTTGAATGAATGGAATCTTAATATTTAATCCAGGACTCTCAATTGTCCTTACCGCTTCACCAAATTGAAATACTACAGCAGAATGGCGTTGGTCAACAGTAAACAAAGCACTAATAACTGATAAGAATAATCCAAGAGCTACAAAACTTATATAATAAATTGTCTTCATTTAGACTACTCCTTAATTTTATTTTGCTGAATTGCCATATGTGGCAAAACGCCATTAGTACCCATAATAACCTTGCTGGTACCCATTAGAACGCTTTCTACAGCTTCTAAGTAAAGGCGATCCTTAGTTATCGATTTATTAGCAACATATTGTGTATAGACAGCAGCAAATCTCTTACTATCCCCTTCAGCCTTTGAGATAACTTCTTGTCTGTAACCTTCCGCTTCTTGCACTATTTTAGCCGCTTCACCCCTTGCTTTAGGCAAAATATCATTATTATAGGATTGTGCCT
Source organism: Rickettsia sp. (assembly GCA_023269695.1). GTDB lineage: Bacteria > Pseudomonadota > Alphaproteobacteria > Rickettsiales > Rickettsiaceae > Tisiphia. Next base: position 28,619 of record JAHFPS010000015.1, read on the forward strand.
GATTTATTTCACGTTCTTTATCAGCTTTAGAAGTTTGTACATCCCTATAAGCATCGATTACCTCAGCTGGTGGTTCAGCTTTTAATAACTGCACTTTCTCAATGCCAACACCAGCATTATAATGGTCAAGGATTTTCTGGGTTAAAGCTTCGATTTTATTAGTAATTTCTTGCTTTTGGTCTGATAATATTGAAGATATAGGGGTATTGCCGATAACTTCTCTTATCGCACTTTCGGCAACTGTTTTTACCGAATCTTCTGGATTGACAATATTAAAAATATATTTTTCCAAATCACTAATATGCCACATTACGTCACAATTTAGTGCAACAATATTCTCATCGCCAGTAAGCATAGTACTCTCAGCCGTCATAGCTCTTGTATTATCCATATTAGGTCTAAGGTTACTTGTTGATCTATAACCAATCTCAATTCTCCGAGATTGGTTTACCTTCTCAACTACTATCTGTTCAAACGGTAAAGGAAGGTGATAATTCAAACCAGGAGATCCTTTGCGAACAAACTTACCAAACCTCATTACGGCAGCTTCCTCTCCTTCCTTAACTTCATAAACTCCGGAAGCAAACCAAATAGCAACTAATGATAAAAACACTAATATCATTATGTTGTTGTTGAAACCAAAATTATTAAAAAACTCGTGAAAGTTAAACTTATTCTTTTTCCTTGGTCTAGTAAATATATTATATTCACTTTTTTCTTCCCCTTCAGAATCTTCCCAAGGGGATTTTTTTAAAATTTGATTAAACATTTTTTGCTATTGCCATTTTGTTAATTTGTATATTATCACTAAATATAGTTAGCACTAATATCTTATATAAAGAAATCTAGTATATAATTATAGCTTGTATCTCTAGCTACGTCAAGTTCGTTACCAAAAAATGTAGTATTCATAAACGTTATGAAGATATAGAGTTAAAAATCAATAATTTGGGAAAATCAATTCTTCAAATTATTATAGTGATTTATAGGAGGAAACTTTGACATGGATTGTTTTTTGTATAGTGATTGTAGGTTTACTAATCTATGATCTTGGTTTTGCCAACAAAGAAAATAAGGTATTAACCTTCCGCCAAACTATTTATTTTAGTCTTTTTTACTTAATTATAGCATGCCTCTTTGGTATTTTTATTTTCTTTGATATGGGGGGAGAAAAAGCCCGGGAATATTACACTTGTTTTTTTATAGAAAAGGCCATGTCATTGGATAATATTTTTATTATTTTAATGATTTTTCAGTTTTTTTCTATTCCTTTAATCTATCAACACCGAATATTATTTCTGGGGATTCTAGGGGTGATAGTTTCTAGAGGTATAATTATATATTTAGGTGTCATCGTCATCTCGAAATTTTCTTGGTTATTATATGTTTTTGCGATTATCCTTATAATTACAGGTATAAAAACTTTTTATATATCAAATAAAAATTTGAAAGTACAAGAATCCTATATTTATAGAATTCTACAAAAATACTTTAATCTTACCCCCAAAATTTCTGGTTACAAATTCTTTATTAAAACTAGCAAAGGTATCAGTATTACCCCTCTTCTTGCATCATTAATAATGATAGAAATTATGGATATTGTTTTTGCCATTGATAGTATACCAGCAATATTTGCTATCACTAAGGATCCTTATATAATTTATACTTCTAATATTTTTGCCATATTAGGTTTACGTGCCTTATTCTTGTGCTTAGCTAATGTTGTTAAGCAATTTAGTTATATAAAATATTCACTAGCATTAATATTAATATTGATTGGTATAAAAATATTTGCTGAACATTATGTTAAGATTCCATCTTACACTACGTTGGTTATGACCGTTATTCTTCTGTCACTTGGCATTATTATTTCTATTATTAAGAAAAGGCATATATACTAATGTACTCACCTTACGCATGGCATTTAAAAGTCATAGAGAAAACAGCCTGGCGTCATTGCGAGGAGCCATTTTGTGGCGACAAAGCAATCCAAGAGCATGGATTGCTTCGTCGACCTACGGTCTTCCTCGCAATGACGCCTGAGGTCTCAAGAACTTATTCGGGTTAGCTATAAAGAATAAAATTAAAAAGATTAGGTTAGGTAAACATGTCTCTTTAAATTTAAATGTAGAGATTTATAGGTAATGCTATAATCTTGTTTATTTTACACTGGCATAAAATATATTTTTATGCTAGAAGTTTGAAATTGTTGTATCGACTTACTCGAAACTTGCTTATATATAGATTATGTTTATTCTATAACAAGTAACATTATAAGTGGCTAGAGTTTGAATGTTTTACTAAATTTAATTTATGTTATGAGGTGCTAATTATGAGTGAAAATATAAATATTACACAAAATGTTGTTGATCAAAATATTGTCGAACAAGATGTTATTGAAATCGTTGCTAGCACATTAAAAGTAAAGAAGGATTTAATCACTCCTGAATCTAGATTTGTTGAGGATCTTAAATCAGATAGTTTAGATATAGTTGAATTAATGATGGCAATAGAAGCAAAGTATAAATGTGATATACCAGATGAAGAGGCTAGTAAGATTTTAACAGTCTCTAATGTGGTACAATACATAATGAAAAAATAATTAATTGATAGCTACAATTATGTCAACTAGAAGAGTAGTTATAACCGGTATCGGACTAATCACACCACTGGGAGTTGGTGTAAAACCCTCTTGGGATGGTATTATAAATGGACGTAGTGGTATCAAGACAATTACCAGATTTGATACTTCCAACCTTGCTTGTAAAATAGCTGGTATAGTGGAACATTCAACTGATAATGGCTTTAATCCAGAGAAATTTATTGACCCTCGTAATGTACATAAGATGGATTTATTCATCCAATATGGTATTGCAGCAGCTACTGAAGCAATCGAGGATAGTGGGTGGCAAGTAAAAGATGAATTATCAGGAGATAGGACAGGTTTAATACTTGGTTCAGGAATTGGTGGGCTTAAGATGATCGAAGAGACATCAGTAAAGTTTCATAAAGAAAATAATGGCAAAGTTAGTCCATTTTTTATTCCCTCTTCATTAATTAATCTCCTTTCAGGTCACGTTTCCACTAAATACGGATTTACTGGACCAAATCAAGCAGTAGTAACAGCCTGTTCCACTGGTGCCCATGCCATAGGAGATGCTATGCGTATGATTCAATATGGTAATGTGGATGTTATGATTGCTGGGGGAGCTGAAGCCCCGGTTACTCCGGTTGGGGTGGCAGGATTCGTTGCTGCAAGGGCGTTATCTACTAAATATAATTCTACACCTGAAATTGCATCAAGACCGTGGGATCAAGATCGTGACGGATTTATAATGGGAGAAGGAGCTGGTGTTGTAGTACTTGAAGAATATGAGCATGCTCTTAGCAGAAACGCTAAGATTTATGCTGAAATTATTGGATATGGTTCTACTGGAGATGCTTATCATATGACTGCACCTCATCCTGAGGGAAGAGGTGCTTATAAAGCTATGTTTTATGCTCTTAAAGATGCAAAAATTGATGCAAGTCTTATTGATTATATCAATGCCCACGGTACTTCTACCCAGGTTGGTGATACTATTGAGTTACTAGCTGTCCAAAAATTATTTTTGGACGCTAAGCCGAATATTCTTATGTCATCAACGAAATCATCTATCGGCCATTTGCTTGGAGCAACTGGTAGCGTAGAGTTAATATATTCAATCCTTGCAATACGGGATCAAGTTGCCCCACCAACTCTAAATTTACATAAACCGATGCCAGAAGCAAAAATAGACTTAGTTCCTTTAGAAGCTAGAAAGGCAAAAATTAATTACGTGCTTTCTAACTCATTTGGCTTTGGTGGAACTAATGCAAGTTTAATTGTTAAGAAAATATAATATACTCAGGTCTTGCGTATACTCAAATGATTTGGAGAATTGCATTTGAAAATGAGGGGCGAGTACATAGTCATAGTACCCTACATTTTTTATTATTATAGTAAAATAGCAAAATTATACCAGACACAAGCGTCATTGCGAGGAGTGCGTAAGCACGACGAAGCAATCCAAAACATATGCTAAACAATATCTTCATATAAATTGGATTGCTTCGTCGCCACTTTAGTGGCTCCTCGCAATGACGCTTGGAGATCATCTTTTTTCCTTAAATCAACATGCATACCGAATTATACTTTCACGATAGAATAAAAAATGTAGGGTACTATGATAATTTTCTGATATCAAGTACAAAAACTAGGCTGTGCGAAGGAATTTTAAAAATGAGCAAATTTATCTAGACACTGTTAACAAAGCTTATTTAATTGGTGAATAAAGTCTTTTTTGCTGCAAATTATAAGATTTTTTTGAAATAGGAATAACTATTCCTGCAAAAATCTTATTAATTTTCGCTAAAAAATCCATTAATTCATCAATTAAATAAGCTTTGTTAACAGTGTCTAGGTGACTTGTAATTATGAGAAATTTCAATCTACCACAAACCTATAAAGCAATTATGTATAATTTATTTGGTAATCCGTCTGAGGTATTAAAAATTGTTAGATTAGAAGTGCCAACCCCTCTGGATAATGAGTTATTAGTTCAAATGCATGCATGTGCTATTAATCCTTCGGACTTACTAACGATTAGAGGAAGGTACTCCTACAGAGCGGAATTTCCTAAAATAGCTGGTTTTGAAGGAGTTGGAACTGTTCGTGCTGCTGGTAACTCTAATAATAATTACCTAGTTGGTAAAAGGGTACTGGCATTAAAAGGAAAAGGTACTTGGCAAGAATATAACATTATTCCAGTTCAAGAAGCTGTTTTAATACCTAATAAAATTGATAATAGAACAGCTGCACAATTATATATTAACCCTCTTAGAGCTTGTCCGCAAACTAAAATTAAGGTATGATAGAGGTGAATAAAGTATTATTAGCAAGAAGTATAAAAGAATGAGCAGAAAAAATTATCCAACAGATTTAACAGATGAAGAAT
>JAHFPS010000016.1 GCA_023269695.1 Rickettsia sp.
AATAATACAGCTGCTACTTAATGATTACTGTTAAAAGTGATACTACATTGAAGTGTGGTACAGAGCCAGTTTCTTATATTTTGTTACGTGGTACCGTAGTACCAATGTTTAGGCTGATGAGGTAATTTAATGCAGGGCAGTTTAAAAATTGTAGGAAAAATAGTCAGCGTCATTGCGAGGAGGCGTGAGCCGACGAAGCAATCCATTTTTGTGTTAACCTTGCGAAAGCAGGTATCTAGATTCCCGCCGTTGCTAAGAGTGACAACTTACAATCGCTTCATCGACCTACGCTCTCCTCGTAATAACGATTTGAACTTTATGAGGTAATTATGTCTTGGCAAAAAAAATATAAGCTACTAGTATTTGATGAAATAGATAGTACCAGCTCGGAAGCTATTAGAATGGCTAAGGCTTGTCCTGATGGAAACTATGTAATATTGGCAAAGAATCAAACAAAATCGCGTGGAAGAAATAGTAAAATTTGGCATTCTAGTCTAGGGAATTTGTATGTTAGTATATTATTAAATCATCAGATTGATCTTACTTATATCCCGCAATTGTCTTTTGTTATGGCTATTGTTGTTTATAAAACTATCAATTCTTTGACCACTAGTTCAGGGAATTCTATCAAATTAAAATGGCCGAATGATATTTTGATAAATGACAAGAAAGTATCTGGTATATTGCTTGAATCTATTAGTATAAATAACAATAATTATCTTATTATAGGTATGGGTGTTAATATTAGAGAAAGTCCTTTAAACATCGATCAATTGGCAACCAATTTATCTGATGAAGATATAGAAGTAAAAGATCCAGAATATTTATTAGATCTTATGATGATTAATTTTGAAAAATATTTTAGTAAATGGAAAGAACAGGGATTTAGCAAAATAAGACAATATTGGCTTAAAAGAGCTTATAAGCTAGGCGAGATGGTTAGCATAAATGATGGAAACACAAAAATCTCAGGGATTTTTAAAGATATAGATGAATATGGCGGCATAAGAATTCAGCTTGATGATGGGAAGATAGTTACCTTACTTAGCCCTGAAATATCGTAGTTTCTTGCTTAACTAATCCGACTAGTCATTGCGAGAAAAGCAAAAATAGTGGATTGCCACGACCACTACGTGGTCTCGCAATGACGGAAGTATTTTTTACCCAAGGCGTCATTGCGAGGAGTCGTTTACGACGACGAAGCAGCTGTAGGTTGTCATTCCCGCGTAGGCGAGAATCTATCACAGCTGTCGAAAGTTAGAAGGTAGAGCGGGTTTAGAGGTCATCATGGCAGTTTAAAAGTTGCGGAAAAATAACTGACGTCATTGCGAGGAGGCGTGAGCCGACGAAGCAATCCATTTTTGTGTTATCCCTGGGAAAGTAGCGGGATCTTAGATTCCCGCCGTTGCTAAGAATGACAAATTACGATTGCTTCGTCGACCTACGGTCTTCTCGCAATGACGCCAGTTTGCTATGGCTAAATACTATTAAGTTGTTGATAAAATTTGATAGCTTTGTTTAAATCTTCTACTGTATCAACAGAAATGGGGATATTGTTAACATAACACACCCCTATGGACATGTTATTTTGTAAGGCTCTTAGCTGTTCAAGTTTCTCACTTAATTCTAAAGCTGAAGCAGGTAAGTTTATGAATTTAGTTAATGCTTCTTTGCGGAACCCATACATCCCTACATGATATAAAAATTCTTCAGCACCGTGTGGAATAAGACTACGAGAAAAATACAGAGCCTTATCATTATGGTCGGTAATAACTTTAACATTACTATGACCAGTTACGGCGTCTATACCGACTTTTACTACTGGGGTCATAATATCATGGCTACTAGACTTTAGGCTTTCAATAACTTTGATAATTGACTCCGGTTCTATAAAAGGCATATCACCTTGAACATTCAGGATATAATTAATATGCTGATTATCTGGTATTGCTTGAAATGCTTCGTATACACGGTCGGTACCAGTTTGACATTCTGGACTTGTGAAAATGACTTGTCCACCACAATCGGCAACTTTTTTAGCTATAATTTCTGAATCAGTTGCCACATAAATATTTTTTAACTTTGTTAAATGTACTTGCTTAATAACACGCTCAATTATTGACAATTCTCCTATAAGTTGCAGAGGTTTCTGTGGGAGTCTTACCGAATCAAGTCTTGAAGGGATAATAATTGCAACATCAGAATGCATAAGCTTACCATATTAAAGATATTTATCAAAATAATTGTTGACATGATAGGCTTTTTAAACGATAAAGTAAAGCTTATTAGACATGGTTCTTGAGAGACAATTTGTCTTTAAGTAGTATTGTTTAGGGCTCGTAGCTCAGCTGGTAGAGCACTTGACTTTTAATCAGGTTGTCCCGGGTTCGAATCCCGGCGAGCCCACCACTTCAGGGTACTTAAATCCCTTAATTGTACCTGAATACCGCCAATATTTGGAAGGCGGAAGCTAGTAATGGGTTTGTAGCTCAGCTGGTTAGAGCACACGCCTGATAAGCGTGAGGTCGGAAGTTCAAGTCTTCTCAAACCCACCATTCGTAAGTATTCTTTATGAATCTTGAGAATAGTATAATTGATCAATTAAGCCATAATAAGTTAGCTATTTACTGGCTTAGGAATGGTATAATCTCGCTTGCTCTTGCTGGGGTATATTCAATAATATTGGTAATGCTTCGCACTCCAATATTAGTTAACCTGTTTCCCAATACAGAAATCTTTAAATCAGCTTTGGTTATTCATGTTAATTTATCAATCCTAGTTTGGTTGATATCCGTTACAGCATGTATTTGGAGCTATAATTTACAGCCGACGACTTCCATTATAACATATGTCATATTAGCATTTTTTGGCACTGCACTAATAGCTTTGTCACCACTTTGTGGACAAAATTTTCCTGTAATGAATAATTACATACCAATGCTGGAGAATATCATATTTATTCTCGGAATTAGTTTGTTTGGTGTGTCGGTATTATTATTTTCATTAAATGTCATCCTAACCGGGATGAAAAACCTAAAGAATCAGAAGTTGATTGATTTTACTATCCTCTCTACCGCAATAATGTGGGTGTTAGTATGGATATGTTTTATTTTGTCTTATTGCCAACTACAACAAGTTATTAAACTTGTGCCAGTCGATATAGAATTTTACTACGAATTGCTTTTTTGGAGTGGAGGGCATTTATTACAATTTCTTTACACGCAAATTCTGATATTAGTGATGACACTATTATGTCAGGCTTGGATAAGGAGAGAATTAAGATTTAACAAGCTGTATCTGGTACTATTATATCTAAATTTTATGATAAGTATTGCTGCTATTTGGGGACATTTATCATATGATATTATAGATGCTGAATTCAAAGAATATTATACTAAACAAATGAAATATGGTGGCGGGATAGCACCAACTTTATCTTTGATAATAACGTTTTATGAGCTAGTGATAGCTAACCCAACTAACATTACTCCGTCATTGCGAGGAGGCGTAAGTCGACGAAGCAATCCATTTTTAATCACTTTTCTTCTGGATTGCTTCGTCGCTACTAAAATAGCTCCTCGCAATGACGTTAGTTTACTATGGATAAATGCTAGTCGAGTTAGCTATATAAAAGCAAGCGTAATTTGTTCTAGCATATTATTTTTGTCCGGGGGATTTATTGGTATGTTAATCACCGGTATGAATGTTACTATTCCTGCCCATTACCATGGTTCAATTGTTGGAATAAGTGTGGCATTTATGGGTTTTAGTTTCCTTTTATGCGATAATTTATGTGGCAATAAACAAAAGAAAAATTCATATTCTTCTGCAGCAATTATTACTTTAACTACCGGACAAATGTTACATATTATAGCTCTTCTTTTTGCTGGTGGTTATGGGGTGATGCGAAAAACACCGGGAGTAGAAATGACTATTAGCAGTAAGTTACTGATGGGTGTAATGGGAGGTGGAGGACTGATTGCTATTGTTGGTGGCTTGATGTTTGTTATTATTTGTGGTAGAAAGATGTTAGACTTCCCGCATAAGTCAATCTAGTTGGTGATTTTGTCGTCGAAACTTGCCTCCGTTCCTCACGTACGTCTATGTACGCTGCGGTACTCGGCTTCGTTTCTCCTAAAAATCCCTCAACTATTTTTGACTTATGCAGGAAGTCTCTTGTTGAAGTAATTAGCATAATAAAAGTAATGACCTTGAAAAAACCTACTATAGAAGAAGCCAAAGAGGCAGTTAAAACTTTATTGCGATTTATTGGTGAGGATCCAAATAGAGAGGGGCTGGTAAAAACTCCTGATAGAGTGGTAAAAACTTACCAAGAGATGTTTTGTGGGTACGATAAGAATGTAGAAGAAATATTATCTACTAAGTTTTATGAGACTGGTAACTTTCAGGACTTCATTTTATTAAAAGACATAAAGTTTAATTCTTTCTGCGAGCATCATTTATTACCAATAAATGGTACGGTTGATATAGCTTACATACCAGATAATTGTATAATAGGTATCAGTAAATTTGCCAGAATAGTTGATGTTTTTGCAAAAAGACTGCAGATTCAAGAGAAAATGACAGTACAAATTGCTGAAACATTACAGAAATATATTAAGCCTATGGGTGTTGCGGTCAGGATTTCTGCATTACATAGCTGTATGACTCTTAGAGGCGTTATGCAAAATGATAGTATTATGAATACTATGCATTATACTGGTATATATTTAGAGCAGCAGAAATATCGCCACGAGTTCCTAAATATTATTGCCAAAAAATAATCAAAGGTATAGTTAACAATTTTTCAAATATATTTGCATATATCTATTAGTGTAGTTAATTTTTATGATATATTGCTTATGTAGCTAACCCGTTAAGGTTCTAGATAGCCTATTCGTCATTGCGAGGAGCTACTTGGCAACGAAGCAATCCAAAAAGTGACTAGAAATGGATTGCCACGACCACTACGTGGTCTCGCAATGACAGCTGAAATATCAATAACTTTCTCGGATTAGCTATATACGCAAATGATTTGGGGAATTGAATTTGAAAATGAGGGGCGAGCACACGCAGCGTACATAAGGTACGTGAGTATGCGAGTCCCTGATATTTTCAAAAAACAATTCTCCAAATCATTTGCGTATACCAACTCTTTAATTTATTTGAGTATATCCATGTTACTATCAAAATATTTTTTACCCGTACTAAAGGAAGAGCCAGTAGAGGCGCAAGTGGTTTCTCACAGATTGATGCTTAGAAGCGGTATGATAAGACAACAATCTGCAGGGATTTATAGCTGGTTGCCTATGGGATTAAAAGCCCTAAAAAATGTTGAAAATATTGTTCGGCTTAATATGAATAAAGTAGGTGCCATTGAAATATTAATGCCCTGTATTCAACCAGCATCTTTATGGATGGAATCTGGAAGATTTGAGAATTACGGTAAGGAAATGCTAAAATTTCAAGATCGCCATGATAATACGTTATTATTTGGACCTACTAATGAAGATATGGTTACCGATATTTTTAGAAATAATATTCAGTCCTATAAAGATTTACCAAAAAACCTATATCATATTCAGTGGAAATTTAGGGATGAAATTAGACCTCGCTTTGGGGTGATGCGTGGTAGAGAATTTTTAATGAAAGATGCATATTCTTTCGATATAGATCAAATAAGTGCGATAAAAACTTATAATCAGATGTATCTAGCATATATGCAAACTTTTCGTGATATGGGGCTGATGGTAATCCCAGTACTTGCCGATAATGGTCAGATTGGTGGTGATTTAAGCCATGAGTTCCATATTCTTGCTGATAATGGTGAGAGTACTATTTTTTATGACAAAAAGTTTCTATCCTTAACAGATCAGGAAAGTTTAGATATTGAAAAATTACAATCCTTATATGCGGTAGCAGAAGAAAAACATGATCCTGATAAATGTTTGTTATCGGAAGATAATCTCGCTAGTAGTAAGGGTATAGAGGTTGGGCATATTTTTTATATTGGTACAAAATATTCTAAGACAATGAAGGCTCTAGTAAATACTAGCGATGGGAGTCTTGTGCCAGTGGAAATGAGCTCTTATGGTATCGGTATTTCAAGACTTTTAGCTGCCATAATCGAATCAAGTCATGATGATAAAGGGATTATATGGCCCCAAAATATTGCTCCTTTTATAGTATCAATATTAAATTTGAATATACTTGATAATAAATGTAATGAACTATCGCAAAATCTATATGACCAATTTGTAGCAAATAAAATAGAAGTATTATACGATGATACAAATGAGAGAGCTGGTAAAAAATTTGCCACCCATGATCTTATAGGTTCGCCGTACCAAATAATTATTGGTTCCAAGAACTCTGGCAACAATGTAGTCGAACTAAAAGATCGTAAAACAGGCAAAATAGAAGAATTAGATGTGGCTAATGTTGTTGATAGAATACATTTATAATTATTTGCTTGATAAATACTAATCGGGTTAGCTATATTGCAATGCCATTAACTATTAGCTGTAAGTAACTTAATTTGTGCTAGACACGTTGCCACGGCAGTTTCAGTTCGCAGGACATTTGCGCCTAAACTTATTGATAAACTATTGGATCTTAATGAAAGCATCTTGAGTTCATTTGGTGAAAACCCGCCTTCTGGACCTACAATAACTGAAATATTTGAGTATAATATAGGCATGATTTTTAATAATGTATTATTCTCATCTTCATTTTCATTAGCATATATTATAGAATTATCTAGGTTCTGGTCGAGAAAAAGACTAAGTGATGTTAACGGCATAAGAATGGGTGGTGTTAAACGTTCGGATTGTTCTGTAGATTCGATAATACATTTCATCAATTTTTGATTATTAACATTACGAAATTGAGACCTTTCTGTGATTAATGGAACAATTTTTGTCACCCCAAGTTGTACAGCCATATCTATGGCATCTAACATTCTATCACTTTTAATAATCGATATCCCTACAGTAAGCTCAGGTTCGATTATTGCTTTTCTTAAAATATTAGTAAGTCCAACACGTAAATTATTTTTTGTTATATCGGTAATTTGTGCTATAAACTCACCATCTATGCCGTTAAAAATTCTAAAATGCTCGCCAATTTTTAGTCTTAATACTGTTTTAAGGTAGTGACTATGATCTTCTGCAAGATTTAACGAATAATTTTCAATTAGCTTGATATTGCTATATATTCTATGAAGACGAGAAATTTTCATAATTCTAACTCCAATGCCAATTGCTAGGTTCTTATATCTTTAAAATATGATATTAAGTAGTTATAAGAGGGGGACTTGATAGGTTCTTGACTGAAATAGTCGTGTACAGAATAAGCACCCTCTTACAAAGTTTGCTTTGAACAAATTGCAGAAGGTGCTAGGAAAGTGTCGGAAATAACTAAAGTAATTCTATATTTGGCTCTTTTTGGCTGCTAATAAACAAGATTTTCTTGAAATAGGTACACTATTCCTTCAAAAATCCTATTTATTCTCACCGAAAAATAGCTCAAAATATAATTAATTAGTCATCTCCGACACTCTCCTAGAAGCAACAGCCTTGCACAATAAGACGAAGGAGATTATATCATGAGTAAAATAATAGGTCTAGATGTAAGTAAGTCACGCTCCTAATCGGGTACTAAAAACACCATTGAAGATACCGACCACAACTCTTGTGCAGATCCGGTTCTAATTTTAAGGTATTGAGTTAGTTTCTTCCATTAGACCTCCTTCGAAACTCGCTTGTGCTGAGGGGTTTGAAGGAGACACTTCACCTCGAACCGCAGCGTACTCTAATGTACGTGAGGATTCAAGTACCGGATCGACGTACAAATCACCAGCAGAAGTAAAGTTTTGAAAGAGGTCTATTATAAACTTGACCGCGGAAAACGTATCAAGTGTGGGTTCTTAACAAACTTGTGGCAAAGGCTTATATCGAATTGAGGTTATTATATATACTTACCAAATGTATTAGTATTAGTTATGTTAATAGTAATATAATTCTTTGTTAAAGATGGAAAAGTATTAACTTTTATTAAGCAATTAATTTACTGATAATTGACAAACTAATTATTACTTGTTAGCATCAAAGATTCCTAGTAGAGATAATATTAATTATGCAAGATACCACTACCGACAATTTACGTAAGATTATAGCTAATATTAAGACTAACCTACGTAAAAATGATGTAGACGCTGAAATACAGTACAGATTAAAAGATCCTTATTCTACTTTAAAGAAGATATTAAGAAAGAATATCTTTGTAAAAGAATTAACTGACCTAATTGGTTTTAGGATTATAGTTAATAAACAATATGACTGTTATAAATTATTGGTTACTCTTTACAATATATATTCTATTAAAACGGGAGGAACTAAAGACTATATTGCTAATCCTAAGGATAATGGTTACCGTTCTTTGCATCTCATAGTTATGGCTGACATCTGTAACCGTAATATAGAAATACAAATACGAACTAGAAGGATGCATGATATAGCAGAATTTGGCACCGCCAACCATAAGGAATATAAAAAGACGCAAGAGAAAAAGCTAAGAGAGTTAGTCTCTGAGGGGACGCTTAATACAGCTGCTATTAATATCGAGATAAATAAAGCATATGATATTTTTAACCAGTTTAATTGGACTATATCAGAACTAATTAGCTATGAGCAGGCAATTGAAAATCTTTGGCATAAATTCCAAAAGAATTTTTAAAAGATATAACAAAATTATTGGCAATATTAATTTAATCTAATGTACAATTAAAATAATGGAGAGGTATTTTATGGAAGATCTTAAAAATTGGCAGACAAAGTTTGAGCCTTGCGAATATTCTGCTAAGTTACTTAATAAATTGATTTTACTAAATGAAGAAGTAACTCATCCAGTAGATATCAGAGAAATTATCAAAGCTATCTATTACGCTAGGAAATATCATGGTAGTCAAATGAGGCAATCAGGTGAACCTTATTACTCTCATCCAATAGAAGTAGCTTACATGGTTGCCGAATGCACAGCCCAAGAAATTCACCAATTGTTTAAAACTGACATGATCGTTACCAGTTTACTGCATGACACGATCGAAGATACAGGCCTTACCGAAGAGATGATAGCTCGAATTTTTGGCAGTAACGTTGCTAACCAAGTGGAAGCTCTAACAAGACTCAAACCTTACGGTAAGATTACCTCCAAAGAAACTTTGGATTTATTATCTCAACAAAAGAGATTTGACGTGGTATTGATTAAATTATTTGACCGTATTCACAATCTACAAACACTAGGAGCTAAATCATCGGAAAAGGCACTGAAGATAGTTAAGGAGACTATAGCCTATTTTATAACTCTTTGTTTCTACTTGGAAATACCAACAGCCGAGCAACAATTAATAGAGCTATGTTACAAAAATTTACCTATTAACCCTGACCCACTTGCTTCAGACTATACATTTCTTTGAGTAGATAATTTCATCTGGTTTTGCCAGATTTTCAAAATGAGATAACCCGTAGGCAAAACCGATAATTGTCGGAATCATAATAAACCATATTCCCCAATTGCCAAAATACTCAATAAGGTAGACAAAACCAAAAGCACTAATAACATACATCAAGGCACGAGATACAGCAAATATTATGCTAGCACAGGTAAAACGTTTTAATACAGGAAAGCTTTTTAAACAAATGGGAATAGCAGGATTTATGCATTTCCCAAATAAAACTATAAAGAATTGAATCAGAAATAACTGATAAGGATAATTAATATTATTCAATAAATATGGACAAAATATCACAAAAATAGAAAATATTATAAGTATAATTTTCATGATTACTAATGGATACACTTCTAAACTTAAATAACATAATATTAATGTGATTAACACCTCCATTAGACAAACAATAAAATTATGATGAATAACTTCGGACAGTGTATAACCAAAGCTGGTTTTTAAAATATTACCACAATATATATAAACAAAATAAACACATAGCGGTAAAGCACATTGTAATAAAAAGAAAGCTATTGCTGTTTTTTTATTAACTTTTTCTTGCAAAAGAGGATAGTTTTGTAAAATATTTATATCTGTATTAGTTTTTTTTAAAACTTTTTTTATTCGACGCTTTGCATCAGCAAATTCTGGCGTCTCTCTTAATTTTGTGCGAGCTACTAAACCAATTAAGGCAACTATTGCACCTATCCAGAATGCCATACGCCAGTTAAAAATATGAGAAGCAACAAGTGAGGCAATTCCTAAAGCAGCTAACGTTCCTAGGATAGCACAAACCCCTATCAATCCAACACTTGCATATTGTATAGGTGGATGAAGCATTTCAGTTAAATAAAGTTCTGCCCCTACTATTTCGCCCATAGAAGATATACCTTGCATAACCCGGCAGATGGTCACTACCCAAATCGCTACACTTCCTATTTGTTCGTAAGTAGGCAGATTAGCCATAACAACACATGATATAGCCATAGTAATAGTTGTGATGATAACTGTTGGCTTACGCCCTATATTATCACCTATCCATCCAAATATCAAAGCCCCTAATGGTCTAAGTAAGTTGAACAAAAAGTAGCTGCATAACACAAATCCATAGTGTGTGGGTCAGTTTTGGGAAAAAATAACTCATTAAGAAATACCCCCATGTGTATATATATCATCAAATCAAAATATTCAAGGAAGGTTCCTATTGATAATAACCACATAGTTTCTTTTTGTTGTTTTTTTAAACTTCTTTGTTCTTGAGGGTATCCTATCATTTTTTTTACCATCAATGGACTGTTTATTGATGATAGCAAGAAAAAATAATATTAACAGTGGAATAATAAAGTTTAGTGAATAATATCACCAAATCTTAATAAAACTTAAAGAGTCTGGGGAAGATTTTTTTAACATATTCACTATATAGCTCAGGGTAATCACCTTTGAACTTTGCTAGGTCAAAGGTTCTGAGGGTGGAGTTTTTCCACGAGACAAGAATATGATCACTCATTTTCAGGCAAATATGAAACTATAAAATTCAATTAGTAACTACCTAAATATTTTTGTTTGTTCGTTCAAGTTGCAAATTCAGTTTTATTTGCAGTTGAGCCACCTTGTATTTTTGGGTAGATCCATACATGAGTTATTAATTTTATTAGCTCTTCGTGATCTAACTTGTCATTTGAAAAACGATGACATATTGGTTTGCTGTTTGATATATATACGTATAGATCAAGTCATTCTTTACTTACATCTAGGAGACTATCGGAGATTGAGCTATTTTTCGGCGAGAATAAATAGGATTTTTGAAGGAATAGTGTACCTATTTCAAGAAAACCCTGTTTATTAGCAGCCAAAAAGAACCAAATATAGCATTACTTTAGTTATTTCCGACAGTCTCCTAGTGTCTGGGTAAAATCAGCACATCAAACAGCGTCATTGCGAGAAGCTACTTTAGTAGCGACGAAGCAATCCAAAAAGTGGACCAGAAATGGATTGCTTCATAGGCTTACGCCTCCTCGCAATGACGCCTGAGATATCTAGAACTTATTCGGGTAGCTAAAAAGCAACTTGTTACAATCAACTTTCAGATTTGCTATGAATCTGAGCTTGATATTCCTTATTAAGTCCTTTAATTGCATATAGCCACAATATTACGATAACAAAAAATATACTAGCAAAATAAGGGGTAGCTTCAACAAAGGTAAAAGTAGGAAGCAAAATAAAGAATGTTGACTGGATGATACCGCCACCAGATTTACCGAACCTACCACCTATAACTTCTACTGCCGCTTGACCTTTTGTTCTAAGATCCTTATCAAGAGGAATATATGCCATATTCTTGGTAGCGTCAAATAGTGAATATTTTGTTGCCTTGCTTAAAATATTTTGAATCATTCCAATCATTACTGCTACTGCCAAAGGTCCAGAAGTGAATAGACCAGTAACGTACATTGCAATAGTACTGTCAAAGAAGATAAAGGCAAAAAAAGCAATTCCAGTAATTAACATCATCAAAGGAGTAATCATAGCAGCGGTGAACCAAGAAACTCTTCTTAAAATGTTAGAACCAACAATCATAAACAATATAGCTGTCACACCTTGCCAAGCCTGAAATTGCCCCATATACATGGTATATTCTTCTTTAGTTGGATATAGCTGCTGAATTTTTGATTTCCATACACCTTCTACAAGATTTACTGACACGCCATAAGATAAAATTAGCAAAGCAATAAGTCCTAAATATTTTGAACTAAAAATCATTTTAAAGCTTTCTATGAGAGATAACTTAACCTTACCTTTCTTGCTTGCTTTACTCGTTGCATCATATAAAGTAGGATCGGTTAAAACATGCTGATTCATCCATCTATACAATAACATGATAACTAGAGCACTAACCATCATAATAAGAAGTAGCGGGGTGAATTTTAGATGTTCCGAAACTATTTGAGTTTCTTTGCTTAAAAAATAGCCAAGTATTAAGGCAGTAACTGGTAAAGATAAATTCGCTAACATACCAAACATAGAATAAAAACGCTTTGCCTCTTCAGTCTTAGTAATTTGGTTAGCAAATTGCCAAAATAATAAGCTAAGCATCATACTTCCCCAAAGTTCTGATATAGCATAAAAGATTGCAAAACTCCACTTACCAATTACCCTAATGAACCACTTGAAATTTGGATATGCATTACTTAATGCATCAATTGTTTCAGGATTAGGATGTACCAACTCTGGATATGGGTATAATACAAAAGTAAACAACGCAAAATATGCTAGAAAAAAACCAGTCACAGCGTAAAAAACATTTTCTTGTTTTAAAATATCGCAAAGCTTTACGTAAGCAACCATAAATAGTACTGCCATTGGTAAAACAACATAGGTTTTTACAAAACTTATTGATTCAGGACCAATAGCTGTTACCACAAACCCATCTTTTATCGATCTAAGAGTAGAATAGTTAAGCAAAATGCAAAACATCATAGCAGCCATAGGCAAAAATTTCTTATTTTCATGCCCTTCAATTGGCCAAACTACTCTTCTTATTTCTGAGAAATAACTATTATCTTTCACCTTATCCATACCGTTTTATTATCATTATATAGTCAGTGCACTTATATAGATATATACAAGAAAAGTCAAATGATTATTTCCCTACAGCTAACCTGATTAGCATTACTCCGTCATTGCGAGGAGACCTACGGTCGACGAAGCAATCCATTTCTGGTCACTTTTTGGATTGCTTCGTCGCTAATAGACAGGGGTTAGCTATAATCAATATAAATATGATTGCTATTAAAAAAGATAATAGCTAAACAGGATTATTATAGTGTATATTTATTTTTGCTAGTTTTCATATTTAGCAATTAAAAGTTATATAAAAATATTTTAGGAGTGTATAAATGATAAAAAAAAAGAGACTAATTACTACTATAGTAGGGCTACTATTACTAAGCTCAAATAGTATAGCAAATACTGTGCCACCCACCACGTCAAATGCCAGTAAAACTACGGTTAATAGCGAGCATGAATTACAAAAAATTATTGATGAGTTCAGTTCTTATGCTGCAGGAGTTTCAGCAGAACTAAGGGAAGAAATAAAAAAATATCGAATAGAAGTTGCTAAAATCAACGGTCATAAACGAGAATTATATAAAAAAATCTCACAAGAAGCTCAAAACTATCTGGCTAAAGAGCGGGAATATAAAAAAAGAATTTCATCTCTGAGAAAAAATTCAGCTGAAAATCAAGAAAATCCTAAATCTACGGAAAATAAATCTGTCAAAAAAGATTCAGCTAAATAATGCTTTATCAACAATTTCAGCAGAATATTGAAAAACTAATTGGCAATAGACCTCGGATGGGGTCTATTGCCTTAGCTGTTTCAGGTGGCTCTGATTCCATAGCCCTTTTAATGTTAACACATAAATGGGTCAGCACTAATAGTATTAATGAAAATATTAATGTAGTTGTGATGCTAGTTGACCATCATTTGCGAGAACAATCTAAGCTAGAGCATGAATATGTACGGGATTTAAGCCATAAATTGGGACATGACTACCACCTACTTCACTTCGATCACCAAAATAATTTTTCTAATTTACAAGCAAGGGCAAGAGAAGGGCGTTATCAATTAATGACTGATTTATGTAAAAAACTAGATATATTGACAATTTTAACGGCCCATCACTTGGATGACTATATAGAGAATTATTGTTTAAGATCAGAAAAAAAAAGTAGTATATTTGGACTTAGTGCTAGCCATATTAACTGGTATAATAATGTTAAAATAGTGAGACCGTTGTTTAATATGCCAAAACAACGATTAGTAACATATTTAATTGCCAATAATATTAAATGGTTTGAAGATGAATCGAATAAATCTGACAAATACCAACGAAATATCATTAGAAAAAAATTATCTCAAGAAGGAGAATATGTAAAAAACCAAATAATTTCTGAGCAATCTACAATTAACCAATTAGTAAAAGAAAAATTGCAACCGGAATTGATTGCCTGTATTGCAGAATCAGTAAAAATTTATCAATTCGGTTTTGCTACTATAAATTTATTAAAGGTTGCAGAATTTTCTAGTGAGATAATATTACAGTTAATCAGTTTTGTCCTTATCATTATTAGCGGTAAGAATCGCAGTAGTAGAACAAGTGGGGTAAGCAGGATAGTGCTATTATTACAACAAAAAATGGACTTTACTAAAACACTACATGGTTGTGTGATAAAAAAAATTAGTAATAATCTAATAATTTACCGAGAATTTGGTAGGAATTTGCCTATGAATATTAAACTTAACAATGTAGATGTGTGGGATGGTAGATTTCGTTTTACAGGAAGTCCTACAAATAATTCAGACTACTTGATAAGTAATCTAACGATAAAGGATTATAGTAAAATAAGGCAAGATTTAGATTTAACAATACTGAAAAATGTGAGTTTTAATAATCATGTCGCTATTTTATTCACCCTACCAGTAGTCAAGATACTTGAAAAAGTTATAGCCATACCCCATATATCGTACTATAATGGCAATGGTTTGAGTAAAGGGCTTGGTGTCTCTTTCTCTTCCAATTTTGTATCGCGTTTTACGCATTTCTGTTAGGTGAGTTGTAAATGAATAATCAAGGTAAGAATGTTCTAATTTGGGTATCGATTTTTGTTTTAATGGTACTTGCTTTTCATGTATTTCAAAATGATGGTCTCATTGGCGGAAAAAGTAATATCGTCTTTTCAGATTTTTTAAGTAGAATTGATGACAAATCAATTAGTGCTGTTAAAATTCAGGGCAGAATAATCGATGGAACTCTAAGTGATGGAACACCTTTTTCAACTTATGCTCCTGACTATCCAGACCTAATAAACCGCCTAAGTAATAATAGTGTACATATTGAAGTAATACCTCCTGATACCAGAATGAACTTGTTGTTTAACATATTTATTTCGTGGTTTCCAATGATTCTGTTGATAGGTGGCTGGGTATTTTTCATGCGTCAAATGCAGGGTGGCGGAAAAGCTATGGGCTTTGGTAAATCTAAAGCCAAGCTAGTTTCAGATAAGGGACCGAAAGTTACTTTTAAAGATGTTGCTGGTATTGATGAAGCTAAAGAAGAGTTAACTGAAATTGTTGATTTTCTTAGAGATCCAAGCAAATTCCAGAAACTTGGTGGTAAAATCCCCAAAGGCTGTTTATTAATAGGATCACCTGGAACAGGTAAAACTTTGTTAGCAAGAGCTATAGCAGGTGAGGCAAACGTTCCCTTCTTTAGCATATCTGGTTCCGATTTTGTTGAAATGTTTGTTGGTGTTGGTGCAAGTCGTGTACGTGATATGTTCGAACAAGGAAAGCGTAATGCTCCTTGTATAATCTTTATTGATGAAATAGATGCTGTTGGTCGTCATAGGGGCATTGGTATGGGTGGTGGCAATGATGAGCGTGAACAAACATTAAATCAGATGTTAGTTGAAATGGATGGGTTCGAAGATAATGAAGGAGTAGTGATTATTGCGGCAACTAACAGACCTGATGTACTTGATACCGCCTTACTAAGACCTGGAAGATTTGATCGTCAAATTACTGTGCCTAATCCAGATATTGACGGTAGGGAACAAATTTTACAAGTACATTTGAAAAAGATAAAATGTGCTAAGAATATAGTACCTAGAATCATAGCTAGAGGAACTCCTGGATTTTCAGGGGCAGAACTTGCTAATCTTGTTAACGAATCGGCATTAATTGCTGCCCGTAAAGGTAAGAAGGAAGTTAATATGCTGGAGTTAGAAGAGGCAAAAGATAAGGTGTTAATGGGCGTGGAAAGACGTTCTATGATTATGTCAGATGAGCAGAAAAAATTGACTGCCTATCATGAAGGTGGGCATGCATTAGTTGGACTTTACTGCCCTGCGTCTGATCCAATTCATAAAGCGACTATTATTCCAAGAGGTAAAGCACTTGGTATGGTAATGCGATTGCCTGAAAATGATCGTTTTTCTATACAGCGTGATAAAATGGAAGCTGACATAGCAGTAGCAATGGCAGGTAGAGTAGCTGAAGAGCTTATTTTTGGTAAAGATAAAGTTACTTCTGGTGCTTCTTCTGATATTAAAATGGCAACCCAAATGGCTAAAGCTATGGTAACGGATTGGGGGCTAAGTGATGCAATAGGACCAGTATATCACGGCTCGAGCAATGAAGATCTGTATGCTAATGGTAGGGGGACAGGTCATACTTCTGTACATACAGCAGAATTAATTGATAAGGAAGTGAAAAATTTTGTTGAAAAAGGCTATGATTTAGCAAAAAATATACTAACCGAGCATATTAGTGAGCTCCATCTATTAGCCAAAATATTAATTGAGCATGAAACATTGTCAGGTCAACAGATTAAAAATTTGCTTAGTGGTAGAGCTATGAATTCAGAAGAAGCAAATTTATTCCCAGTAAAAAATGATGATAATGGTACTATAAAAATTAAGAAGCCAAGTCGGAAAAAAGACTTATAAAGAAGGGCATAGACATGGCAGAACTTAGATTACCCCCTAATTCTAAAGTCCGTAAAGGGATAGTACATAAATATTCTGGAGAAGCAGGTAAGCCATACTCAAATGATTTGAGTATACGTAATATTAGTATCTATAGATACGATCCAGATTCCGAGGAAAACCCTAGAATTGATATTTATGAGTTAGATCTAGGCAAGACAGGTCCAATGGTTCTAGATGCCTTAATTAA
The DNA here is from genome assembly GCA_023269695.1 of Rickettsia sp. GTDB lineage: Bacteria > Pseudomonadota > Alphaproteobacteria > Rickettsiales > Rickettsiaceae > Tisiphia. The sequence continues at coordinate 17,244 of JAHFPS010000016.1, forward strand.
AATAAAAAATGAAATAGATTCTACCTTAACTTTCAGACGTTCTTGTCGTGAGGGAATTTGCGGTAGTTGTGCAATGAATATAGATGGAACTAATACACTTGCCTGCATTAAGCCTATTGAAGAAATTTGTGGTGATATCAAGATATATCCCCTACCACATATGAAGGTAGTAAAAGATTTAGTACCTGATATGTCACATTTTTATGCTCAATATGAATCGATAGAACCTTGGCTAAAAACTGATACTCCTCCTCCTTCCAATAGTGAAAGACTGCAGTCCCTTAAGGATAGAGAAAAATTAGATGGGCTATATGAATGTATATTGTGTGCCTGTTGCTCCACCGCTTGCCCAAGCTATTGGTGGAATGGTGATAAATATTTAGGACCTGCGATTTTACTACAAGCTTATCGGTGGATTGCTGATTCTAGGGACGAGTATACTGGAGAGCGTTTAGATGCTTTGGAAGATCCGTTTAAACTATATCGTTGTCATACAATTATGAACTGTACCAAGACTTGTCCTAAAGGTTTAAATCCAGCAAAAGCTATTGCAGAGATAAAAAGCCAAATAATACAACGTCATGGGGTATAGCAACGAATAGCCGTCATCGTGAGCCACGAAGTGGCGTGGCGATCCAAAAAAAACAGCTTGTTGTTTTATTTTTGCTGCTGCAATTCTTGGATTGCCACGTCGCCGCTTTGCGGCTCCTCGCAATGACGGTTATTCACCTAAGTAAAACCGGTCTTTTCTACTATTAATTGCGACTTTTAAATCGCCCTGGAAGACCGTAGGTCGACGAAGCAATTCATTTTTGTGTCATCCCTGCGAAAGTAGCGGGATCTAGATTCCTTCCTACGCGGGAATGACATCTTACAATTGCCTCGTCGGCTTACACCTCCTCGCAATGACGTATAAGTATAATGGTTTTAAAATGGGTAATGCTAAGGCTGCGGTGTTCGCTTACTTGTTCAGACTTCGTGCTTCCCGCAATAATGCCAGGCTGTTTTCCCTATGGCTTTTAAATGCCATGCGTAAGATGAAATAATTATTTACAATATAAACTCGTAGAAATATATGGACAATAATGATAGCTCCCCTGGTCAAGTAAATTTCGGCTTCTCAAAAGTGTCATTTGATCAAAAAAGAGATTTGGTTAGAAATATTTTTTCTAGCGTTGCTAATGAATATGATATAATGAATGACTTAATGAGCTTAGGAATACATCGTTTATGGAAAAATGAATTTGTTAGACAGATCCCCAATTTAAAATCAAATATATTGGATGTGGCAAGTGGCACAGGTGACATAGCTTTTAGGATAATAAAGCGAGCTAAGGAACAGAATATATTAGCCCAAGTTACTTTGTGTGATATAAATTTAGATATGCTGACGGTGGCACGTAATAAAGCTGTTGATAGTAATATATTACAAGGATTAGAGTATGTCGTTGCTGATGCAGAGAAATTACCTTTTCCCGATAATAGTTTCGATTATTATACTATAGCATTTGGTATTAGAAATGTGTCAAAAATTGATAATGTCCTAAAAGAAGCTTATCGTGTATTAAAGCCCAAGGGTAAATTTCTATGTTTAGAATTCTCTAAAATGGAATATGAAGGTCTGAAGCAATTATACCAGTTTTATTCGTTTAATATTATTCCTAAGATTGGTAAAATGGTGGCAAATAACGAATCAGCTTACCAATATTTGGTGGAAAGTATTAGTTTATTCCCTGATCAGGAGAATTTTGCAATTATGTTAAAGGATGCTGGATTTAATGATGTTAGCTATAAAAATCTTAACTTAGGTGTTGCTGCTATTCACAGTGGCTATAGATGATTAGCATTTATCCATAGCAAACTGGCGTCATTGCGAGGAGGCGTGAGCCGACGAAGCAATCGTAAGTTGTCATTCCCGCGTAGGCGGGAATCTAAGATCCCTGCTTTCGCAGGGATGACACAAAAATGGATTGCTTCGTCGACCTACGGTCTTCCTCGCAATGACGTATGCGTCTATAACTCGTCATTGCGAGACCACGTGAGTGTAGTGGCAATCCATTTCTAATCATTTTTCTGGATTGCTTCGTCGCTACTAATAGTAGCTCCTCGCAATGACGTTTGTGAATTTAGCATAATGTTAGTCGAGTCAGCTATAACGCAATCTGACCACTCTAAGATTAATTGTTTCCAATCGCTTATATTATATAATTTAACCATTACGGTCTAAATGATTAGCTTATTATTGAATTTTTTGCACATATTAAGAGTGGTAAGCAAGCAGCAAATTCTAACTTATCCAGGTACCGTAAAATTACCATCTAGGTTAAAATTTCTTGGCTGGATGATAACCATAGTATTTTATCCGATTGGTTTATTTAAGCCACCAAAAGATGATTTTGGTATGAGATTAACCGATTGTTTTAAGAAGCTAGGTCCTGTTTATATAAAATTTGGGCAAAATCTTTCCACCAGACCAGATCTTATAGGAGCCGATATTACTAACTATTTGCAATCTTTGCAAGATAAGCTGCCACCTTTTAGTAGTAGTATAGCACGACAAATTATTGAGGATTCTTTTGAACAAAATGTTGATGAGCTATTTTCCTTTTTTGAGGATATACCAGTTGCAGCAGCTTCAATTTCTCAAGTACACAGAGCTAGGTTAAAGTCAGGTGAGTTTGTTGCCGTAAAGATATTACGTCCTAAAATTCATCATACATATAATAAGGACATTAAACTTTTATATATTCTGGCTAAGCTAGTAGCAAGAATATTCACAAAATTAAAAAGGTTACGACTAGTAGCGGTAATGGACGTATTTAATGCTAGTATGAAGTTTGAGCTTGACTTACGTTTAGAAGCAGCTGCCGCATCAGAACTGTTTGACAATTTCCAAAATGATTTTGATATATATATTCCTAAAGTTTATTGGCAACTGACACATGAATATATAATAACTACAGAATGGGTAGACGGAGTATCCATTTATGCTCGAGATAAGCTGATAGAGCAGGGCTTAGATCTAGCTAAAATAGCTCAAAAATTTGCTGTAATGTTTTTTAACCAAGTATATAGAGATGGTTTTTTTCATGCAGATTTGCACCCTGGAAATATTCTAGTCAGGTCAGATGGTAGTATAGTGTTACTAGATTTTGGCATTATGGGCAGATTATCTGATAAAGATAGAATGGCAATTGCTGAAAGCCTATTTGGTTTTCTAAGTAAAAACTATAAGTTAGTAGCACTTGTTCATCTTAGGGCTGGTTATATACATCAAAATACTGATCTTGACCTTTTTGCTCAAGCGTGTAGAGCAGTGAGCGAACCGATTATAGGATATGCTATCAAAAATATTTCTATAGGCAAATTACTTGCCCAATTATTTAAAATTACCGAAGATTTTGGCATGGAGGTGCAACCACAATTGCTATTATTACAAAAAACTATAGTAGTAGTTGAAGGGGTAGGGCAGCAGCTCGATCCAGAAATTAATATGTGGCAGCTTATAGAACCATGGATCAAGAAATGGGCAGCAAAAAATCTTAGCCCAGAGGCAAAAGCTCTTAGGCTTTTAAAGCATTTAGTAACAGAGTTCCTGCAAAAGATCATTTAATAGTCTATCCATCAAAAGTCTAAAAATACAGCATCTACTATATTTAAAAGGAAAAGGTGTCATTCCAGCAACCTCTTTGTCTTTCTTAGCAACGGCGGGAATCTAAGATCCTCTACTTTCGTAGGGATGACAAACTATGTCCCGTGGTTATACTACAAAAATTTTGGAATCCATAAGGTTTTGGACAAAATATAGGTAAAAATCTTATGGATTTAACGTAATTTTTTGACCATGAATATGTATTACCTCTTATGCCTGTAGGCTTTTGACTGATCGACCCTTTAGTCATGAACAAATGTCTTTAAAAACATTATAACATTAGCTATATCTTGAGGCTTATTTAAACCAGCAAAAGACATTTTTGTACCAGGTATATATTGGCTAGGTTTATGCAAGAAATGAAATAAACTTTCTTCATCCCATATCCCCCCTTTGCTGGATAGAGCACTTGAATATTTATAATTCTCTGCTTTAGCTTTTTCTGTCCCAACGATATTCCATAGATGTGGTCCAACCTTATTAACTTTACTTTTGTCAAGCGAATGGCACACCGAGCATTTTTTTGCTATTTCCCTTCCCGCCTCAGCATTAGCAGTTTTCATCAATTCTTCTATATTCACTGGTGTTTCCGTAACCACTTTGGCATCAGGGGCATTAGAAGAATCGTCTGTTACTTCTACTTTGTAGCCTCGAGGGTCAGGATGTAAAACCGGTTTATACAGAATATTTGTTATAAACCCTACCATCATTGCAATTAAACTGGCTAATAAAATAGAAGCAGCAATTTTATTTAACTCTATTCCAGACATCCCTGTTCCAGACATATTTAATGTCATCTCCATAGAGAGAATATGTATTACTATTAGGACAATTTTTGTACTGGAGCGGGTGAAGGGATTCGAACCCTCGACTTCGACCTTGGCAAGGTAGCACTCTACCCCTGAGCTACACCCGCTTTTAAAACACTGCAAATTTGGGATAAAAATAATTATTCTTATCCCAAATTGATGTAAAAAGACTCACTTGTACAAAAACAAATCATAAATATAGGATATACTATAAAAAGATCAAGAAGAAATAACATCAAAAGAAATTTAATTTTATGTCGTAGATATTTCTATAGCTAACCAGGTTAGCATTGCTCCGTCATTGTGAGGAGGTCGTAAGACCGACAAGCAATCCAAATATAATCACTTTCCTGGATTGCTTCGTTGCCACTGAAGTGGCTCCTCGCAATGACGCCAGTTTGATATAGGCAAATGCTAATTGGGTTAGCTATAAAGAGGCGATCCTGAAAATAATATAAAAATATCTTGCTTAAAAGCACTAAATCAACTAAAAATCATTACTTTAATATTAATTATTTGGAGCAAATTATGGGTCAAAAAAACAATCCTAATGATGGTTTGTCAGAGAAGCAAACAAATAATATTAACTATGATGATTTTCCTTATGAAAGTTTTCCCTTTGCTTATACAAGACCGGAGCATTTAAGAACTATAGGTCTAGTATTTGGCGTGCAACCTCCGGCAGTAGAGAATGCTAGGATACTTGATATAGGGTGTGCTGAAGGTGGTAATATGATCGATTTTGCCGAAAGTTACCCAGAATCTTATTCTTTAGGAATTGATTTGTCAAAAGTGCAAATTACTAATGGAATGGAAATAGTAAAGAGTTTAGGTCTAAAGAATATTGATCTAAAACACTTATCGATATTGGATATTGATGAATCGTTTGGTAAATTTGATTATATAATCTGTCATGGGGTAATCTCTTGGGTACCAGATGTGGTTCGTGACAAAATTTTTGAAATATCTAGTAAATTATTAAGCCCTAACGGTATTGCCTTTATCAGCTATAATACTCTTCCAGGCTGGAATATGCAAAAAACTATCAGAGATATGATGATGTTTCATAGCTCTGCCTTTACTGATAACCGTGATAAACTACAACAAGCTAAATTATTATTAGATTTTGTTAGCGATTCTCTAGAAGGATCAGAGACTCCTTATTCTAAGTTCTTACAACATGAAACTAACTTTCTTAAGAATTTAGGGAATTCATATTTGTTGCACGAATATCTCGGAGAAGAGAATACAGCTTTTTACTTCCAGGAATTTGTAAGTAATGCTAGAAAACATAATTTAAATTATCTTGGAGATTCCTCACTTTCTGCTATGTTTGTCGGTAATTTGCCGGCAAAGACTGCAGAAAAATTACAATCGATAAATGATATTGTAAGAACTGAACAATATATGGACTTTATTACTAATCGTAAATTTAGAACTACTTTGTTATGTCACAATAATATCATGATCAACAGGGCAATTGAACCAAGTAAATTAGCTGACTTCTATACTACTTGTAATATCAGACCAGCCATGCTTGAAAGTGAAGTGGATATCAATAATGCAGTAGAAAGTTCAGGATTTCACTATAATAATTTAGAATCCCCTGATATTTCAACGTCTTCTCCTGTGATGAAGGCCGTTTTCTACGTTTATGCCGATAATATTGGTAATCCTTTGACTTTGGAACAAATTGCTACATTGGCTATGAAAAAGTCAGATAAATTACAGCTTAAAGATTTTAGAGCAGAATTAGATTCTGTAATTGCCAAACTGGTGTTACAAGGATACGTACAAATATTTGCAATAAAACCGAACTCAGTATATAAAATCTCATCAAAACCAAAAGTAAGTGAGTTAGCAAGATATCAGGCTCGAAAGTTAGAAAAAACGAATTTGTTTGTGACAAATCGAGTTAATGCTGTGGTTCCATTACAGTTGCATGAAAAATATATTATTGAACTATTGGATGGAAAGAATTCTATTGAACAGATTGAAGAAAAAATATTTGAAAAATTTGCTTCTGGACTATTAGTGGCGTCTAATGAAAATGGTATAGTAAGTGATGAACAGCTTTTAAAGCCATATATTACTCATTGTGTAAATGTTTGCTTACAAAAACTCAAAATAAATTATTTATTAATTGGATAAAGTGATGTTAGTTGAAAAAATTAAGAGCAAAGCTGGTCATGAAGAAATAAATGTGATTATCGAGATTCCGATGCAGAGTAATCCAATAAAATACGAAATGGATAAGGAATCAGGTGCGATATTTGTTGATAGATTCATGCAAACTGCTATGTTCTACCCTGGTAATTATGGGTTTATTCCACATACTCTGTCAGAAGATGGTGACCCAATAGATGTATTGGTCATGGCACATTATCCTGTCATACCTGGTTGCGTGATTAGGTCACGCCCCATTGGGGTTTTAATGATGGAAGATGAATCTGGATTGGATGAAAAAATTATTGCTGTTCCGGTTTCTAAACTAGATATTACTTTTGATTCAATAAAAGACTTAGATGATCTTTGCCCGATGCTAAGACAACGAATAGTACATTTTTTTGAACATTATAAAGATCTAGAGAAAGGTAAATGGGTGAAGGTAATTGGCTGGGAAAATGTTCAAAAAGCCAAGGAGTTAATTAATGAAGGTATATCAAGGGCAAAAACTTTAAAAGATATACTTATATGTAAAAGTAGAGAGTTGATCTGACAGTTTGGAGTTGTTGGGTAAGAAAATATTAGACCTCTTTCGAAACTCTACTTCTGCTGGTGATTTGTACGTGATATCGGTACTCTGCTCCTCACGTACATTTAAGTACGCTGCGGTTCGCAGTGAAGAGCCTCCTTCATACCCTTGCGTACAAGCGAGTTTCGAAGGAGATCTATTGACCATAATTAACATCATAAGTAACAAAAAATATTTATTCATTTTTTTTTCTTAATTAAAGAATTTAGTAGAATCACGTTCTCTTCTTGTTGGTTGTTCCAATTCTTCAAATCATTTGAGTAGATTTCTATAACATTACTTTGGTTATGACTTATTTGATAGTTATAACCATTCGCTTGCAATATATTAAACACTTGACTTATGTTAAGTAAAAAAGGATTAGCATGGGTTTTAAAAAAATTATTTGATGTTTGTAGCAGCTCTTGTGCTGTCATTATAGGGTAACCGTTATATTCAAAATGTAGTATCATCTTTTGTTTTATACTATCGATAGTTAATCTAATATTATGTTTGGTAATAACAGGTTGTTTTTTTAACAAAAAGAATAGATAGCTAATAACACTATAAATGATTTGGTACAATGCTGCATTAGAAGCAAAATATAATATTTTTGTTTTACTGGAAATTTCAAACGATATACTCTCGTCTTCCTGATCAAATCTATCAATAAATAAATCAACTAATTTAGTGGTATCAATTTCTTCTATTTTATTTCCTTGATACAGCACTATAGAGCAAGGTACTTTATCACCAAAGTTTTTTAACTTATAATCCTTGATCATATCTTCTTGATTGTGTGGATTGTTATCAAGCAACGATATTTGATTAGCTTCTTGAGCAAATAGACAATTAATTTCTAAATCTTTTTGTTTATTAAAATCATTATTCCAAATCTTTTTCATTAGAGAGATTTCACAATTTTTTAATTCCAGTTGATAATCAAACTTAAGTTGTTCTAATTCTGCCGCATGTTTGTCTTGATAATGTAATGCATAAGATTTATTGAAACTGCTAAATGATATTTTTAAGAGAATATATAACAATACCATATTAGCTGTAATAAATGCAGTTAATATCCAAAAAGATCTTTTGATATCTGTTTCTACTTTATGCCAAAATACACTATTAATTGCCAAACTAATGTTAAGTTGGTGAGAATCATTAATATGGTATATTTTATCTATTTGATAATTTTGTATTTTAATATTTGAATAAAGAAAATTTTTATTGAGTTCTATCTTATAATGAATAAATTCCGGAATATTCCGATTTAATAATTCTCCAAAATGAAAAATATTATAATATTTACATTTTAGTGCTTCATTACATATCTCAATCTCACTACTATTACTGTTAATTGAAATGTTTTTTTCCTGAATATTGCTAGATAAGTAATATGCTAAAGAAGAAAGTTTATTCATGCTTACCTCTAATATTTTATCATACTGGGTTTGCAGAATTTGTGTTTTTTCTATCTCAACTTTATCATTATAATATTGATATAATGATATTATAATTGTACTATAAACTATAAAAATTAAGGTAAATATCTTGAATAAATTTTTTTTTAACTTATCTAGATATGGTGAATTGTGTCCTTTCATAACCCAAAAAACTAATAATTGGAAAATTACACTAGATTTTTTAGTTCTGTGTAATGTCTAAACATCTAAGTTGATTAGCTGCTTAATAAACACGTGATACAGTCTAAATACACCTATTATTTAGTTATATATCATACTTCTTATGCTATGCTAAGTTACTATTATGTCAATAAATTTAATTTTTTCCATTGTAATAAATAATTGTTCTATAGCTAACCAGATTAGCATTACTCCGTCTATTAACGAGGAGTGCGTAAGCACGACGAAGCAATCCTTTTTTGTGTCATTACTGCGAAAGTAGAGGATCTAGATTCCCGTCTACGCAGGTTAGCTATAGAAAGAAAAAGCCAAACTAATAGTAACATTTTTTTAGGGGCTAATTTGTTCACAAGCAACCTAGATTGTCAAAAATATTTACTACAAGCCTGCAGATATGAGTATCCTGTTATGATAGTCAGAAATGCAGCAATCCATAAAGCTATTTGTCCTATTAAATCCATGTAAATTATACCCGAACCTTTAGAACCAAGAATTAACACTGACAAAGCAAACATTTGGGTAAATGTTTTAATCTTAGCTAACCTAGATACAGGAATACTTACTTGAATTAAAGCTAAAAATTCACGTAACCCCGCCACCAAAAATTCACGAGCCAAAATTAATAAGCATGGTATCTCTCCTGCCGCTCCTTTTTTTACCAACATTATAATTACACAACCTACTAATAATTTATCAGCTATTGGATCAAACATTTTACCAAATCCCGATACTATATCAAACTTCCTAGCAAGATAACCGTCAAAAAAATCAGTAATACTAGCTAAAATGAATAATAAAGCTCCAATTCTATGAGCAAGTTCAGAACTATCTAGATAAAAGGTCATGACAATAACTGGAATAACCACTATACGAGCTACCGTCAGATAATTTGGTATATTTTTGTCAATAGTCATTTATTATAAATTTTTACTTCTTGCTCTTTTCCCAGAAACAACAGCGACGGATTATGACCTAAATATAAAAAAATAGGAACCATTTTTTATAAAATAACTCAAAAAAACTAATCTAGTGCTTGGTAATAATTCCAGAGGTGTATCTTTATGCACCCAAAATCTACAAGCTGGTCGCTTTACTATCTCATACCAATTAGTGTTAATAAATAGAGTTATACCATAGACCTCTTTCGAAACTCTACTTCTGCTGGTGATTTGTACGTTGATCCGGTACTCGAATTCTCACGTACATTAGAGTACGCTGCGGTTCGAGGTAAACTGTCTCCTTCAAATCCCTCAGCACAAGCAAGTTTCGAAGGAGGTCTAATGGGAAATTACACATAGATTTAACTTTGTATAGCTAACCCGAATAAGTTCTTGGTATTATTATAAGTTCCTCTACGTCATTGCGAGGAGGCGTAAGCCGACGAAGCAATCCATTTATGGTCACTTTTTGGATTGCTTCATCGCTACTAAAGCAGCTCCTCGCAATAACGAGGGAATAATTTTTACAACAAAATAAAAATATTCATCTTTTTGTAAATAATGTATAATAAACACTTAGTGGTATTTTATTTTTGAGTTATAATGTATATTATAAGATGTAAATAACATGGGAATTTCTATGAAGAGTCTCGACTTGCAGTCAAAATATGAAAATTGTCAATATGTTGATAAGTTACTGAATAAACTAACTCAACTGAACCAACAAGTAAACCAACCAGTAGATATTAATGAGATTAGAAGAGGTATCTATTACGCAAAAAAATATCATGGTAGCCAAATGCGACAATCTGGTGTCCCATATTACTCCCATCCAATAGAAGTAGCATACATGGTGGCTGAATATACAGCACAAGAAATGCCACAATATTTCAGGACTGATATGATCATTACCAGCTTACTGCATGATACTATTGAAGATACAACACTTACTGAAAATATGATTGCTAGGGTTTTTGGCAAGCAAATTGCCAACCAAGTAGTAGATTTAACTAGGCTCAAATCCTATGGGAAGATTAGCTCAGCAGAAACATTAGATTTATTATATAGGCAAAATAAACATGATGTTTTATTGATTAAGTTATTTGATCGACTTCATAATATGCAAACTATTAGGTATAAATCTCCAGAAAAAGTTAAGAAGATAGTTGATGAAACATTACAAAGTTTTTTAGCGGTATGTACTTACTTTGGCTACATAAATTTGGAGAACCATTTGTATGAATTATGCTATAATTCTGTATTTGAAGGACATAACGCAAAAAAGCTAGAAACTCTTTATTAAACATTGCGTAACTTCTCTAATATTTCAAAATGACGCAAGCCAAACCAATATGCCACAAGGAATGGTACAAATAATATTAGTAATCCCCAATTACCAAAATGATCTATTAAATAAATTAGTCCAAAAGAAACAACAACATACATTGTTGCCTTTACCATAGCACATGAGATACTGACACATCTAAAACGTTTAAACACAGGAAACTGCTTATAAAATATTGAGGTGGCTGGAAATGCTCCTGTCTGAAATAGCAATATAAAAAACTGCAATAATAATAAATAGTAAGGAGATGAAACATTAGTTAATAAATATGGCAAAAATATAATAGTACTAGCAAAGATTACTAATTTTGTTTTTAAAATTTTTAGTGGATATATTTTATAACTCAAATAAGTATATAGAATACTAATAATCATCTCTGCTATGTTAACAAGCAAATTATGACTAATAACTTGTTCAGCACTATAATTAAAGGTGTTTATAAGTATAGTGCTACAATGCATATATACAAAATAAAAAACAATTGGTCCAATCGATTCAATTGATAAATAAGCTAACATAGTTTTTATATTAACTTTCTCATTTAACATTTCTTGATTAGTAATATCCTTTTTCTCTAAACCAAAAGTTTTAAGTTTATTTAGCAGTCTTTTGGTTGCATCAGCAAATTCTGGAGTCTCTCTAAGTCGCGTTCTTGCCACAGCTCCTACCAAGGCAATCACTGTGCCAAATAAAAAAGCATATCGCCAGTTAAAACCATATGCAGTAACCAGTGCTGCAATACCTAAAGCAAGCACTGCCCCTAGATCAGCAAATATTGAAATACAACCAACAACAGGGTATTGTATTGGTGGCTTGATTGTTTCCGTTAAATATAATTCTGCCCCTATTGCTTCTCCTAAGGATGACATACCTTGCACTATCCGACAAATAGTGATTAATACTGAAGCAGTAATCCCAATTTGTGCATAAGTAGGCAAACTGAACATCACCAAACAAGAAAATGCCATCATGAAAGTTGTGACAACTACCGTAGCCTTACGACCTACTTTATCGCCTATCCAACCAAATAACACAGCCCCAATTGGTCGAAAAACAAAAGTAGCACAGAAGGCAAAAGCCGATAAAAGAGTAGCAACATGCGGATCAGTTTTGGGAAAAAATAACTCATTCAACAATACCGCCATATGTACATAGAGCATCAGGTCAAAATACTCAAGCAATGTGCCTATTGACAACAAACCAACCGCTTCTGCTTGTTCTTTGGTTACCCTCTGTTGTGTTCCTTGATATTTTAGTCCGGTAGAAACCATAATATTTACTCCATAAGTAAGGCTAGCTATAGCTAATCCGATTAGCATTTAACTATAAAACTGGCGTCATTGCAAGTAGGCGTAAGCCGACGAAGCAATCCATTTTTGTGTCATCCCCTGCTTCGGTGCTGGATCTAGATTCCCGCCTACGCGGGAACGACATCTTACAATTGCTTCGTCGCTACTAAAGTAGCTCCTCGCAATGACGTTTGTGAATTTGGCGTAATGTTAGTCGGGTCAGCTAACTCTGTTTAATCTTCACATCAGCTAGTCTAATATATAACGGCTCGATGGAGTTAGACAAATTATACTTTCTAGCTATTTTATCAGCTATATATTGACATATATGCCATGCCTTAACTCTAGCGAAACGCGGTAAAATCATTACATTTTCTAAATCCTTAATCTTGTCGTATATCATCCCTATCCCACTACCAGCACAAACCTTAATAGTATTATCTTCTATATTTAATAACTGCACAGCTTGATCATAATCTATCAGTAAAGGAATAGACGCATGTCCATCTTGGTCAAAAACTTGGCTATATAATTGTCCTCTATATGCATTGAGAAAAATAAAAAATTTAAAAGTAACATTTTTATTATAGTTGCTTACTTGCTTACTGGCTCTCCACCAGGAATACTCAAAATTAGATATAGTGGTACCTATTATATTTGTACTTAGCAAAATACCTTTTGCCACTGATAACCCTACCCTAATACCTGTAAAACTGCCTGGACCATTTGTAACGGCTAGGTAATTTAAATCATGGTAAGAAAGCTTTGCTATCCTCAGAGCTTCTTCAATCATTGGCACTATTGTTTCAGCCTGCATAGAGGGCCTTAAATCCTCAATATAGGCTAGAATAATTTTATCTTCAGAAATCGCCACAGATGCACTATTATTTACCGTATCAAATGCTAAAATTTTCATTTATAGTATCAACTCTTTAAATCATTCAACTATACTCAAATAGTAATACAATGGAAATAAATAGAGCAATTTTTAGGTTATACGACATTCGTGGAAGCAGTCTGCTGGATATTAATACAACTATTGCTTATAAAATTGGATTTTGTTTTACCAAACTAAATATATCTAAACAAGGGAACAAAATATTTGTAGGACGTGATGGTAGATTAAGCTCCCCTGCCCTTTACCATGCTTTGGTTAATGGCATTATCTCAGCTGGCGGACAGGTTATCTCAATAGGACTCGTCCCCTCCCCTGTTTTATATTTTGCTGATAAAATATTTAATCCACAAGCTAGTATAATGATCACAGGATCACATAATCCCAAAGATGATAATGGTTTTAAGATGTTATCACAAGGAAAGTCTTTTTTCGACCAACAAATACAATGTTTACTAAATAGCATTCTAAACACTGATTGGTCTAGTCATGATTGCTCTATAGTTGACCCGACTAACATTACGCCAAATTCACAAACGTCATTGCGAGGAGCTACTTTAGTAGCGACGAAGCAATCCAGAAAAATGATTAGAAATGGATTGCTTCGTCGGCTCACGCCTCCTCGCAATGACGCCAGTTTACTATGTCTCAATGCTAATCGGGTTAGCTATAATGTACAAGAGTTAAATATCACAGATCAATACATAGATAGGATTTTGCAAGAAATAACTATAGATCCTAAAATAAAAGTAGCATGGGATCCTGCTAACGGAGCGGCTGGAAATATTATTGACTTATTAGCGTTAAGGTTGCCCAACAAAAATATCGTTATAAATTCAGAAATTGATGGTAATTTTCCTAACCACCATCCAGATCCCACTATTCCTAAAAATCTAGAACAACTAATAGAAGTAGTTAAGACCCAGAATTGCGATATTGGTATTGCATTTGATGGAGATGCAGATCGTATAGTTATTGTAAGTAAGACAGGACGAATAATTTTAGGTGATCAGATCCTTTGTATATTAGCAAAAGATGTAATTGATCAAAATCCAAATGCAACTATTATCATGGATATCAAATCAAGTGGGGCAATATTTAATCAGATTAAGTCATATGGCGGAAGACCAATAATGTGGAAAACAGGTCATTCCTTTATTAAAGATAAGATGCAAACAACTAAGGCATTACTTGGCGGCGAAACTAGTGGCCATATATTTTTTGCTGACAAATATTATGGATATGATGATGCAATTTATGCTGCTCTACGGTTTCTTGATTTACTATCAAGATCAGACAAAACCTTGGACGACATGATAGATGAGCTACCTAAATGTCATAGCACTCCTGAAATTAGCATCCCGGTACCAGATAACCTCAAATTTGATATTATTCAGCAAATAAAAGAGGATTTAATCAGCAAAAATATCGTCTTCAACGATATTGATGGTATAAGGATTGACTCAACAATTGGCTATAATAGACTTCCTGCAAAAGTCGCTTATGCTGAGAGATTTGAAGGAGACGCTTCACCTCGAACCGCAGCGTACTCTAGTGTACGTGAGGATTCGAGTACCGCATCGACGTACAAATCACCAGCAGAAGTAGAGTTTTGCAGGAAGTCTAATGCATGGTGGTTACTCCGAGCCTCTAACACCGAAGCCAAAATTATTGCTAGATATGAATCAGATAGCTTGGAAGGACTGAATAGTATAAAATCCGAACTTACATCTTTACTAGCTAAATATGGTTTGACATTATAGCTAACCCGACTAACATTATGCCAAATTCACAGACGTCATTGCGAGGAGCTACTTTAGTAGCGACGAAGCAATCCATTTTTGTGTCATCCCTGTGAAAGTAGAGGACATAGATTCCCGCCTACGTGGGAATGACAACTTACAATTGCTTCGTTGCTGAGTCAATCATTTATTTTGTGTAAAAGCTTGTCCGCAAACTAAAATTAAGGTATGATAGAGGTGAATAAAGTATTATTAGCAAGAAGTATAAAAGAATGAGCAGAAAAAATTATCCAACAGATTTAACAGATGAAGAATGGTCAAGGATAGAGGAATTGTTCTAAGTATCGTATGTAAAGGGAGGGAGACCTTTAAAACATAGTAAAAGAGAGATTTTGGATGCAATTTTTTATGTATTACGTACTGGGGGTCAGTGGAGATATATGCCGCACGACTTTCCAATTTGGAAGACAGTATATGAGCAATTTAGAAGATGGAAAAAACAAGGTATATTTGAACATATGAACCATGAGATTACCAAGGATGTTAGACGGAAATTAGGTCGGAATGATGATCCTAGTGCTTGTATAATAGATAGTCAGTCTGTAAAGACAACAGAAAAAAGGGGGCTAAAGGTTATGATGGAGCTAAGAACATCAAAGGCAGAAAGAGGCATATCATTACTGATACACAAGGCTTTGTATTAGGTTGTTATGTCGGTTCTGCGAATGAGAATGATCGATACGGAGCTACAGTGGTACTCAGTAACATGCAGA
>JAHFPS010000051.1 GCA_023269695.1 Rickettsia sp.
GCAAAATATGTTCATATCAAAGTAAATGTTGGGACTGCAAGACTGAAGGTAAGTTATGAATATTCTGCCGATTAAGGATGATATTCAAACATATTTTTGGGTAGTTTTTGGTTATCTTGACGGATTAATACCCTTACGTTCTTTTGCTGAAAAAGGTAACAGTAGTAATAAACCACCGGCTAATATATGGATTAAGGCTGATGATTCTATGGCTAGTAAGGCTTTAAACTTTGCTAACACAGCTAATCAGAGACAAACAGCTTTTTATGTCATTCCAGCAATTGTTGACCAATGCGGTCAAGCTTCTAGTAAAAGCGTCAAGCAAATGCAGGTACTACTGATTGATATTGATGATGGTGATACAGAAGGTAAGTTGTTATTACTGGAGCAAACTTTAGGTCAAGCTACTATGATTATTGAATCAGGTGGCGTTACCTGTGAGGGGTTAGCCAAGCTCCATGTTTACTGGCAATTAACTAAAGCGATAGAAGGTGAGCAGTTAAAACAATTACTAGAACTTAGATATCAAATAGCTCATATTTTCGGTGGCGATACTCATTTTAAATCGGCTCATCAACCAATTAGGGTAGCAGGTTCGGTCTATCATAAAGGTGGGACAGCTAAGTTAGTTAAGATTAGATCTTACAATCCAGTAGAATATGAACTTGAGCAATTAATTGAGTTGACTAAGAAATTACCACTCAATGCTCTAGCCAATAATAATTTTATAAAAACCTCCGCTTTACCAATCAATAAGATACTTACCAAAAAGGTTTATGAAGGAGGCATAGGAGAACAAACTAGGTTTAATCATTTAACTAGAGTAATTGGTTATTGGCTGCGTCGTTGCCATGATGGGCTGATTAGCATTGATACCGCAATAGAAGAAATTTACAGTTATAATCTAGCTAATGTATTACCTGCATGGTCAATTGATAAAATAAAGCAAATGGTTAATGGCTTATGGAAAGTACATATAGAAAAATATGGTACTCCTAAACAGCAACCACAACAGATTAGCAATACAGTTATCAGCTTCTCTTTAGGCAATTTTTTAGCTGATCATAGCCAATTGCCACAGGATATAATTGCTCCACGAATCTTAACGCCTAGCGGTATATTAGTCTTTGGCGGAGCTCCTAAAGTTGGTAAAAGTGATTTTTTATTATCACTATTTGTTCATATGGCAGCAGGGAAAGAATTTGTTGGGTTTAAACCAGCAAGACCATTAAGGATATTTTATTTGCAAACAGAAATTGGTTACCATTATCTGCGAGAGAGGTTGCAAAATATCCAGCTGCCAAAAGAGCTGCTTGCTAAGGCAGAAACTAATTTGCATATTACAGCTAATAATAGATTACTGCTCGATGAACAAGGAGTCAATATTGTTGTTAAACATATTAGACATATTTTCCCTGAACATCCACCAGATATTATTGCCATTGACCCTATTCGCAATAGTTTTGATGGTGGCAGACATGGCTCTACCGAGAATGAAAATGATGCCATGATGTTTTTTCTGCAAAATAGAATTGAGTTACTGAAAGATAAAATAAATCCTCATACTGGCATTATTCTTGTTCATCATACTAAGAAAATTAGTCGTGTACAATTTGAGGAGGATCCATTTCAAGCATTTAGTGGAGCAAGTAGCTTGAGAGGTTATTACACTAGCGGGATATTATTATACAAACCTGAACTAGATGGTAATAATCGTCATTTAATCTTTGAACTGCGTAATGGCAAGGAGATTGGCAACAAAATTATTCATAAGGTTAACGGTATATGGGAAGAGTTAAATCCTATGGAGGAACGTATTGCATATAAAGTAAAGGGTAAGCTGTACGATCGCGAACGTGAACGCCGTATTAAGGTTATTATTAAACTACTTGAGGTAGATGCTTTAAGAGGTAAGTTTTATCTAATGAAACAGTTTGCTCAAAAATATCAGAATTATACAAATTTAGGTGGTAGAAGAGCGATTTATGATGATTGCTCAGTTGCTGCTACTCAAGGAGTAATTAAGTTTTTTGATAATCCTGAGAAGTATGGAATAAAGCTGGCAAGTGTTGCTAGTGCAAGCTTTGGTTATATATGTACTGAAAATATGATGATGGAAAAAGGAAAAGTCATCAATATTAAAACTGGAAAAACAATAAAAAATTATATTCAAATACCACCTACACATTACAAATGTGACGGTGATGGAAGGAAGAAAAAAGTACTAAATAATAAAAACTGGCAAACAGATTTAGAAGAAAATATGTAGCTCATAATTCATAGTGCATAATGCATCCATAGTGCATAATGCATCCATAGTGCAGCTGCATTATTAAACTAGCTGCAATGCCTTATAACTACTGAGATTGCGGGGAATTTCATAGTGCATCTGCACTACAAAAAGAAATGCACTATGAGGTTGCTCTCTAGCCCTTATTTATCAAGGGATTGCAGCCAGCTTCATAATGCAGCATTTACCCCCTTTATAAATAAAGGGCTTTTTAAGAAGCCCAATTTATTTTACGGGGTATTCACACGAGCCAAAAATTAGCTGGATTAAATTTTAAAAAATCATTGAGGGAAAAATGAAAGAAAAAAAATAGCAGAATTAAATAAAAGCGATAAACGACCAATAGCCAAATTTTATCGCTGCCATTTGGAGGATATAGCCAATGGAGTGAGATTAGATAAATGCCGAGGGATAAACCAGCAGCAATTTAGAGCCGCTGATCGTTTGTATAGCAACTATAGCCGGGCTATGGCTGGAGGGCATAGGAGCAGTGTGATTAAACCAACAGAGCAGAAGGGACGGGGTTGTAATCTAGCAGAGTTTGAAAGGCAAGTTGATGCCATGCATGACCACAGGCAGGTATTTGACAGGTTAAACGCTAAATCTCAAGCAATAATTCAGCATTTTTGTCTAGATGAGCTGCCTATTCGGAAGTTTGAACTAAGCCAAGTGCCGCAATGGAGTAAAGGAGCTGGCACCGTAAGACTGCGTGAAGCGTTGGATGATTTAGTTGAGATTTATAAGCAAAATAACAAATAATGCAACTTAAAGTAATTTATTTTAAACATTATAACCTTGAATGAACAGCCTTGATAATAAAGTTTTATTACTTTAAGTAATATCCTATCAACCCCCTATTGCATCTTGGTAAACTCAATGGTAGAATGATATGCAATACTGAAATTAGTAGAGATAATAGCAAGGCGGCAGGAGAAAATATGGCAATAATCAGGGAAGAAATCAGCAATTCTAAACTACAACAACTGCTACCTCCAGTAGTAATCAATGCTGACAAGGAAGGTATTAGACCAGTGAATTTATCAGGCTTTAATAGCACAAGTTTCTTGATATCAGTTGGATGATTTAGTTGAGATTTATAAGCAAAATAACAAATAATGCAACTTAAAGTATTTTATTTAAACATTATAACCTTGAATGAACAGCCTTGATAATAAAGTTTTATTACTTTAAGTAATATCCTATCAACCCCCTATTGCATCTTGGTAAACTCAATGGTAGAATGATATGCAATACTGAAACTAGTAGAGATAATAGCAAGGCGGCAGGAGAAAATATGGCAATAATCAGGGAAGAAATCAGCAACTCTAAACTACAACAACTGCTACCTCCAGTAGTAATCAATGTTGACAAGGAAGATATTAGACCAGTGAATTTATCAGGCTTTAATAGCACAAGTTTCTTGATATCAGTTGGATGATTTAGTTGAGATTTATAAGCAAAATAACAAATAATGCAACTTAAAGTAATTTATTTAAAACATTATAACCTTGAATGAACAGCCTTGATAATAAAGTTTTATTACTTTAAGTAATATCCTATCAATCCCCTATTGCATCTTGGTAAACTCAATGGTAGAATGATATGCAATACTGAAACTAGTAGAGATAATAGCAAGGCGGCAGGAGAAAATATGGCAATAATCAGGGAAGAAATCAGCAACTCTAAACTACAACAACTGCTACCTCCAGTAGTAATCAATGCTAACAAGGAAGATATTAGACCAGTGAATTTATCAGGCTTTAATAGCACAAGTTTCTTGATATCAGTTGGAGCTTCAGGAGTAGAGTTAAATGATGACCGACACTTGCAAATTAAGCTACAACATTCGGATGAGGAAGGCACTAATTTTCATGACTGCGAAGATAAAGAAGTGATAAGAACTAGTGGAGAGAGTAGGAATGCCATGTCGGTTAAAGCAGATGAACTAAACCAAGCCTTTATGGTAGGGTATGTTGGTCATAAAAATTATGTCAAGCCAGTAATTACAGCAGTAGGCGATTTGGAAGAGCAAGGAGTACTGATAGCTATAATTGCCATGTTATACGGTACTAAATATAAACCAGTATCAACGGCTGAATAGTAAACTGAGTATGATTGAATTATGAGCTTTGACATTGCAGTAGTAAACAACATTAGATACATAGAACGTTATATGGATCAACTGGAGAGAAAACAACTACCATTTGCTACTTCTTTAGCTTTGAACAAAATAGCCTTATTATCTCAAGAGCATATTTGTAAGTCTATCCCTCGTATCTTTAACAATAGTAAGAAATGGTGGGATAAAAGACAAAGAACAGGTATAAAGGTACAGTTTGCTAATAAATACCTGCTTAGCTCTGCCGTTTATTGCAAAGCTCATTTTGCATCTATTCAGGAAGAAGGTGGTATTAAAAAGCCTTATTTGGGGAGTACAATTGCAGTACCTACCCCTAACGTGATAAGAAAAGATCGTAGCTCTAAATCTTTAAGGAAAGAGGATGGCAATAGGACAATCTTTAAGCTTGGTAAATCTATTTTTCAACGACTAGCTGGCAGGCGTCTACTACGTCTATACAGCCTAACGCCGCAAGCTAAAGTTAAGGCAAGGTTTGGCTTTAAGACTACTGCTATTAATGTCTTTAACAAACAGTTTGATAGAGTATTTACTGATAGTTTTAATTTCGCTTTAAGCACCGCTAAATAGGGCAAAAGGTACTTGCTAGCCCTTTCAGTCGGGGGTAACTCGCCACCCCATCCCTTCCCTAGCGATAGAGTTTTTTATGCATTTCGCTTCGTTTATCCTAATAAAAGCTAGTAAACCCTTTAAATATCAGGCTTACAAGTATCTAATAATTGCGAAACAAACGAAATAAACAAAGGATGGGGACAATTATTAATAACTACAAAGTATCAGACATTGCTCATAGCTTAAATATAAGCACTCGTAGAGTCCAACAATTAGTAAAGATTGGCATATTACCGACTCCAGTTAAAGGTAAATATGATCTAGCTTGTTGTATGCGAAACTACGAACAATATTTGCAAGAAAAGTTAGTACAAAAAAATCAAGGTCAAAATACGTCAAGTTATGGTAATGTAATTACTCAAAAACTACGTTTACTAAAAGCCCAAGCCGATAAAGCAGAATTTGAGGTAGAAATATTATCGGGTAAATATCTTTTAGCGACTGAAGTAGAATTATTATGGTCAGGATTAATAATAGCTTTTCGCTCAAGAATGTTAAACATACCAACTAATTTGGCTAGGCAATTAATGACAGTTAGTAATGACTTTATGGCAATGGTTAATATTCTCTCGCAAGAAATAGAACAAGCTTTGTTAGAGCTAAGCAACTATCGGCATGAACCAGCAGCTGAATCATCATCAACTGAATCAACAAGCGATAATCAGTCGAATAGCGAAGCTAGTAGCTCCACCACCTAAGCTTTTAGTAAGCACATGGGCTGATCGTTACCGAAAATTGTCTAGCGAATCTTCAGCTGAATCAGGAAGTTGGCGAACTAATAAGGCTCCCTATCAACGGGAGATTATGGACGCTGTATGTGATCCGAATATTGAAGTGGTCATGGTGATGTCTTCAGCTCAAGTTGGTAAAACTGAAATCATCAATAATATTGTCGGCTATCATATTCATCAGGATCCAGCTCCAATGCTAGTCGTACAACCTACTGAGAAACTAGCTGAAAGCTGGTCAACTGACAGGCTTAGTCCGATGATTAGGGATACTGAAGTACTGAAAAAATTGATAAAAGACCCAAGGTCTAGAGATTCGGGTAATAAAATTTTATACAAAAGATTTCCTGGCGGTCATATTACGATGGCTGGCAGTAATTCCCCTTCTTCCCTTGCTAGCAGACCTGTACGCATTGTACTTTGTGATGAGGTAGATAGATACCCGCTAAGTGCTGGAGCTGAAGGTGATCCGGTTAATTTAGCCAAAAAAAGAGCTACTACTTTTTGGAACCGTAAAATCGTTCTCACTTCTACACCGACCATTAAAGATTTGAGCAGAATTGAACAAGCTTATTTGCAAAGCGATCAGCGTCGTTATTATGTACCATGTAAACATTGCGGTCAGTATCAAACGCTAAAATGGGGACAAATTAAATGGTCAGCAGATAGACCTGAAGCTGCCTATTATCAATGTGAGGCAAATAACTGCCTGTTATATGATACTGACAAGCAGCAAATGTTGCAACAAGGGCAGTGGCGAGCTGAAGGAGTAGCTGGCAATGTAGCTGGCTTTCATTTATCAGAATTATATTCACCTTGGGTTAGTTGGTCAAAAATTGTGACCGAGTTTCTTAAAGCCAAATTAATGCCAGAAACTCTAAAGACTTGGGTTAATACTACTCTAGGAGAGACATGGGAAGAAGGCGGAGAAACTATTGATGAGACTAACCTACTTGCAAGAAAAGAAAATTGGGGCAATAAAGTCCCAGACGGAGTTGTATTAATTACAGCTGGAGTTGATGTGCAAAATGATCGTCTAGAGATGGAGATTGTTGGTTGGGGAGTGCGAGAAGAAAGCTGGTCACTTGATTACTTAGTTATTCATGGCGATCCTGCTCAGGGAGAAGTATGGAAGGATCTTGATAATATTTTAGAGCGTCAAATAGAAACTGATTCAGGCATTTACTTACGGATAGCTTGTACTTGCATAGATTCAGGTGGTCACCATACGCAAAGCGTTTATAGTTACTGCAAAAAAAGACAATTAAGACGAATCTTTGCTGTTAAGGGGTCATCAATTACTGCTAAATCTTTAGTTAGCAGACCATCTATAACAAATAGACTGAGAGTAAAATTATTTATCATTGGTACTGATACTGCTAAAGAGATGATTTATAGCAGGCTAAAGATTCTTGAGATTGGAGCTGGTTATTGCCATTTCCCAGCTAAATATGATGAACAATATTTTAAACAGCTAACTGCTGAGAAGTTAGTAACTCGTTATCATAAAGGCTTTCCTGTACGAAAATGGGAAAAACCAAACGGCAAACGTAATGAGGCACTTGATTGCAGAGTATATGCACTAGCTGCCTTGCATATTTTAAATCCTGACTTAACAGTCATAGCAAATAAAATAAATAACGATATTGCTAAGAACAAGCAAAATTATGATAGACTAAAAGTAGAAAAAGAGATAAGTTATTTGCCGCTAATTAGAAAAGCTAGAGTTAGTGCTAGAACTAGCGGATTTGTTAGGAATTGGTAAGTAAATTATAAATAAACTATAATGAACATTTTACAAGATTCAATACCAGTAGTTTTTACAGTCGGTGAGACAGTTGAGTGGGAAACATATCTAGATTATTACCTGCCTAAAGATGGTTGGCAGTTAATCTATATATTTCGTAATTTTGACAATAGTTTTGAAGTTACTGCGAAAGGAAAAGAAGATCATTATCTTGTCCAGCTTACTTCTGAAGTGACTAGCCAGTACAGACCTGCTAATTATTGGTGGCAAGCTAGAGTGGTTAGAGATGATAAACAGCATTTTGTAGATAATGGCGAACTTGTCATCAAAGCTAATTTAGCTTTACTAGATTCATATGATGGTCGTGAACATGTACAAAAAACCTTAGATGCCTTAGAGGCTACTATTCTTGGTAAAGCCAGCCGTGATCAACTTTCTTATTCTATTAGTGGTAGAAGCATATCTCGTTTAAGTCCTAGCGAATTATTAAAATGGCGAGATGTTTATAAGGGGGAATATATTAGAATCTTAAAAGAGCAGCAAATTGCCAAAGGATTAGCTAGAAATAGTCTAATAAAGGTTAGGTTTAGTAATTCATAAATATTGAATCTAATTAAATATACTCAGTGAAATTCCCTAATTTATTTAACCTATTCAAACGCCAGCCACAACAAAAGCGTCAATATCAAGCAGCTAGTATTAATAGATTAACGGCTGATTGGCTGGCACAAGGTCTATCAGCTAATGCGGAAATTCACCGCAGTCTTAGATTATTAAGGAATAGATCAAGGGAATTATCAATTAATAATGATTACGCTAGAAGGTTTTTAAAACGTACTTCGACTAATGTCATAGGTAGTAGCGGTGTTAGACTGCAAGCAAAAGCCGTAGATAATGATGGTAACTTCTTAAGCTCTGCTAATAAGCAAATTACCGAGCAATTTAATCTATGGGCTAAAAAAGTTAATTGTACTGTTGATGGTAGATTATCATGGATTGATTGTCAGCGATTATTTTTAGAGTCAGTAGCTAGGGATGGTGAGGTAATTATTAGATTAGTCAAAGGTTTTGATAATGAGTTTGGCTTTGCTTTACAATTTATTGAAGCTGACCATTTAGATGAAGAATTAAATAAACCTTTAGATAATGGTTTATATATCAGAATGGGTATTGAGTTTAATAAATGGAATAAACCCATCGCCTATCATTTATTGCCATGTCATCCTAGTGAAATATTTACCAAACAATCTAATACTAATAGCAAGAATAAACATATACGCATTCCAGCTGAGCAAATCATTCATGCTTTTATCATTGATCGCCCTTCACAGAACCGAGGTGTACCGTGGATGCATAGTGCCATGTTGCGTCTTAGAGCTTGTCCGCAAACTAAGTAATAGAAGAAAATAACCTGCGAAGAGAGTCTGTAATATACTTTGTGTAAGTTTCAAAACTAGACAGTAAGATGTACTGTAAGAAAACAACTTATAAGAAGGAAAAATATGTCAGAGAAAATAGAAAAGAAAATACTAGAGCT
>JAHFPS010000052.1 GCA_023269695.1 Rickettsia sp.
TAGCTCTAGTATTTTCTTTTCTATTTTCTCTGACATATTTTTCCTTCTTATAAGTTGTTTTCTTACAGTACATCTTACTGTCTAGTTTTGAAACTTACACAAAGTATATTACAGACTCGATTGCTTCGTCGGCTCACGCCTCCTCGCAATGACGCCAGTTATTTTTCTGCAACTTCGCCCTTCCTTGCAATGACCTCATTTTACTATAGCTAGAGCCTTCTCGGATTAGCTATATTATGCAAGTAATGTTACTGACTCTTCACTGCCCATATAGTAGCTAAAGTAATCATTGCAATATAAACTCCTATAGATATAGAAGAGCCAGTAAAGTGCCAAAGAGCTATGCACACTGCAGGGGCAGATCGTCCAAATATTGAAGTACCTAAAGCATCACCAATACTAACCAGCATATATTTATCTGAACTATGAAATAAGCTATTAAGCCAATAATTTAGTGGGCATAAGAAAGTTACCCCTAAGGTAATAATCCATAAACGGATAAAGTTAACATACCATATAGAAGCATCAGTCATATATAACCATAATGGTATTATGCTAATAAATAGAATGCTAGTGCTTACGATCATTATATCCACAGGACGATATTTCTTAACAAAATACCCTATTAATGGAATCATTGCTGCATCTATGATTAATAAAAGATTATTAATACTCATCATCGTTTCCAAAGATATAGAAGTAATAAGAGGGACAAAACTATTCATTACTACAAAAGGTATGACATATGTCATATAAGAGAAACCACTAATTATAGATACACGCAGAATATTGCACTTATTATTCAATATCACATTTGATGTATAGGATTTTTGTTCTATTGCTCTTTGAGATATATTGGAATAACGTCTAAGATAAACCCCTACAATCCCTATACTTCCTCCTAATATAAAACATAAACGCCAATATTCATGGTAACTAGAACTAATTAGAATTGTACTGACAAAAGAGGCAATAATAATCCCAAACATTGTTGATAGCTCGTATAGATAAGATGCTTTCACTCCTTGAATCTGCGGCTTATTTTCTACAATATGTAATTTGGCAATACAGTGTTCTCCTTCGGCAAAAATTGCTAACATCATTCGAATAATGAGTAGCATCAATGGTGAAAGCCAACCAATCGTTTGATAAGTTGGTATAATTCCTATTAACATAGTGGTAATAGCCACACCTATTAATGAATAGGATAGAGCTAGAGTTGCTCCTCGTTTTTTTACAATTATACTAAAGATTATTGAACCAATTGGTCTAGTAATTATTGAAGTTGCCAGTATGCTATAGGTTAAGATCAAAGCAACTATAGGATCATCTTTGGGGAAAAAGATTATTGATAAAATTGGAGCAAGAAAACTATAAATAGCCGTATCAAAATGATCTAGACTATTACCTATTAAAATTGATAAATCTTTCTTTTTCATGAGAAACCCTAAAATATGTTGTCAACAAATTATCTATTTATACTTATACGTCATTGCGAAGAGCTACTTTAGTAGCGACGAAGCAATCCAAAAAAGTAACCAGAAATGGATTGCTTCGTCGGTTCACGCCTCCTCGCTAATAGACGTAGTAATGTTAGTCGGGTTATCTATACTAACTCTTTACATAGATTACCATACGTGATAAACACACTTATATAGATTAAGAATTAATTAGGCTACATTTAAATTGTAGAAATTATGCAAAAATTATTTGACAACAAAATTATCTCTCAGATGAAGTCTCAAGGTTTGTGTTTTAACTCTAGACTAGCTAAAGCTGGTGACATATTCTTTGCGATTAAAGGAGTAAGCTCTGATGGTAATAAATTTATTGATGATGTAATAAATAAAGGGGTGAAATTCATTATTACAGATGATGCTGAAAGTTTAAACAACCCTAGCATTATCGCCAATGACGTACATGTAAATCTTGTGAGTGATGCACGGCTGGCACTGAGCCAAGCTGCTGATATTCTCTACCCACTATTACCACAATATATGGTAGCTGCCACTGGTACTAACGGTAAAACCTCGGTAGTATCTTATTGCAGGCAACTATACACATTACTAGGAGTCCCCAGCTGTTCTATCGGTACTATTGGCATAGAATGTTCCAATGATTTGGTTTTAACAATTATCCAAGAAATTTCAAAAAAGTCTCCCGCACTCACTACTCTTGATCCTGTAACTTTTAGACATATTTTACATAAGCTAGCTGAGAATAACACAAAATATTTAGCTTTTGAGGCTTCTAGTCATGGATTAGAACAACAAAGATTACATGGGATAAAAGTAAATGCTGCTTGCTTTACTAGTTTTAGCCAAGATCATCTTGACTATCACCAAAATATGGATAATTATCTTTTAGCCAAACTAAAATTATTTACAGATAATTTATTGCCAACAGGAGTTGCTGTATTAAACTCGGAGATAGCACAATTAGATTACATCAAACATTATTTACAACAACGTAATATAAAGTTTTTAACCGTTGGCATGAATGGTGATCTGAAAATTATCGACAGCATAATTTGTAGCTATAAAGGGCAGAAATATAATTTTACTACCGATATAGTTGGTAGTTTTCAAACCGCCAACTTACTGATTGCCGTTATGATGGTGCATTTGACTGGCTTTCCTTTTGAACAAGTTATATTGAAATTACCGCAAATTAAGGCAGTTAAAGGACGTTTGGAGAGAGTAGATAATAGTAATGTTTTTATTGACTATGCTCATACCCCAGATGCCTTAGAAAAAAGTTTACTAGAGCTAAGAAAAATAAAATCAGATAAGGGGTTATTAAAAGTAATTTTTGGCTGTGGTGGTAATAGAGATAGTAGTAAAAGACCATTAATGGGGGAAGTTGCGGCGAAAATTGCCGATGAGATTATTATCACTGACGATAATCCAAGAAACGAAGAGCCAAAATTGATACGGCAGCAAATTATACAAGGTATCATAGCGATCACTAATAGTTTTATAGAAATAAAAAATAGAAAAATAGCAATTACTGAGACGGTACATAATTTACAAAAAGATGATATTTTGCTGATTGCCGGCAAAGGTCACGAAAATTATCAGATAATCGGCAATGAAAAACTACCATTTAACGACTTCGATATAGCCAGTAAAGCTTTACAGAATACAAATTTACTCAAGGAAGTTATATGTACAAATTTATAGATTTATTTTGTGGTATTGGTGGTTTTCGTATAGCTCTTGAAGAAAAAGGGATGGAGTGTGTTTTTTCATCCGATATTGATAAAGATG
This sequence comes from Rickettsia sp., assembly GCA_023269695.1. Classification (GTDB taxonomy): domain Bacteria; phylum Pseudomonadota; class Alphaproteobacteria; order Rickettsiales; family Rickettsiaceae; genus Tisiphia. Next base: position 3,270 of record JAHFPS010000052.1, read on the forward strand.
TGCAAGAAGCTTATAAAAGGAATTTTGGAGAAAAACCAATGGGTGATATTTCTGAGATTTCTGAGCGAAAAATACCAGAACATGATATTTTATGTGCCGGTTTTCCTTGTCAACCTTTTAGTATCTCCGGTAAACAGAATGGTCTACATGATATAAATGGTAAGCTGTTTTATGAAATAATTAGAATTGCACAATATCATAAACCATTAATATTATTGCTTGAGAATGTTAAAAATATTATGAATATTGATAATGGTAATGTTATTAAAACGATAGATATAAAACTTGATGAAATAGGATATAAAGTATATAGGCATGTACTTAATGCATCTTTGTTTGGTGTACCGCAGGCAAGAGAACGTATTTACTTTGTTTGTATAAGAAAAGATATTGTAGGTGATATTAAGATTAAATATTCACCACCGAAGGAAACCAACAAGAAAATATACCTTGAGAATATACTTGAAAATAATGTCGATAAAAATTTATTTATTAATAGAGATGATATAGTAATTGAAAAAGAGATTACAGATAGAGACCTCAAGCCTTTACGAGTTGGTTATTTAAATAAAGGGGGGCAAGGTGAAAGGATTTATAGCCCATTAGGGCATTCAATTACATTATCAGCCTTTGGTGGTGGAGCTGGTGCAAGAACGGGTTTATATTATATAGATAATAATATACGCAGACTTTCAATTAATGAATGTAAATCTTTAATGGGTTTTTCACAAAGTCATTATGTAGCAGAAGGCTTAAAAGGATATCAACAACTTGGCAATGCTGTTATACCAAGAATGATTGGTAGTGTTTATGATTCAATTAAAATATTGTAGTTATGAATAATAGAAATGCATATATAGGTAAAAATGTTGAGACTCTTTTTAAAAATTCAATTATTGATCATACTGATGTAGTAGAGAAAATTCAAAATATCTTTGCTATTAACAGTAGATTGGTAACAGCTATAAATAGCTAACCCGAATAGGGTCTTGATATTCCAGACGTCATTGCGAGACCACGTGAGTGTAGTGGCAATCCATGCTCTTGGATTGCTTCGTCGACCTACGGTCTTACTCGCAATGACAAAGGAGTTATCTAGCACATTAACGGGTTGCACAAAAAAGATTCCAATGTTTTGTGGGGATGGTTAAAAGATGGTTTTATTAATAAACTTATTGACAATTAAAGCAAATCTGGGATAAGAATTGTTTTGGATTTGCGTAGTATAGCTCGTTAATGTTCTAGATAACCTCTCCGTCATTGCGAGGAGCTTTAGTAGCGACGAAGTAATTGTAAGTTGTCATTCCCGCGTAGGCGGGAATCTAGATACCTGCTTTCGCAGGTATGACACAAAAATGGATTGTTTCGTTCGGGCTTCGCGCCTCCTCGCAATGACATTTAGGAACTTATTCGGGTTAGCTATATATAATATTAATTGATAATATAATGATTTGGTCAGCAAAGGACTTAAGTAGTGCGTTGAATATAAAGGTACATCCTGATATTCATGGCGGACAAATTCAGTTCAATTCTAATTCAGTTACAGATGGTGATTTGTTCATTGCTCTTAAAGGAGCTAGTGATGGGCATAATTATGTATTGCATGCTCTAGAACGTGGGGCAAATGCGGTAATTATTAGCCAGGAAGTAAAAGGACTGCCTAGTGAAAAAGTAATTATGGTTCCTGATACCTTAACCGCTTTACATCAGATGGCTGAGTATAAACGGAAGAAATCTCAAGCAAAATTTATTGGCGTTACTGGCAGTAGTGGTAAAACGGGGACTAAAGAAGCAATCAAAACTATACTAAGTTATTTTGGACCTACTTTTGCTAGTCGAGGAAATTTTAATAACCATCTTGGCGTGCCTATAAATCTTGCTTCTATGCCTGATGATATAGAATATGCTGTTTTTGAAATGGGTATGAATCATCCAGGAGAAATAAGAGAGCTGACAAAAATGGTTAGACCTAATATATCAGTCATTACTACAATATCAGAAGCTCATCTTGAATTTTTTCAGTCTCAGCTCCATCTGGTTGATGCCAAATGTGAAATTTTTGAAGGAATGCCAAAAGATGGCATAGCCGTTATAGATTTAGACAGCCCATATTATAACCGAGTTTTACAGAATCTTAAGCAATTATCGATTAGTAATATATATAGTTTTGGCAAATCACCATGTGCAGATTCTAGCTTAACATCATATGAATATCAACAAATTGAGCAACAAGTTCGTTTACGTTATTCGATCCATAATACTAAAATAGATATCAAGATTCCTCTTGTCCCAGAACATTATGCTAGAAATTATACTATCGTTCTCCAGATATCAGCCATATTGAACTTAGATGTTAATGCTGCAGCAAGACAATTAAGCAAAATATCATTAATTGAAGGGCGTGGTAAGCTAATCAACGCCAAATATCATGGTCAGGACTACCAAATTATCTGTGATTATTATAATGCCAATCCAGAATCAGTAAAAGCTGCTTTATTATATCTGAAACAGCTTAGTGGAGAGAAAAAAGTTGCTATAATTGGTGATATGTTAGAATTGGGAGACCATTCGATAAAATTTCATCAAGATTTAATACCAGCAATTCTTGACTCTGGTGCTAGCAGAGTTTTTTTAGTAGGCAATCATACCAAATATATCTATCAATCATTGCCAGACGAAATAGAAAAAATACATTTTGATAATGTTAATCTATTGATAGAAAACTTAAGTAAATTACTTAAGGGCAATGAATTAATCTTAATAAAAGGGTCGAACAGTACCCAACTTAGTAAAATCATCCAATCTTTTGAGTTACAGCAGTGATCTACAACCTTCTTGCCCCCTATATACATAAGTTACATGTTGCAAATTTATTCCACTATATTACTTTCCGTATCGGACTTGCCATATTATTTAGTTTGACTATTTCCTTTTTGATAGGACCTAGGATAATTAGAGTTTTACGAAATTTACAAAAATATGGTCAACCAATTCGTGACTATGGACCGGAAACCCACAAAGCAAAAGTAGGAACACCCACTATGGGGGGGATAATGATTATCCTCACTGTTTGTCTTTCTACGCTCTTATTTTCTGACCTTACTAATAAATATATATGGATAGCGTTATTTGTCTTTATTAGCTTTGGTATACTTGGTTTTATGGATGATTACGCTAAAGTAACAAAAAACCACCATAAAGGTGTTAGCGGCAAGAAGAAATTATTATTTCAGTTCACTATTTGTCTAATTGCTTGTTTACTGTTAAGGGATTCCAATAATCAAGGAAATGATTTGCTAACTATTCCATTTTTTAAGAATTTGTTGATTGATTTAGGAGTGTTTTATATCCCCTTTAGTATGTTTGTTATAGTTGGAGCATCAAATGCAGTGAATCTAACTGATGGTCTTGACGGTCTTGCCATCGTGCCGATTGCTATTACCGCAGGTTCTTTTACCTTAATTATTTACTTGGTGGGTAATAGTTTCTATGCAAATTATCTACAAATTATTTATGTACCCAATATTTCTGAATTAACTATCTTTTGTGCTTCAATTGTTGGTGCTAGCCTAGGATTTTTATGGTTTAATGCCCAGCCAGCAGAAATCTTTATGGGAGATACTGGTAGCCTAAGTCTCGGTGGTGCTCTTGGTATTGTTAGCGTTATTGCCAAACACGAATTTGTACTAGCAATTATTGGTGGGTTATTTGTTATTGAAACCTTATCAGTAATTATTCAAGTATATTATTTTAAAGCTACCCGTGGTAAAAGAATTTTTAAAATGGCTCCTTTACACCACCATTTTGAAAAACATGGCTGGTCAGAATCAAAAGTGGTGATACGTTTTTGGATTATAGCCATAATATTTGCTCTAATTGGTTTATCTTCACTAAAATTGAGATAGAAAAACTACCATGAGCTAAACTGTTAAGGTTCTAGATATCCCAGGCGTCATTGCGAGACCACGTAGTGGTCGTGGCAATCCATGCTCTTGGATTGCTTCGTCGGCTCACGCCTCCTCGCAATGACGGAATAATTGTAAGTGCAACGGCGGGAATCTATAATATCTCAGGACTTTTTTGGCTCTATTTTAGATCCCTACCTACGCGAGGATGACACACATTATTCGGCTGTGAACTTGGCGTAATATTAGTCGGGTTAGCTATAGAATGTTCAGAATCAGATCCTGACAGTTCTAATCCGCTATCTGTTGATGTTGATTGATCTAAACTATCTAGGAGACTGTCGGAAATGACTAAAGTAATTCTATATTTGGCTCTTTTTGGCTGCGAATAAACAGGACTTTCTTGAAATAGGTACACTATTCCTTCAAAAATCCTATTGATTCTTGCCGGAAAATAAAATATAATTAATTAGTCATCTCCGACAGTTTCCTAGGCTGTTGATAAAATTTTAATAACATAATTAGTATGAAAAAAATAATAGGTTTAGACATAAGTAAAAACTTGCAATTTATGACTATGTTAAGTATAGTGGCGGGGTTATTATTGCTTATATCATGTACTAGTTACGCATCTTGTATTACTTATATGTTACCACCAGAATATTTAAATAATGGAAATCAAGTATATTTTAGATTTGATAATCATAGTACGCTACAAAAACCACTTCCTGAAAATATTAGATATATTGAACAATATAATATAATTGCTAGTGGACAATTTAGTGTTCAGCAATTTAAAAATGCTATTGGATCTAAAGATATTATTGATGTTGATTTAAGGGGTGAATATCATGGGTTTAACGATTTAAATCCAGTCTCCTTTGTCAATGTACCATATGATGACGTTAACGCTAATAAATCTCAAGAAAAAATTATAGTGCAGGAGCAACATATTTTTGGTTCAATACTACCAACTTACAAGCAACTTAGTATATATGTAAATAGTTTAAAAATCCATAAGGATCGGGCAGGCTGTCTATCCCTTGTAGCACCAACAAAGAAGGATCCAACAATTTGTACGCCCATTGCTACTAAAACTGAAGCTGATGTGATGGCAAGCTTGAATATTGATTATTACAGAATTACTGAAGTAGATCAGCGAGCACCGAGTAACGATAATTTGGATAAAATTGTAGCACTTTTTGATCAAAAATTAAAATTAAATCCAAATCGATGGGTTTACTTACATTGCCTTGCTGGTGAAGGTCGTACCACGACAGCCACGGCTGAGCTTGTTATGTTAAAGCAACAAGAAGCTGGCAAGTTACAACCATTCGATGATTTAATAGCATATGTAGAATCAGTTAGTAATGGTTACAAGTTAGTACCAAATTGTAAGCCTAGTGAAAGTAATTGCTGTCCATGGACATGGGAACACTATAATATCTTAAAAAGATTTTATAATTTTGTACAGACGAGAACTAATAATCAAACTTTTAGTGATTGGTCTACTCAAAAATAAGGTGTCATATATGGACGAGTGAATTTGTCAATAAAGAAAATAAAAAATAGAGCCACAAAGGAAGCGGTCATATATTCGGCATCGAGTGCCATAATGGTTTCTGCATTCTTCTAAATAT
>JAHFPS010000053.1:0-2593 GCA_023269695.1 Rickettsia sp.
CTTTGATGTTCTTAGCTCCATCATAACCTTTAGCCCCCCTTTTTCTGTTGTCTTTACAGACTGACTATCTATTATACAAGCACTAGGATCATCATTCCGACCTAATTTCCGTCTAACATCTTTGGTAAGCTCATGGTTCATATGTTCAAATACACCTTGTTTTTTCCATCTTCTAAATTGCTCATATACTGTCTTCCAAATTGGAAGGTCGTGCGGCATATATCTCCACTGACACCCAGTACGTAATACATAAAAAATTGCATCCAAAATCTCTCTTTTACTATGTTTTAAAGGTCTCCCTCCCTTTACATACGATACTTGGAACAATTCCTCTATCCTTGACCATTCTTCATCTGTTAAATCTGTTGGATAATTTTTTCTGCTCATTCTTTTATACTTCTTGCTAATAATACTTTATTCACCTCTATCATACCTTAATTTTAGTTTGCGGACAAGGTCTAAGAGTTCATCATAGTAGTTTAAAAGTTGTGGAAAAATAACCGGCATCATTGCGAGAAGGTGTAAGCCGACGAAGCAATCCATTTTTGGTTACTTTTATGGATTGCTTCGTCGACCTACGGTCTTTCTTGCTAATAGACGGAAGCCATCTAAAATCTTCCCGGGTTAGCTATATCATATATAATATATGACATTTTTAGCAAAAAACCTATAGCCAAGATAACTGAAAAATACACAAATAACAGCTACAATAACAGACTTGATAATCATAAATGCATCCGGAAGCACTCCTTCTGTTATTAAGAATTGAACTGGTCTTATGACCAGAAAAACAGGGTTAATTTCAAAGAATATTTTTTTTGATTCTGGTATCATAGAATATGGGTACACTATTGGTATGGTCCAATATACAACACTCAAAATTAGATTTAACATTTGTGGAACGTCACGTATATATGGGGTTAAGAATGCAAAGGCAATAGAGCTACTACATACGGAAATAACCAATGGTAAGACAAGGACTGGTACAAAGAATATATTTATACTAAATCTCTCAGGATATAGGATGATAAAAGCTATATACATAGCTATAAATGAATAGATTAGGTTATAAACTTGTGCTAAACTATCCGATATAGGAAAGATAGTTCTAGAAATTATGATCTTTTTTATAATTCCACTACGGCTAGTTAATGAATTTGATGATACATTTAAACTAGTAGTAATAAATGTCCATAATGGTATAGCTCCAACTAAATTCATAATCATTGCTTCTCTTGGCAGTTTAAGTACAAATCCAAAAAAATATGAAATAGTTATTATATGGACAAAAGGCTGAACTAAACCCCATAACGAACCCAAAAAAGAATCTTTATTCTGACGAGATATAGAAGTCTGGGTTAATAACATTATTGACAACCAGTATTTTTTGGAAAAAAAATACTTTATCATTAGTAATTTCCACTATTATAAATTTTTAGTATTTCATCTGGATTACCATCTGCGATAATACTACCTTCTTTTAATAATACACATCTATTACAATTCTCCTTAATAATACTTTCTTGATGACTTACTAATATTAAAATTGGTATATTTTGTAACTTGTTTTTCATAAAATTGGTCGACTTCTCAACAAAATGACTATCACCAGCAGCAAAAACTTCATCTAGCAAAAGAATATCTGAATCTTGAAAAACAGATACAGAGAAAGCTAACCTTGATAACATACCAGAACTATAATTTTTTATTGGTAAATCTATTTTACTCCCTAACTCAGAAAAAATTATAATCTCTTGTTCTAATTCTTTACTGTACCGACTTAACATATTATTATAAAGCATAAGAATTTTGATATTTTCTCTGCCAGTTTGCTCTAACTCAAATCCTACTCCTGTTTCAATGATAGCGGCAAAATTGCCATGAACTTTAATTTTTCCAAACTTTAATGGATAAATTCCAGCAATTACCTTAAGCAAAGAACTTTTACCTGAACCATTACTACCAATAAAGGCAATTTTTTCACCTATTTGGCAGGAAAAATTTATATTATTTAAGATAGGAATTGACGTAGGAAAAATATTACCCCCTTTAATAAAAAAACGTCTTAAGCTTTCTACTCTTTGTTGATTATTGATTCCTTCAACAAAACCATCAAATATCTCTATAGATACTAGTTTAGACGTCATATGCTAAAAACATGTTTATATTTTTATTGAAGAATTAATCCATTCTTCAAGAGTATTTTTAGGAAATAATCCAGTCTTAGTAGCTAGTTGTTTGCCATCTTTGAATAGAATCATCGTAGGTATAGCACGAATACCTAAACTTGAAGGTATATTAGGATTTTGCTCTATGTCCATTTTAACAATTTTTACCTTGCCTACCAATGCCTTACTCAATTCTTCAAGAATAGGTGTCAACATTTTGCACGGTCCACACCATTCAGCCCAAAAATCAACTAATACAGGTGTGGTAGACTGTAAAACTTCTTGATCAAAATCATCATCTGTTACATTACTTGCCATAATCTCTTAATTATTTAGTTATTTCCGACAGTCTTCTGGATAGCCCCTGTCATTGCGAGAAGCTACTTTAGTAACGACGAAGCAATCCATTTTTGTGTCATCCCTGC
>JAHFPS010000053.1:2693-8776 GCA_023269695.1 Rickettsia sp.
ATCCCTGCTTTCGCAGGGATGACACAAAAATGGATTGCTTCGTCGGCTCACGCCTTCTCGCAATGACATTATAGGAACTTATAACAATATTAAGAACTTATTCTGGTTGGCTATATGTACATACTTAATACTTTTAAGCAAATTAATTATCATGAGGAGAACCAAATGAGTAAGCAAAATAACGGTATTAGCTCTACTAATAATTGTAAATTTTCTGCACCTAGAGAAGAAGGAGTAAAACCAACTTGTGTTGTGCTAACCTATTCTGTTAGCCAAACATTAAACCAAGCAACAACTGCTTTACAAGACAGAGGAGCAAGTGTACATTACATAATAGATAAAGACGGTGAACAATATCAATATCATAATGACTTAGAGTCAAAAGCCTTTTTTGCCGGCAATAGTAGTTGGAAAGGACAAAAAAAAGTTAATGACTTTGGCATATCAATTATGTTTATCAATAATTCAGAAACTGATTTTACACCTTCTCAAATAAGAAAAGTAAAAGAATGTCTTGCAGATATTAAAGAGAGATATCCGGATTTAAATATTAAGGATGATCTTGTAGGTCTTGGTGAAGTAGCTGAAAGGCATGTAGCACCTGGAAAATTATTTCCTTGGAAAGATCTTGCAGAAGCTGGTTTTGGTAAATTTATAGATACTACGAAAGAACAACAAGAAAACATACTAATACGTAAAGATGATCAAGGAGCAAGAGTCTCTGAGGTTCAATTACAGTTAAAAAATCATGGTTATAATATTTCAGTTGATAGACAATGTGGTAATAAAACTGTAAAGTGGTTTGAAAAATTTAATGCACGTTATGTTCCAGAACAGGAATTATCAAATGTTTGGTCTGTGGCGGATCAATATGTTTTAGACAATCTTCATCCTGATGTTAATTTAGCAGGTGATTCTGCTGATGCTGTAAGCATATAACAAAGACAATAAACAAGGGAATATCTTTGGTCACGTACATCCACCAGTACGTGGCCAGACAGGACATGAAGCTTATTATTACCCACAAAATATCTTATTATCTCACCCTTACGCATGGCATTTAAAAGTCATAGAGAAAACAGCCCGGCGTCATTGCGAGGAGCTGCGATGCAGCGACGAAGCAATCCATTTTTGTGTCATCCCTGCGAAAGCAGGGATCTAGATTCCCGCCTACGCGGGAATGACCTTACAATCACTTCGTCACCTTCGGCTCCTCGCTAATAGACGTTGACCACATACAACTTTTAAACTGCCCCGCTTTGCAGATAAATAGTTTTAGCCTTCCATCAGTTGTTTACGAGCAACTTTTCTTTTTCTTCTTTCTGTTTCTTGATCCTTACGGACGCGTTTTACTGAAGGAGGTTCATAGAAACGCGACATTTTCATTGAACGAAAAACAAGCTCTCTTTGCATTTTTCTTTTCAAATTTTTAATTGCTTGTTCACCATTTCCAGCATGAACGTTTATTAGTATCACTTTTAATTACCCCCTTAGCACAAATTAGACTGTTGAATGATAGTGACATTATCTATATACTAAGTTTATATGTCAAGATTAAAAGATGCATTTATGACTATTGAAGAAAAATATCATAGTTTAAAAGTACAATTCGTACAGACTTTACCAAAGCTGCTAGTTTTTAATCAGTGGGATAATAAATTATTAGCAGATACCGAAACGGAATGTGGGTTTGTTAAAGGATATTGCCATATAATTTTTCCGGGTGGCATAAGGGAAATAGTTGATTTCTTTGAAAGCTGGCAAGACCAGAACATGCTTGATTTGTTATCTCAACAAGAGATTCCGATTAAAGTAAGGGATAAAATTGATTTAGCTTTAAAAATTAGAATAAAAGATTGTATAGCTAACCCAACTGATATTACACCAAATTCACAGACGTTTACTAGCGAGGAAGACGTGAAGCCCGAACAAAGCGATCCTGTTTTATGTCATTCCGGCGAAAGCCGGAATCTAGATTCCCGCCTACGCGGGAATGACAACTTACAGTTTCCTCATCGTAGTAACTCTGCTCCTCGCAATGACATCAGTTTACTAGGGCTAAATACTAATAATCGGGTTAGCTCTACATACTCAAAACTTGTACATTTGAGGAATCGCAGTTATTTTACCACACCATCAAATACCATATTTGCGACAAAAATGGCCTTTCGTACTTGTGACTTAATTTGGCGTTATGCAGGTGATAAGTCTATAGATTATAATTACTATACTAAGAGAAGTTTGTTACTCAGCGTTTATATAACTTCAATACTCTATTACATTCAAGATGAGTCAGAAGATAATATAGATACTGATAAGTATATCACTAAATCCTTATCCAATATCATAACTATGTTCTCTAAATGTAAGAATATTGTAAAGCTACCAAATCCTGTCGACATACCAATTATTCGACTATTTTCATAATAATTAAGATTATAACATGACTAATAAACACTACCCAGATATTCAATCTAATGTTGATTTTCCAACAATTGAGAAAAAGATTCTAGCTTATTGGCAGAAGCACAATATTTTCCAAAAAACTATAGATGCTAGACCAGCAGTAAAAAATGGACAAAATAACGAATTCATATTTTATGATGGTCCACCCTTTGCTAATGGCTTACCGCATTATGGGCATTTGCTAACTGGCTTTATCAAAGATGTGTATGCACGTTATCAAACCAGTAAAGGCAAAAGAGTTGAGCGACGCTTTGGCTGGGATTGTCATGGGCTGCCTGCTGAGATGCAAGCAGAAAAGGAGCTGGGTATTTCTGGTAGAACTGCCATCATCAATTTTGGAATTGATAAATTTAATGAGCATTGTCAATCATCGGTGATGAAATATGCTAATCAGTGGCAGGAATATGTTAATAGGCAAGCAAGATGGGTGGATTTTAACAATTCCTATAAAACTATGGATAAAGCTTTTATGGAGTCTGTTTTGTGGGCTTTTAAAGAATTATACAATAAAGGGCTTCTCTATGAATCAATGAGAGTAATGCCTTATTCTTGGGCATGTGAGACACCTTTATCCAATTTCGAAACTAGGTTAGACAACTCATATAGAGAAAGAACTGATAAGGCGGTTACGGTAAGTTTTGTACTTAATGAGAAATTGCCAAGTTCTGTGCCATATAATGAATATAGAATGCTGGCATGGACTACGACACCATGGACTTTGCCGGCTAATTTAGCATTAGCCATTGGGGAAAATATTGAATATGCTTTAGTGCCAAATGGTCAGGTTTGTTATATTTTGGCTAAATTTGCTTTGGAAAAATATAGCAAAGAATTAGGGCTTAGTGTTGACACAAATTATGATATAATTGAAGGTAAGTGCCTATTAAACCTGAATCTTACTTACCAACCATTATTCGATTATTTTTCCAACCATCCTGGTAGCTTCAAAGTCCTTTCCGGAGATTTTGTAGTCGAAGGAGACGGCACCGGTATCGTACATATGGCTCCCGGTTTTGGTGAGGAAGATCAGATTCTTTGCCAATCTCAAGGAATAGAGCTAGTTTGTCCTGTAGATAATGCTGGGAAATTTACCAAAGAAATTTATGATTTTGTTGGTTTACAAGTATTTGAGGCTAATGATCCAATTATTATTAAGTTAAAAAATCAGGGTAATTGGCTTAAAACCGAGCAATATATTCATAATTATCCGCATTGCTGGCGTACTGACACCCCTCTTATATACAAGGCAGTTCCTTCTTGGTATGTGAAAGTTACCGAATTTAAAGATAGGATGGTTGAATTAAATCAACAAATTAACTGGATACCCTCACATATCAGGGATAATCTATTCGGCAAATGGTTAGAAAATGCTAGAGATTGGTCAATTAGCCGTAATAGATTTTGGGGAACGCCTCTACCAGTGTGGAAATCGGATGATCCGGTTTATCCGAGAATTGACGTGTATGGATCAATAGAGGAGCTAGAGAAAGATTTTAGGGTGACAATCGTTGATTTACATAGACCTTTTATTGATCAGCTAACTAGAAAGAATCCAGATGATCCAACCGGCAAATCAATGATGCATCGAATAGAGGATGTTTTTGATTGCTGGTTTGAAAGCGGCTCTATGCCTTATGGACAAGTACATTACCCATTTGAAAATAAAGAGTGGTTTGAGGGGCATTTTCCTGCTGATTTTATAGTAGAATATTCAGCACAAACACGTGGTTGGTTCTATACTCTGATGGTACTATCAACTGCTTTATTTGACCAACCACCTTTTTTAAATTGTATTTGCCATGGAGTTACACTAGACAGCACCGGACAAAAATTATCAAAGCGTCTTAATAATTATGCTGATCCGCTAGAATTATTTGATAAATATGGTTCTGACGCTCTAAGAGTTACCATGCTCTCTGCCAATGTAGTTAAAGGTCAGGAATTATTGATCGATAAAGACGGAAAAATGGTTTTTGAGAGCTTGCGTTTATTTATCAAGCCCATTTGGAACGCCTACCACTTCTTTACGATGTATGCCAATGCTGATCAAATCAAAGCTGAGCTAGACTTTAACTCTCAAAATGTGCTAGATCGTTATATTTTATCAAAACTAAAAATATCAGTACAAAAAATTCAGCATGGGTTAGATAATTTTGATAGTCAAATAGCTTATGGTAGCGTTGCTGATTTTTTTGAAGTATTAAATAATTGGTATATTAGAAGAAGTAGGAATCGTTTCTGGAAAAGTGAAAAAGATCAAGATAAGAAAAATGCTTATAATACCTTGTATAGTTGTATCATAGTAATGTCTTCCGCTCAATCCAGTTTACTCCCATTAATTTCCGAGGAAATTTATTTGGGGCTGATAGGATCAGAACAGAAAGGTGATAGTAGACTTCCTCCTGCAAAAGTCGCTTATGCTGAGGAATTTGAAGGAAATACGGAACGCAGAACCGCAGCGTACTCTAGTGTACGTGAGGATTCGAGTACCGTATTGACGTACAAATTACCAGCAGAAGTAGAGTTTTGCAGGAAGTCTAGTGTTCATTTGACAGATTTTCCTGTGCTTGATACGATAGAGGTGGATGATGATTTGGTTAGCAGCATGGATCAAATATTAGATATTTGTAGTAATGCTTTATTCATTAGAAGTAACGAAAATATTCGAACTAGACAACCACTGAATAGTCTAACAATCATTAGCAACAATAATGAATTATTAATAAAATTTGAAGAATTGATTAAAGATGAGATCAATGTTAAAAAGGTAATTTATAGAGATGATGTAGAAAATTATGCTGATCATAAATTATCGATTAACTTTCCCAATTTAGGCAAGCGTCTACCTCATAAAGTCAAAGATATCATAATAGCTTCTAAAAAGCAGCAGTGGCAGCTTACCCCTGAGCATCTAATAATAGCGGGAGAGCAACTGAATCAAGACGAGTTCTCTCTAGTTTTACAACCTAAAAATGTTAAAGGTACAAAATCTTTAGCTAATAATCATGGACTAATATTGCTAGATTTAGAAATAACAAAAGAACTATACGAAGAAGGTATAGCAAGAGATTTAATACGCTTTATTCAACAAGCAAGAAAAGATGCCAATTTTGCTATAAATGACAGAATTTTTCTAGAAATTGTTGGCAAACCAGATTTTATGCTAATAGTCCAACAGCATAGTAAATTCATTCTAGAACAAACCTTAAGTGAATTTGCTAGCAATTTTACGCCAGACTATATGACCAATATTGAATTAGATTCAAATACGATAAGCATAAGAGTGGCAAGAGTTTCTAAGCATATAGCTCGTTAAGGTTCTAGATGCCTATCTAGCGTTGTGCTTATACCAATTAGTGTTAATAAATAGAGTTATATAGCTAACCTGTCAATGTTCTAGATAGCCTCTATGTCATTGCGAGGAGCTACTTTAGTGGCGACGAAGCAATCCATTTTTGTGTCATCCCTGCGAAAGCAGGGATCTAGATTCCCGCCATTGCTAAGAATGATGGTATGGACGAGTGAAGCGAAATATGCTTTACTTGTACGGAGTCTGGTGAAAAATGTTTTTCAGTTGCTCCAAATTAAATAACAATTTAATTAATAGGTTCATACCA
>JAHFPS010000079.1 GCA_023269695.1 Rickettsia sp.
AAGTATCGATGGTTTACAAATAACTTAGTTACTTGATTTTTTATCCCACTTTCAATTTCTTGGTAACTACTGCCTTTAACATCTTTAAGGTTGAGCAAAATTACCGGAAATTGACCTTGATACTCAGAGATAATATCTGAGTACTGTGATATTTGCAGCTTCTTAAGTAATTTCCTTCTACCGGTTGCTAGTCCTAAATCTACTTCACCTCCAATAAATAATTTGTTATTTACTCTATCCTCTTCAGGTAAAGGCATACCTCTTTCATCTACTTCTATTTCAAAGAACCTCTGAAGCATGTTCATATTCAAACTCTTACCCCACCTCCTTGGTCTAGTGATAAGGATTACTTCTCCACTATCTTCCAACAATTCTTTAATCATTAAACTTTTATCAACAAATATATCACTATTTAACAATAATGTCTCAAAATCATCAGTACCCACCCTCATTCTCGGTGGTTTATTGTTAACTTTAACAATATTAGTTTTTCTGGCTGATATATTATTAGAAAATTCTACTGTCATATTAATTTTATTATATTAGAATAATTGTTATAAACTTTATTAGGGAATAATAACACAAACAAGCTAGCCTAGCGAGTAGATTTACATAAAATAAATTTCTTAACATCGCACGTATGATTAATCTAAATTGCGATGCAGCACCATTAATAAAAATTACAATAGTATAGAAAATTCAAAATAAAAGAAATGATACAAGAGTGAATTAGTGGCCTTATATTAATATTATAGGATGAAAGTGCTTGATAATCGGAAGTATAATTGGCAAAAAAATATGCAAACTGTAAATATGCCGAGAGGTTACTGAGCAAGCTATCTGAGTTAAACCAGCAAGTAACTAGACCGGTGGATATTGATGCAGTTAAAAAAGGTATCTATTATGCCAAAAAATATCATCTGGTGACCCTTATTATTCTCACCCGATAGAGGTGGCGTACATGGTTGCCGAATACACCGCATTAGAATTGCCCAAACATTTTAGGACTGATATGATCATTACCAGTTTACTGCATAATACTCTTGAAGATACGGATTTGAGGGAAAAGATGGTTTCTATGGTTTTTGGTGAGCAAATTGTCAGCCAAGTGGAAGATTTAACCAGGATCAAACCCTATGGGAAGATCAGCTCCAAGAAGATTCTGGATTTATTATTTCAACAGAAAAAATTTGATGTGGCATTTATTAAAATCTTCGATCGAATTCACAACTTACAAACTCTAAGTGCTAAATCACCAGAAAAAGCTAAAAAAATCATTAATGAGACAATAGAATATTTTATAATTCTTTGCACATCACTTGGAAATACCAGCAGCAGAGCAAAAGTTAATAAAGCTATGTTACCAAAATTTTTTAACTAACCAACCAAGCTCCCATGATTCTGAGGATAATTCCCAGACTCTTTTGCCAACTTTTCAAAATGAAAGAACCCGTAGGCAAAAGATATAATTGCAGGAATCATAATAAACCATAATCCCCAATTGCCAAAATGGTCAATAAGATAGACAAAACCAAAAGAGGTAATAACAAACATTAAGGCTCTAGATGCAGCAAATGTAATGCTAGCACAGGTAAAACGTTTAAATACCGGAAAGCTTTTATAACAAATGGGAAGAATAGGAGATAAACATTCAAGTAAAAGTATAACGAATTGTATCAAAAATAACTGATAAGGGGCATTAACATTATTCAATAAATACGGACAAAATATGATAAAAATAGAACATATGAATAGTATAATTTTCATTGTTAATAATGGATGCACTTTTAAACTTAAATAACATAATATTAATATGGTTATGAACTCCATTATACAGACAATAAAATTATGATGAATAACCTCAACCATTGTATAACCAAAACTATTTTTTAAAATATTACCACAATGTATGTAAATAAAATAAAAGCTTATCGGTCCAAAACATCGTAATAAAAAGAAAGCTATTAGTGTTTTTTTATTAACTTTTTCTTGCCACATAGGATTATCTTTTAAGTCAGCTGTATCGGTATTAGTTTTTTCAAAAACTTTTTTGATTCGACGTTTGGCATCAGCAAATTCTGGTGTTTCCCGCAAGGTTGTTCTGGCTACGGATCCAATCAATGCTACTGCCGCACCAAGCCAAAATGCCAAACGCCAGTTAAAACCATGCGAAGTAACAAGTGATGCAATCCCTAAAGCCCCTATACCTCCCAAGGCGGCAAAAGCTCCTAATGATCCCACACTTGCATATTGGATTGGTGGATTAAGTGTTTCCGTTAAATAAAGTTGCGCCCCTATTACTTCACCCATAGAAGATATGCCTTGCACAATACGACATATTGTCAGTATCCAAGGCGCTGTAACCCCTATCTGGGCATAAGTAGGCAGATTAGCCATCACAAGACATGACGCCGCCATCATAAAGGTTGTGATGATCACTGTTGACTTACGCCCTATATTATCTCCTAACCAACCAAATATTACTGCTCCAATAGGTCGGAAAACATAAGCAGAACAAAAAGTAAAAGACATCATTAAAGAGGTTGTCCGAGGGGCAGATGGTTCAAAAAATAACTCATTAAGAACCCCTGCCATGTGTACATATAGCAGCAGATCAAAATATTCTAGGAATGTTCCTATTGATAGTAATTCAAGAGATTTATTTTGTTCTCTTGTAAGACTAGTCTGAGTATCGATAATTCTGGCATTTTCTTGAACTAATGTACTCATAAATTGATTCAATGTTGTTGTTGGCTTCAAATTTAGTTCTAAAAATTTTAGTTCTAAAAATTAGATTCCTACATGCACACTAGTGTCCGGGTTAAAACGGTACGTTATCCTGAATTTATTTCAGGATCTAGAAAATCAAATAGTTAGCATAGCTAAGATTCATAAATCAATCTTGCAACAATTTGAAGTCACTAGATCCCGGAATCCGTCGTTCGTGCCTTTGGCACTCACTGGTCCGGAATGACACCACCGACTTAACCCGGACACTAGTTAATGCACAGGGATGACATTAGTAGCTAAGACCACACAACAGCCTCTCTACCAGCTAGTACCGTTTCTGATTCAAGCGGATGCAAACAATTATTGTTAAGTTTTGGTTGCAGTACCTGCAATTATGATTTAAATATAATAGCCTACTAAACTATTTATGTTAAAAGATATTTATTTTTTGTCAATAGAAAATATTTAATAATTCACTATAGTTAATGACCCGTTATAGTTGGAGAATCTTGCTATTTAGAGCATTTAGATTTTTTGAGTGCTAGTGATATTGTTACAATCAAAAATTTATTATTTCACTTTTCCCTCAGTACATGACAAAAAGATTAAGGAGAGGAAAAGATAGTAGATAACGCCCAACCAACTGTCTATTACTTATGTTACAAGACTTAAGGAGTAGAAGAATGATTACAGCGTTATCACAAGTATTAGGGAACTACTTTTTTAACAGTTTTGCAAGCATAAAATTAATAGAACAGCTAATAACAGGATTATTTTATGTTAGAGATGTTAATCTAACTCAACTTGCCTTAGTAATTGAAGGTAAAGGCAGCAATCATTCTCGCTATCGCAAGTTACAAAGATTTTTCTCTGGGTTTAATTTTAGCTATACTGCACTGGCTAAATTGTTAATATCATTATCCGGGATTGAATCAGAAAAATGGTTGTTAGCACTTGATCGTACTAACTGGAAGTTCGGCAAACTTG
>JAHFPS010000054.1 GCA_023269695.1 Rickettsia sp.
CAAATGCCCAAAAGAAGTGGACAATGCCAATTAAAGATTGGTCAGTTGCCTTGAATCAATTTGCCATACTTTGTGGTACTGATGACCAAAAATGGGCAAATGTTGATCAAAGATGGACTAGCTCTGATATCATACTTACACAATCTTTCTGATAGACCCAGAATAACTTGATGATTACTTATTGTCAGATTAACTCGTGACTAGTACAACTTATACGTCTATTAGCGAGAAGTAGCGAAGTATTACGAAGCAATCTAGATTGTTTATTATGGCTACTATAATTTTTTGGATTGCTTCGTTGCTACTAAAGTGGTTCCTAGCTAATAGATTTTTCTGTGTACCACATACTTAACCCTATAAAACCATAATTAGAATTACTGATAAATGAAAGCAACAGAGTATACATTATTTCGTTCTGGAATTATAATAGCTTTCTTTACCTTAATCTCCCGTATATTTGGTCTTGCTAGAGAGTTATTCGTTGCTTCATTATTTGGGGCTAGTAGTGTTGCTGACAGCGTTAATGTTGCTTTTAAATTACCCAACCTATTTAGGCGTATTTTTGGGGAAGGAGCTCTATCAGTCGTTTTTGTACCTATTTTTAATACAAAAATCATAGAATCTCGTGAGGCAGCACGCCATTTCACTGGCATTATATTTACTATTTTACTAATCACTTTAGTAGTGATAGTAGTACTAATGCAACTTATGATGCCTTCCTTAATGTTTATTATTGCTCCTGGTTTTCATGAATATCCAGAGAAATTTAATTTAACAATTGCTCTGTGCCGTATCACTATGCCATATTTAGTTTTTATCTCGATAGCGGCGATGCTTGGGGGTATTCTAAATTCAGTAAAGAGATTTGCAGCTTTTGCCTTTTCTCCAATTATTTTAAATATTATTGTGATCATTACAACAATAATATTACAAGAGCGTATATCTGCTCCTATATCGATTAGTTTATCTCTGGTGATTGCTGGCTTATTACAAATCATCTTTATGTTTTATTGTGTCATTAGAGTTGGTTTATCGTTTCCGCTAGTTTTTGATCCATGTAATAGAGATGTAAAAAAGTTTTTGTTTAATATGGGACCAGCAGTTGTTAGTTCAGGATTTCAGCAGCTTAACTTATTTATCTCGCAATCAATAGCTAGTTTTATCGAAGGAGCAATTTCAATATTATCTTATGCAGATAGAATATACCAATTTCCTTTGTCGATAATAGGGGTAACTTTTGGCACTATATTATTACCAGAATTATCCAAAACCTACCAAATGAATGATTTAGAGAAAGCAGCAAAGATCCAAAATAATGCTATTAAAGTGGGGCTTTTATTATCTTTACCAGCTGCCTTTGGTATTATTGTTTTATCAGAACCAATCATTCATATAATATATCAGCGGGGGGCTTTTACCTATGCTGATACAATTAAAACTGCTGAGGCTATTTCTGCTTTTGCTCTTGGTTTACCAGCTTTTATACTTGCCAAAATTTTGACACCGATTTTTTATGCTAATCACGATACGAAAACTCCTTTAAAAATAACATTATATTCTCTTACGGTGAATACTATATTAAATATTGTTATGATGAAGCAGTTTGGTCATCTTGGTATCGCTCTTGCCTGTTCTGTTACCGCTTGGTATAATGTTTGGTTGTTATATACACACACAAAGAAATATGGCCTTTCTTTCGTTGACTCAAAATTATATTCTTTTTGTGGCAAGATTTTATTAAGCTGCACAATAATGGTACTAGTAATCTGGGTGATTAAGTATTATTATGCTGAATATTATTATGTCGAATTTTTGTTAGTAAAAGTTTTTATGCTGGCAGCAACGATTTTAGTTGGAGCGGTAACGTTTTTTCTAATGGTTTTTTATTTTAGACTCTATCCAAAAAAATTTATTAATGATGAAAACTGAATCTAATTATCAAGATTTTTTAAAGACTATAGCCATAATAACCATGGTGATAGATCATACTGGGTTATTTCTTTTTCCTGAATACGAAATAATGAGAGTTATTGGTCGCACTGCTATGCCGATTTTTTGCTTTTTTGCTGGCTATAATTTTCATAAGAAACCAAGCATTAAAATTCTTGTAGTCGGAATTCTACTATATATAGTTACTATCATATTTTTTAAGGAATTTATTGAAACTAACATACTTATCTCGATTTTCTTAGGGCAGTGCTATCTTTATTATTTTCATAATAGCCTAAATAATTTTTTCTATAAGGGCTATTGTCATGTTGTCTTCCTTGGATCTCTTTGGTTCTGTAGTCGGTTCCTTATTGACTACGGCACCTTATCTATGGCTATCATGCTACTTGGCTATATAGCTAAGCATGATCTAGGTAATCTTAGGCTTACCATTGCAATATCTATAATTTTGTCTATAATGCATACCATGACTACTTTTCAGTTCTCGTATATCCATGTATTTATAGTAATTATATTCGGAATTTTGGAATATATATTTATGGTTGCAAGAAATTTTGAGCAAAAAATTGCTATAAACTTGCGGTTCATAAGCCGTAATGCTTTATATATCTTTGCTATACATCCAGCAATTTTATATTTATTATTTTTGTTTTTGTAAGTTCTATAGCTAACCAGACTAGACACTATTCACAGACGTCTATTAGCGAGGAGCCACTTTGGTGGTGGTATAGTGATTTAGTTAGAATTAGGTGCATAGATATGCTATAGTAAATAGAAAATGTCAACAAGTCACTATAGTGAAGATTTAAGAAAAAAGGTAATCCATTTTTTGGAAAAAGGTAATAGTCAAAAGAGTGCCACAACAATATTTACTCTGCATCGAAATACAATTAGTCGTTGGTGGTTAAGGTCATAGCTGTCGAAAGTTAGAAGGTAGAGCGGGTTTAGAGGTCATCATGGCAGTTTAAAAGTTGCGGAAAAATAACTGGCGTCATTGCGAGGAGGTGCGAAGCCCGAACGAAGCAATCCATTTCTAATCACTTTTTTTAAAATTACTTCGTTGCTGCAAAGCAGCTCCTGACAATGACGAGTAATCTATAATTTAAACTTCCGACAGTTTTTTTGCCTCATCGGCCGATATTAAAGCTTCAATAAATTCGTCTAACTGCCCGTTTTTTACGACATCTTCTATTTTGTAGAGAGTTAGGTTAATTCTATGGTCAGAGACTCTACCTTGTGGGAAGTTATAGGTACGAATTCTTTCCGATCTATCACCAGAACCAACTTGACCCTTACGTACTTCAGCTCTTTCCATATCTTTTTTATATCGCTCTGCTTCATAAACCCTAGAACGAAGAATTTTCATAGCCTTAGCTTTATTTTTATGCTGTGATTTTTCATCTTGTAAGGCAACGACAATACCAGTTGGTAAATGGGTAATTCTTACTGCTGATTCGGTGGTATTAACATGTTGTCCGCCAGCACCCGATGCCCGATATGTGTCAATTCGTAAATCTTTGTCATCGATTTTAACATCGACATCCTCTGCTTCAGGCAAGACAGCAACGGTAGCCGCAGAAGTATGTATCCTACCACTTGACTCAGTTTCAGGAACTCTTTGCACTCGGTGTACACCTGATTCGAATTTAAGTTTGGAAAACACATCTCGTCCTTGAATTAGTGCTGATGCTTCTTTATATCCACCAATACCAGTGTCTGAGATTGATAATATTTCAAAACGCCAGCTCTTTAATTCTGCGTATCTGTGATACATATTAAATAAAGTTGCAGCAAATAAAGCTGCTTCTTCTCCACCACTACCAGCTCTTACCTCAATAATAGCGTTTTTTGTATCAGCTTCGTCTTTTGGTAACAAAGAGAGTTTTACTGCCCTTTCTAGCTTGGGCATCAGGGCTTCTAAACGATGTATTTCGTCATATATCATCGATTGTGTATCATGGTCTAAATTTGCTTCTTGTGCCATTTCTTTGATACCGCGTAACTCGGATATAGATTTATTATATTCATTAATTGTTTGAACAATTGGCTCTAGTCCCGCATATTCCTTCGATGCTTTTATAAATTCTTCTCCTACTATACCAGTGCTTAATTTTTTTGATAATTCCTCGTATTTATTTAAGATTTTTGCTAGATTATCAGAAAAGCTCATAATTTATTCTATGATTTAAGTTTTAAGTTATGGTGAGGGTAGGGGGCAAATCAGATGCTATATAAGCATCAACGCAGGACTTTCCATAAATTTTTTGAATGAAGCTAAAAATTTAGCTCCAACGGTACCATCAACAACTCTGTGATCAGAAGAAAGGGTAACATCCATCATAGTAGCAACTTTTATCTGATCATTGTCAACTATTGGACGTCTTGAGCTTGCTCCTATTGCTAAGATACAGCTTTGTGGTGGATTTATTATAGCATTAAAGCTCTTAACACCGTACATACCTAGGTTAGAGACGGAAAACCCTCCCCCTTGGAATTCCTCAGGAGTTAATTTATTATCCCGGGCCTTTTTTATAAGAGTTTGCAATTCGCGTGATAATGTCACCAAATCTTTTTGATCAGCATTTCTGACGACAGGTGTTATAAGACCATTATCGATTGCCACAGCAACTGATACATCGACATTATTATAATATCGAATAGCAGATTCATCCCAACTGGCATTTGCTTCCGGTACAGCTTTTAGAGCTTTGGCTACAGCTAAAATAACAAAATCATTGACAGAAATTTTAATTTTACTCTCTTCTATAAGCGATTTATTGATGTCTTCTCTAATATCAAGTAGCTTGTCCATATTACATTCTATTGAGAGGTAGAAATGTGGGATGGTTTGTTTAGATTCAAGCAAACGTTTAGCAATGATTTTACGGATATTATTATTGGGGACTGAGCTATACTCCTCGTGATTTCTGTTCACCGCCCTAATCTTACCACTATTTGTTGGTTGCACTAAGTAGGATAATACATCTTTTTTAATTATTCTGCCATGTGGTCCACTACCTTGAATATTTGATAGATTAATATGATCAATGGCTGCCAATCTTCTAGCCAAAGGTGAAGCATACACTCTAGCAGAATCTTTTGTTATTTTGCTTTCCTGAGTTAGATTAACTATCTTACTTTCTTCTATAGATATTGCTGGTTTTTCAGGTAATTTAGAAGAATTATCACTACTTGCTATAAAACTATCCAATAAGCTTGTATCTTCACCTTCTTCGAGTAATACAGCGATAAGTGAGTTGACGGCTACATTCTCTGTACCTTGTGGTACAACTATTTTAGCAAAAGTCCCTTCTTCTACAGCTTCCACTTCCATAGTAGCTTTATCTGTCTCTATTTCTGCTATAACATCTCCTGGAACAACCTTATCTCCTTCTTTTTTTAGCCATTTGGCAATATTCCCTTCAGTCATAGTTGGGGATAGAGCAGGCATAAGAATCTTAATTGGCATAATATTTAGTTCTAATTAGTTCGTTGGTATTTTTATGGTATTAGGGCTGACTAACATAATTATCTGTTTACCTTCCATTTTAGGAGCAGAATCAATCTTAGCTAAACCATCTAGTTCTAACAATATGCGGTCAAACAACTTCATACCAATATCGTTATGGATAATCTCTCTACCTTTGAACCATAAAGAGATTTTTACTTTATCTCCTTCCTTCAAAAAATCTTTGATTTTGCGAAGCTTCACATCAAAATCACCCTGACTAATATTTGGCTTGAACTTCATCTCTTTAAGGACAACAACTCTTTGTTTTTTCCTGGAGTCTTGGACACGTTTTTTACTATCATATTTGAACTTACCAAAATTCAAGACCTTACAGACAGGGGGTTCAGCATTTGGTGAAATTTCTACTAAATCCAAAGCAACCTTTTCCGCATACTCTAAAGCTTCCTTGATACTGACGATGCCAAGCATCTCACCATTTTCACCGACTAAACGAACTTGACTAGCCCTAATTTCCCTATTAGCCTTCGGAAAATTACTATTCTTAACTCCAGAAATAAAACTTCTCCATAATTATTGTTAAAATAAAATTATATTATTACTCAAATTATTTGAGTATATAGCTAACCCGATTAGCATTACTCTGTCATTGCGAGACCACATAGTGGTCGTGGCAATCCATTTTTGGTTACTTTTATGGATTGCTTCGTCGCTACTAAAGTAGCTCCTCGCAATGACGTCTGTGAATTTGGCGTAATATTAGTCAAGTTAGCTATACCCTCAACTATTCAAGATACCACTTACGTTAAATAGCGGGTATTCTGATCTTTTACAAGCTTTACTAGATTTTGTAGAGAAATAATTTCTTGTTGATCAGATCCGAGTTGTCTTATAGTCACAGTATTATTTGCCATTTCCTGTTTACCAACAACTGCTATTATAGGTACTTTATTATTAGAAAAACAACGTATTTTATAATTAATCTTTTCAGGCGAAATATCAACATTCGACCTTATTCCTTCACTAACCAATAATTTGTGTACCTCAAGTGCATAGTCATTTAAGTCACTAGTGATGGTGGCAATAGCTACTTGCACAGGGGCTAGCCATAAAGGGAAACGTCCTGCATATTCTTCAATTAATATTCCAATGAATCGTTCAAAAGAACCAAGTGCAGCCCTATGCAACATTACTGGTCTTTTTTTCTCACCGTTTGCTGCAATATAGTAGGCATCAAGACGCTCCGGTAAGACAAAATCAACTTGTAGAGTACCGCATTGCCATTCTCTACCTATTGAATCTTTAAGACAAAAATCTAGTTTTGGTCCATAAAATGCACCATCACCAGGATTTAATATGTAAGAATAACCAGCTTCTTTTACGGCATTTTTTAGAGAATTTTCTGCTTTATCCCAAACTTCATCACTGCCAGCCCGAACTTTAGGACGATCTGAGAATTTAATTTTAATATCAGAAAAACCAAAATCTTTATAAATCTCGGTTAATAGGCTACAAAATTTTACTGTCTCACTGTTAATTTGTTCCTCGGTACAGAAAATATGGGCATCATCTTGTTGAAAAGCTCTTACTCTCATCAAACCATGCAGTGCACCAGATGCTTCATTTCTATGGCATAAACCAAATTCAGACATACGTAATGGTAAGTCTCGATAACTTTTGATACCCTGCTTAAAAATTTGTACATGACACGGGCAATTCATCGGTTTCATGGCTAGCGTTTTATCATCAGCAAGATTTAGAGCAAACATGTCTTCTCTAAATTTCTCCCAATGACCAGAATCTTCCCATAAACTTTTATCAACAAGCACCGGAGTTTTTACCTCAATATATCCCATTTTTCTGGTTTTATTTCTGATATATTGTTCAATAGTACGATATATGCTCCAGCCTTTATCATGCCAAAATACCATACCTTGAGCTTCTTCCTGCAAGTGGAATAAATCAAGTTCCCGACCTAATTTCCTATGATCACGTTTCTCTGCCTCTTCAAGCATGTAAAGATAACTGTCTAACTGCTCTTTCGTTGCCCAAGCTGTACCATAGATTCTTTGTAGCATAGGATTTTTACTATCACCACGCCAATACGCTCCTGCCACTTTCATTAATTTAAAATGCTTGATGAAACCAGTTGACGGAGCATGCGGACCACGGCAAAGATCAACAAAATTACCTTGTCGGTATAATGTAATATCCTCATTTGCTGGAATTCCTGAGATTATCTCGGCTTTATAATGTTCGCCAATTGATTTAAAGAATTCTATAGCTTGGTCACGGTTCCATACTTCTCTAGTGATTTTTTCATCTCTTTTGACAATTTCATGCATTTTTGCTTCTATCATCACTAAATCTTCCGGAGCAAACGGTTTGTCTCTAGCGAAATCATAATAAAAGCCATTTTCAATAGCTGGTCCTATAGTTACTTGAATATCTGGAAATAATTCTTTAGCTGCTTCAGCAATAATATGAGCTGCATCATGGCGTAATATTTCTAAACATTCTGGATCTTTGCTGGTAAGAATCCTTAAATTACAATCAGATTCTATAGACCAACTTAAGTCCTTTAGCTCATTATTTACCTCAATAACCAAAGCATTTTTTGCTAGAGAAGTAGAGATTTGACTCGCTATCTCCAACCCCGTAATATTTTTTGTAAATTGTTTCTGTACTCCATCTGGAAAAGTAATATTAATCATTCTATCTTATCTAATTTCAACGTCTCCATATTATATTGTTAATAGTTTATATTCAACTTAATTTTTAATAAATTCCTCAGCCAAGCTTTTTGAAAGAGACAATAATATTATAATTATTTCAATTTTTGATATATTTTTAGTTGACTAATTAATGTATAAGTTGTTAAATAACAAACTTAACTATTAGACTTCCTGCAAAAGTCTACTTCTGCTGGTGATTTGTACGTCAATTCGGTACTCGAATCCTCACGTACATTTAAGTACGCTGCGGTTCTCCGTTCCGAGTCTCCTTCAAATCCCTTAGCATAAGCGACTTTTGCAGGAAGTCTATTGATAATATTCTAGTGTTTTTGCTAGTTTTATGATATAGTCTGATACTAATAATCTTTCAATATAGAATTAATAGGATTAACAATCCAATTCCAACTAGTGATAGACTTAACAATTTGAGGACTTGCTTCATATGTTAAGATAGCATCTGACATTCTATTTAAC
>JAHFPS010000080.1 GCA_023269695.1 Rickettsia sp.
TAGCACTTGATCGTACTAACTGGAAGTTCGGCAAACTTGACATAAATATTTTAGTATTATCAATTTGTCACAATGGCATAGCGATACCGATTATGTGGGATATGTTAGCGAAAACTGGTGTTTCAAATAGTAATGAACGTCAGAAATTAATAGATAGATTTTTGGGATCATTTGGAGTAGAGAAAATATCATCATTACTGGGAGATCGTGAATTTATTGGTGATGAATGGAGAAGGGGAATTAGTAATTATTGCTACCAATGATAACCCATATCAAGCTATGACTACCTAAAAAAGACATTGGGAAATTGGAACACTTTTTGGTTGTCTTAAAACCAGAGGTTTCAACTTTGAAAATACCCACCTGGTACATTTAGATAGAATAAGTAAATTGTTAGGAATACTAGCTATAGCATTTACCTTTGCTTATGTTGTGGGTATGTGGCGGCATTCTATTAAATCGATAAAGCTAAAAACCCATGGTAGAAAGGCTATGTCATTGTTTCGATATGGACTGGATTATTTGCGAAGAATATATCTCAACCAAGATAAAATGAAACAGGAATTAATCGACATCATAGATATATTTATTAAGCCATTAATACCACGATTATCAATTATTATATCATGTTAATCTTTTTGTCATGTACTGAGCAAAACACTACTAAATCTGGCGATTTCTCCCATTTGTTCCTGAGCTTTGCAATTTTATTTTCACTAAGAGTTGGTGATATATAATGGGTGGAATATTTTTGTTCAATAATTGGTCTACCACTTTTGCTGAATCTTAGCCTTATTTTTGATTTTGTATTATGTGACATATAAACTGTCTTACTTGGCTTAAGACCTTTGTCTAATGCCCATTGTGCTAGATATTTCAAAGCCACTGTTATTTTATTTAGATTAGCTTGAATAACTTTTTCAAGAAATGGCTCTTTACCTTGTCGCCAATTTTTTGCGTGTATAGGTTGAAGCCATCCTATAGTAATCATAATATCTATTGGACTTACATAACCTTGACTACTTAGAATTTGCTGAGCTGCATAATCACCCTTTGTTTCAATAATTTTTCGACAATATGAGTCTGTTGTTTCATATTATTAATATTATAAGAGTCCTAAATCATCATTATTTGAACCAATTGCTTTTTCATAACATCTATCTATATTATTATATCAAGTTTTTTTATAATCACCTATTTTTTCAGCAATATTGAAAAGAAAATAGCCGCTGATCTACAGATCGTTATAAAGATAATGGTTTATTATCAAGTATAATTTAAGTCCATGAAACCAGCTTTTGTAGTTTTATAATCAAATATTTAAAACTGGCTTGAATACCATTAAGAAGAAAATAATAATTAGACTTATGAAAGCTGGCCAGCCAAGATAAAACCATAATTTAAATAATTTATAATACGAATCTGGTAGTTGCTGGTTATTGTTTAATGCATTAACAGCCATATCTCGTAATTTAATTTGAATCCAAACTACTGGTAACCAGCACATTCCTGCAATAATATAACCTATATACGTTAAAACAAGCCAAAAATCTAAAAAATCATATCCTAAAATATTGACTAGTATTATGCCGCTAATTGGTTGGATTATTATGCTTGGGGTAGTAAAAAGTAAATCAGCAATAACCGTACTACGGGCTGCAAAAGATTTTGCAGCTAAATCTCCAGTTTTATTTGCCCACCACATGAAAAAAGCAGTGCCAATACCTGTACCAAACAAAATAGTGGAGCTAATGATATGAATGGTTTTGATTATAAAATACCAGTCCATTATTTGTCTCTTTCTATAGCAAGTAGAATAATAGTAAGAAGTATAATAGGAATATTTTTAGTAAGTGAACCAAGTGGCTCAAGCCATAAATCAGGTTTAATAAAGGTTAGAAACAATGTATAGGCAAATATCAATAGGATTTGCAACACACATATATTAGTTATTCTATGCTTAATAATTAGCAGAGATCCGAGAATAATATCAGTAAAGCAACTTGAATATAGAATATAATGAGAAATATGCTTGCTGAAACCTAACTCTGTTATCGTTTTAATAGCAAGTTCCGGAGCAAAAAAAGCACTGATAACACCTGTAACAATCCAAAATAAGCCTAGTGTGATTCTTACTAGTGGTTTTAGTAAAAAAAGCCTAGCATGCCATAATGATTGTACCGTAAGAGGCTCAGTTGCTAAGCCCAGCTCAAAGCTTCGAGGAGTAATAGAGCTAAAATTAATAAAGTCTTCTTTATCAGCAATATTAGGTTGCATTAACATCTTGTATGAGGTGCTATTAAGCGGATCTATACCAAAAATATCCCCTAATTTAGCTCCAAACCTAATAAATATTAACGGAATTTTAATTAGCCTAGCGGGGCTTAAGCCGAGCCATCTCCTAAAATTAATCAATATATCTTTGACAGTTACTATTTCTGGTCCTACCACTTTTAGCACTTTACAGCTTACACCATCTTTCTTTACACAGTTAAGGACTACTTTAGTTAAGTCATCCATATGTATAGGTTGGAATTGTTGTAAACCATCGCCTATTAATGGAATAAAATAAGGTAAAGCTGAGAGGGCTCGGAATAACGAAGTGCCTCCATAACAGCCACTAGTATATACAAGAGATGGCTGCAAAATAAGCCAATCAATATTTTTGAAAGTTTTTAGATAATTATCAGCTTCTCTCTTAGTTAAAGCGTAATCGGTAGTTTTTTCATCATCGATACCAAGAGCTGAAATATGGATAATTCTTTTTATTTTTGCTATAACACAAGCATCGAAGAGAGCTTTTGGACCAGAGATATGAACATTTTCTATTTTGTTGGTATTAGTTGAAGTTAACACACCAGCGACATTAATAACCACATCAATATTTTGTAGCTTGCCGATCCATTTTTGCTGATCAGTATCACTATTAAAATCGCAGGCAATAATTTTTGTATTGGGAAATTTTCTTTCAGTTGCCTTTATATCTCTCACTGCACAGATTACATCATGGTTATCCTTTAGTAACTCTGCAGTGATATATGAACCGATGAAACCGTTAGCTCCTACTACTAAAACTCTCAAGCTGCCTCCTTAATTTTATCAAAATTGCTGCTGTTTTTCCCATAGTTTTCTGATTGAATTTCCAAAATTACAGAATTTACCTTGCTGGGGTTGTGACGGAGCCAATGGCATTCGGTTAAGTATTTAATCCTCTTAAATTACGGAAAGTTGACCACTTATCACTAGGCTTAAGAGAGATGCGAGGATAATGTCTTTCCGGTCGTACCTTCTGTCTAATTCGAGCAATTGAACCCGTTATTTTAGGTAACCAATCTGCTAATAACTCACAGCCTCCTAGTATTAAATTCTCTAAATATCTTCCCATCATCAATAAACAATTTTTTTTGCCATTCAGCATCAAATTTATCGCTTATTCTTTTAAAGATATTTTTTACTTCAGACCAAAATTCTAAAGATTTTTCCTGTTCTATCTCAATACTCCTTTCTTATTGCTGACATGGAATTTATTATATCATACTTTTTCTGCTTAACCGAATGCCATTGATCTTAGATTCCCGCCGTTGCTAAGAATGATGGTATGGACGAGTGAAGCGAAATATGCTTTACTTGTACGGAGTCTGGTGAAAAATGTTTTTCAGTTGCTCCAAATTAAATAACAATTTAATTAATA
>JAHFPS010000081.1 GCA_023269695.1 Rickettsia sp.
AAGTTTGCCGAACTTCCAGTTAGTACGATCAAATGCTAACAACCATTTTTCTGATTCAATTCCGGCTAATGATATTAACAATTTAGCCAGTGCAGTATAGCTAAAATTAAACCCAGAGAAAAATCTTTGTAACTTGCGATAGCGAGAATGATTGCTGCCTTTACCTTCAATTACTAAGGCAAGTTGAGTTAGAGCTTGTCCGCAAACTAAAATTAAGGTATGATAGAGGTGAATAAAGTATTATTAGCAAGAAGTATAAAAGAATGAGCAGAAAAAATTATCCAACAGATTTAACAGATGAAGAATGGTCAAGGATAGAGGAATTGTTTCAAGTATCGTATTTAAAGGGAGGGAGACCTTTAAAACATAGTAAAAGAGAGATTTTGGATGCAATTTTTTATGTATTACGTACTGGGTGTCAGTGGAGATATATGCCGCATGACTTTCCAATTTGGAAGACAGTATATGAGCAATTTAGAAGATGGAAAAAACAAGGTGTATTTGAACATATGAACCATGAGATTACCAAGGATGTTAGACGGAAATTAGGTCGGAATGATGATCCTAGTGCTTGTATAATAGATAGTCAGTCTGTAAAGACAACAGAAAAAGGGGGTCTAAAGGTTATGATGGAGCTAAGAACATCAAAGGCAGAAAGAGGCATATCATTACTGATACACAAGGCTTTGTATTAGGTTGTTATGTCGGTTCTGCAAATGAGAATGATCGATACGGTATCAAACCTGCAATTTGTAATATGCAACATAAATATGCTAAGGTCAAAAAGATGTGGGCTGATATGGGGTATCAAGGTAAAAATTTAAAGGAACACATAAAAAAAGAATATGATATAGAGCTTGAGATAGTAAAGCAACCGGCTTGTAGATTTTGGGTGCATAAAGATACACCTCCGGAATTATTGCCAAGCACTCAGGCCGGATTTAAAGTGCAACCAAGAAGATGGGTGGTAGAGCGTACTTTTGGTTGGCTTAATAGGAGTAGAAGACTATCTAAAGAATATGATTTTTTAACCTCATCATCACAAAATTTTATCTATCTTGCTATGAGTAAATTACTTTTAAATCGTTTGAATTTATAAATCTACAGTTTTACAACAAGCTCTTAGCTATAAATATAAAGAGAAGGAATGAATAAATATTTTATATCATTAATAATATTAATAATTACACATAATTCATTCGCTCAACAACAAATATCTATATCTAATTTTGTTACACCAGTTACTTATTTTGTTAATCATGTCAAACAACTAAATCTACTCAAAAATAATTTAATTAAATATCGACAAGCAGGTATTATAGGTACCAGTGGTATGGGGAAAACACAGCTTGCTAGAATGTATTCTTATAAGAATCAAAATGATTATAAACTTATTTGGTTTATTGACTGTAATTTAGATATTAATGAAGGATTGCTAAAGCTAGCAAAATCTATCAATAGTACTGCTAAATCTAATTTAATATCAGAAGATATAATGTTAGTACGAAAAGAACTAATGAACTATTTATCGAATCAAGATAAATGGTTAATAATATTTGATAATCTAAAGATAGGTGGAAATAAAAAAGTTCAAGAGTTTATTGATTGGGAACATAATGGACACGTTATATTTTGTTCCCAAGATAGTGAAATATTACCTAATATAATCAAAATGACTGCCTTTGAAAAAAGTGATGTCAGTATTCTTGCTAATAATATTCTAGAAAATAATGATCCAAAATTAGTAGAATTTTTGATCAAAGAATTTGCTGGTTATCCTATTTTGATAGTACAAGGTACACAATTATTAAACAATGTACCAGGTTTAGATATAGAAGAATATAAGGAAAAAACCCAACAATCAGCAGACAAGATTAAATTGAACATTATATTAGCTATCAATCAATTAAAGCCAAGTACTAAAAATTTACTAAATAAAATAGCCTTGATAAATAACCAAGGTTTCTCGAAAGAATTACTAAGTTTTATTACTAACGATAAAAGTACCATAAACGATGATCTTTATCAATTATCTAAATTTGCCTTAATATCTAACATTGATTCTAATGACACTAATCCTATCTTTGAAATGCATGATGTTATTGCTCAGAAAATAGCCGAGATTAATTGTGGTGAGAATAATAAAGCTTATTTAGATGACATCATTACTAAATTAATCGGATGTGTACCAAAAAGTGTGGTAGAAGCTCAACTTTTTAGAAAAACGAAAACTATGAATGAAAATCTTGAGGTTCTTGCTAGGAATGCTGAGAAATATAATGCAAATATATATAGACTTATGGCACTTAATTTGCAATTAATGCTTCAATATTATAATTCTCTTAATTATTCTAATTTAGAAAAAAAAGTTCAATGGTTCAATAAAGTTGAACAAAAAGAAAAATTTAAATTGTGGTTAATGAATGATGATGAAAAATATATATATGCAGATTACATATACGTAATAGGTGGGTATCATGTAAGTTATTTTAACTATAAAATGGCCATGGAATATTTTATAAAAGCGAAAGAAATATTTAAGCATATCAAAGGTTATGAACATTTAAAATGGAGTTTATTTTTAAATTTAGCAATATGTAATATTACATTGGGACAAATTCAAGAAGCAGAAGAAAACATACAAATTATAGACAGAATGTTTGATAAAGGTTTTATAGACAAAAGTGATATAGGTTGTATATATGGTGTTAAGGCATGGTCATTATTTGTACAAGGAAAATATACTGAATCATTAGAGCTGAATACTAAAACTATAGAGGCATATATTAAAAATGGCATAAGTCCTGATGATCCATTTCTGATGACTACTTATATATCTAAAGCAGAACTGTTGAATTCTCTTAAAGAATACCAAAAAGCATATACTCAACTTAAACAATTATATAATTTGTGTAAATCTTCTCAAAAAGAGTCTCCTGAAATATTA
The DNA here is from genome assembly GCA_023269695.1 of Rickettsia sp. Lineage (GTDB taxonomy): Bacteria > Pseudomonadota > Alphaproteobacteria > Rickettsiales > Rickettsiaceae > Tisiphia. Next base: position 2,948 of record JAHFPS010000081.1, read on the forward strand.
GGTCTTATTTATACTGAGATGGCAAGAAGTGAATTAGGTCTTGGTAGACTAGACCAAGGCTCAAATCATATTAACCAAGCTATCTCCATATTTTTAGCCGATGAGCGTAGGAATCCTAAAAATGCAGATTATTTGGAAGACCCCAACCTAGCAACGAGTTACGTAGTACAAGGTGATATTTTGTTTGCCCAAGATAAGATAAAAGAAGCTATAAAATCCTATAATAAAGCGTATACTATATATTATTATTTATATAGAGATAATCGTAAAAATGTAGCTCAAGTTAGTTACTTATATACTCAAGGAGCTAAAGCCGCATGTAAAGCAAAAAACTTATTTAGTTATAAATTTTTTGGTAAACCGCAAATAAAGGAATTTGGAATAGATCACTCTAATACTGTATCTATGTTTGAGTATTGTAAACAATATAATATGGATTTATGGGCAAAAGAAAACTAGCTTAGGTCAGTAATTACCAAACCGCAACTACTTTCGGTAAGGAAAGCAAACACACCAAAAACATTCAAGCTTTTGTAATGGTAAAAGATGGAGTTCTTTATATTGGTATCCACAAATAAAGCCAGAAAAGCTCTGAAATATTATAGATTTCCGCCGTTGCTAAGAATGATGGTATGGACGAGTGAAGCGAAATATGCTTTACTTGTACGGAGTCTGGTGAAAAATGTTTTTCAGTTGCTCCAAATTAAATAACAATTTAATTAA
>JAHFPS010000055.1 GCA_023269695.1 Rickettsia sp.
ATTATCTAACAAAGGAACCAAGCTTATGATTTCTAACAGTGATACAAGTTTTATTAGAGAGTTATATAAAGATTTTAACATTAGTACTATTACAATCAAATATTCGATATCAAATTACCGCAGAACATCTAATGAAGTGTTAATAACAAATTATTGATTGTTATACAATTAAAGGGTTGTTCTCTGTTTAGAGCTTACTATTACCCATATATCTTTAATTTCAAAAGATGTGGGTAATATATAACCTTTTTTCAAGTAACCTTAATATTGATAATCTCTTCCTTTTTAAGTAAGGTAACTCGTTCAATAATATCAAGGTCAAACCCTGCTTGAAAAAACTTTTGTGCTATATTTAATCTATCGTCCTTTTGTTTCTGTAAAAATATTTCTGTAATCTTCTCCAAATTCTCAATTCTTATATCAGGCAAATCCATTACTTTAGGTCGAATCTCCTTAATATTAGCAGGAATAGTGATACTATAATTCATACCTTTATCTTGGTTATTATCGACCTTAAAATTCCCATAATGGGCATCTATAATATTTAAGCACTCAAAAAAAGTTAGTTCATCATTCTGTCTGAAAGTTGGAGTGAAAATCAATTTAAGTTGTTGCTCAGTAAGTTTATCGCCTTGATCTTTTATTGTTAGTCTTATTGCTTCAATTGATTTTTTACTTTTATTAGTTTTTGATATATTTAGCTCAAAATCTAGAATATCATCCTCTAGAAAAATACCCACCAGATTACTATCGACATTATTGTTGATAGCATGAATCAACAGGCTTTTTATTACTGCCTTCAGTTTTTCTGGGTCACATATTATGTTAGGATATTTTATTTTATATTGGCTAATAAACCGTGATGGTTGAGCAAGTAATTTTTTACATTCTACTACTACTTCATTTACCAAATCCATAATGTTGATTTTAGTAAGCTTAATATGCACCTGATGTCTTACTCTATGAGTAATAGTTGAAAGATATAAAGCTCCAGCCTCTATTCGTTTTATTGTTTCACATAATTCTTCAGTGTTCTGAGAAATTTGGTCTTTATTAGTTGTTTTTTGTAGTTTTGCAGACAATTCTTTAAATTGAAGGTACAAGGTATGAAGTTGCTGTTGTTCTTGAGTTGTTATTCTATTAAAAAACTCTTCTTGATGTTGTGCCATTTTTATCAAATCATGCATTAGTTGTCTTGATTTTGCTTCCCATGCACTCTTCATGGTTTCAGACAGTTCTTCATATTTTTGTTTTGGTTTCAGAAATACTATTGACACACTACTAAATAGTAACAAAAGGAGACTCATTTGACGTTGTATACTACCGAAATTACTAGTTAAATAGTCTTCACCCATATAACATTTAAAAAATTGCAATGATGCAAATGTACCAAAAATCGCTATAAATAAAGCTACTTGCCACCTTAGCAATATCCCTGTAACTAATAAGTTAATAATAAATATCATACATTGTAGTTGATTAAATCCGCTAATCATGACCAACATACTTCCAACACAAATCAACAGATATAAAATACTTAGATTCCAAGCTAATGCTATAAAGCTCTCATTTTTTAATCTAGGATGCAGCAATATCGGATAAATTACAAGCCCGGTAGCTATTATTAATACTGAATAGTAAATGAAGTGATAAATATCAGCATATTTTGTGCTATAATGTTCTGAGATAGTAAATAACGAGGAATAAGTGGATATTATTACAAAGAAGCCAAATAGAAAATAAGTAATTTCATCTTTTGGTAGATTGCCTTTACAAAAATTTATCAGATTAAATTGTTTGATTGAACTAATAATTTTCCTGAATTTTCTATTACGTTCAAGTCTAAGAGCGATGATAGGGCTGGGGTCTTTCACACCAATCCAACCACCAGCTTGTTTAAAAAAGTAATGGCTAAACATCAAAGTTAACAAATTAGCTACCATAGCTGGTACCACAACATCCATTTTTACATTTAAGATTTTAAAACTAACTGCTGTAATAAATCCAGCAAACATGCCGATTAATACTGCTTTACTACTACTACGAAAGCCTAGAATTGCCAAAAGGAAAGGTACCGAAACTATAGGCATATAAAAACCTAATACTATTAACAGTAAATCAAGTATACTACTTGCTTTGAAAGCTAGGAGAATAGCAAAAATACCAACAAAAACAGCTGAAATACGTAATATAAGGAGATCACTAAGATTATTACGCATCTTTTTTATAATCTTAAAATCTAATAATTTTAAAATATCATTAGTGAATAATATGGCTGAAGAGTTGATGTATGAGTCTGCAGTAGACATGATTATCGCAATAATACCTATAGCAGTAAGTCCTCTTAATCCTGGATAGCTGTGATTCTCTATAATATAGGCTAACAAGTTATTAGGGTTAAGATTAGGATTATCTGCCAGTAATAATATTCCAACCCAGATTGTTATTACTAATATCACAAGACAAATTAAACCTGCTGTTATAAAAGACTGTCTAGCTTGCATGATATTCTTAGCCATTGCCAATCTTTGGAAAAAAACCGGTTGGAAACCTGGAATTAGAAAAGATAATAATAGGAAAAAGGAACTTATAGACTTAAGATTATGAAAATTAAATAGCTGGCTATAATCAAATAAAGGATTCTCATTAATTGTTACAAAAACTTTATGAGGATCATGGATAGTTCCCCAAATTGTCAGAGTAATTACAGGCACGATAGTACCAAAAGTAAAAAATTGTATAATATCTGTAAAAGTAACAGCCTTTATACCACCAAAAGCTGAGTATAATATCACTATAACAGCACTTGCCAAAACGGCATAAAAACTGGAAACATTAAAGAAAAGTTGCAGCATGGTAGCTGAAACCTGAAATTGCAAAGCAACTATTCCTATACAAAGGAAAATACCTGCTACAGCTGTAACCAATTGAACTTTTTTACCATAAAGAGTCCCCATGGCTTCAGCTATGGAAATATTACCTAAAAACTCTGCCATACGTGGAGCTAATAAATAACCAACGATTATCAGAGCCAAAGGTTCACCAATTGCCGGAATGATAAAATATAAACCTTGTTTATAAGATTCAGTAATTGCCCCAGAGAAAAAGCCACTGCCAATACAAGTGGCAATAATTGTAGCAGTTATAGTGTTGGTGGAGAAATTGCGGTTGCCTATAGCATATTCGTTAATATTTTTTATACCACGACTAAAAAATAGACCTACTGCTAAGTTAAAAGTTAAAAAAATAGTAAAAATGGTTGTATCCAAATCCCAACTTAAATGCATATAATCTTCCCCTGAATGTCAAAAAACTGTAAGTTTTTGACCACCAAAGACAAGATTTTTAGAAAAAGTGAATCTAGATTGGTGATCGGGGAGTTCAAAAAACCGCCTTAGGACAGCTACGATAGTCTTTAGGCTTAAATGTAAACATTTAAGCCCTGGACATAACTATCGTCTCCCCGACCATAAAAAGTCAAGTATCATCATTTTAGGTTGATGACCCCTAAGGTAAAGGTTTTGAAATCCCAGAATTACTTTGCAGCAATCCCGCCTTAGATTTTAAATATCTATTTGTCTAAAGTCAATATAATGTTTTTATATCTAACGCGACTAACATTACTCCCTCATTGCGAGGAGTCACTTTGCAACACACCGTCATTGCGAGACCACGCAGTGGTCGTGGCAATCCACTATTCTTGGATTGCTTCGTCGGCTTCGTCTCCTCGCAATGACGAAAGTTTATCATCATCATCAGAAGTAGCAGGGTCAATTCTGCCAATCATTTCATCTAGTGATATTTGAAAATAATCTGCTAGGGCTACTATGATTTGGCTATTTAAAGTTTTTTGTCCTCTATTGACATTAACGAAACTATGTAAAGGTTTAATACTAAAGCCTATATCTATACTTAGTTTATACAAATTTAGATTTTGTTTCTTTACTTTGTTTTCTAGAAATCTTCTTATATTAGTTATTATCTCTTCTGAAGTAATTTCATGAAATGCCAAATTTCTTGTGTTAGGTAAAGTAGTATAGTCATTTCTACCTATAACTTCATCAATTGAGCATCTAAAATAATTGGCAATTTTAAGTATATTACTTATATCAGGATTTAGTTTATATCCTTTTGTTATATCAATTACAGTAGGATAGGGAATGCCGCTATTTCTAGCAAAATCCGTTCTTTTTAAATTTAATTCGTCGAATTTTCTCTTTAAAAATTCTTGTATTTTATAAACAAGAGCCATTTTCTAATATAAAAAGTGCCATTTAAATAATAACAATAAATCATGTCCTGAGGACATAATTTACTTGACACCCCAAAATAACTATACTAGACTGCAAAAATAGGATGAGACCAAAAAAAAAGAAGTCAGTAATTACTGATTAATTTTTTAGAGCCAAAATACACATTTTGGTTTAGCTACCCGAGAGTCATTGCGAGACCACGTAGTGGTCGTGGCAATCCACTTTTATGGATTGCTTCGTCGCCACAAAGTGGCTCCTCGCAATGACGGATCAGGTTAGCTATAAGTCTCATTCTAAAAAAGCCAGTGTAACATTCAAACGTTTAGCTTATTATTAATAGGCTAAAACTTGAATATTACATTTAGGTTATAAACTAGTAAGTACCAACAGTTTTGCGGCTCAAAGTACTTACTAGCTAAATTAATTAATCCAATAGCATCGCTATTAAATTACAACCGTTATTGAGGTGTACCTATGATCATACACAAATCTCTTCCACTAGTCAAACTCTATTATTTTTGCAGTCTCATAACGTAAGTATTAGCAATACCGGCGTCATTGCGAGAAGGCGTAGCCGACGAAGCAATCCATTTCTAATCACTTTTATAGATTGCCACGACCACTACGTGGTCTCGCAATGACGAATTATAGGCACATACGTCATTACAAGATAATAGAGTAGGATTATGAAAGATAAACCACAATTATTAACACCCACTAATATTCTTCAAGAGGATAGTAATGAGGTTGTAGAACAAATAGAAGAATCACAAGACTTAGTTGTTTTAACTAATTCAGCTAGTAGCAGCTTTCTGAATATAGAAGAACTAGATCCGATTACCGAAGCCATCAGGCAGGAAATTCTGCAAAAACAACGTGATATTTTAAGAGAATATATAGTCCAGAATCATGATGTAACAGTAATTGACTATGACAACCAGGAATTTGCTGAATATCTTAAAAATGTCAATAATAGAGCAATAATTGATCAAGCCTTTGCAAATACCGAAGTTAAAGCTGAACTAGAAAGAACAGAGATAGCTGGATACAAGACAGTTCATCATAATTTTGCTAATCAATTTCATACAATGAACTGGCAAGATGGTGATAGGCAAGGTAATGTCAGAAGCCAGATAGTAAAAAATGATTCAGGTGATGAGTTAGCTACTATCAAGGAAACAACTCATAAAATTAATGCTCTAGTTTCTTTGTCAGATGGCACTTCTAAGCAAATCAATAGCTACCGAACCATAGATTTTCCAACAGAATTGGCAAGTAAAAACGGTTCAATGCATTTGTCATTAGCCGTGCAAGATGAAAATGGTCGAAATATTGCCAAGGATCGTGCGGTATATTTTACTGCTCATTATGATAGTCAAGGCAAATTGTCAGAAATCAGTAGTCCAAAGCCAGTGAAATTCAATGGTGAAGGAGATGAGGCGATAGGTTATATAGAACATCTAGGACATGTCTATAGTTTGCCAGTAACCCAAGGTAAATATCGAGAAATGATGTTAGCATTGGAGAAGAATAAGGGGCAAGAGATCGACTTCTCTCAAACTATTACTACCGCTCAGGATATGATGATTACTGCTAATGCTGTCAATAGTAGTGATTTGTCAATGCAAGAAGAAAATAACAAAGCTCATCATGATAGGCAAAAATTACCCAAAGAAACATTAGAGAAAACAGCTGAGCATTATGAGTTAGCAAAACGACAAGCAGAATCGATATCACGGGGGATGCAGTTAACAGAAAAGAGTAATAATGTTGCTAATCGACAATTATTTGAAAAAATGTCAGAAAACTATCAGTGTATCCACGATATGTCTCCTGAGCAAGCAATTACCAGATATCAAACAATCTTAGATGCATTACGACCGGAAACTGACTTGCGAGTTCAAGAAAGAAAAGCATTACACAAACTTGCTGAACTATATCCTGATCTAGCAAGCAAGTCAGTAGAAAGACATTATAATATCCATGCAGTAGCATATCAACAAGAGAAAAAAGCAGATGCAAGTAGTACAGCATTAGAAGAGTTAGAGAACATTGTAAAAATATGTGGTGGTTATGAAAAATTAGGCTTAACTCCAGTACAACCACAATTACCTGAGTTTGATAAGATACTACAACGAGCTACTCAAATGGTGAAAGAAGTAGACCAAGCAATGACCGAGATAGAAGCCGTTGAGGAATATCATCATAAACAACTGAATAAACTACAACTATTTGCTGATAAATTACCAGAATCTAATCCTGATAAAGAAAAATTGAATATTTTTGTAAAACTAAAGCTAGAAGAGCAAGAGTCAATTAAAACCGGTAAACCGCTACCAAAAAGCAAAGAAAGAGATGAGTTTTTGGCAAGGAAAGCTGAGGCAGCTAAGAAAACAGAGCGGATGATAGGAAGATTCATGAGTAGAGCTCCATCTAATATACCACCACCACTAAATACATCAAAACTACAATTAAATAACACTCAAGTAAATAAGAGGTAACTATGCCAGGTAAGAAATTTTTATATAGTAGAGTACTTATGTCTGATACATCAAGACACGATCAAGCACAAATTCACAGCTATTTAAGTAAGGGGTATCAAATTAATTTTGCAAAAGTTTTAGAGAATTATCACTCAGATATTTCTATGTTGGAGACAGTTAAAAATCCTGAACTTTCAGAATTTCAAGAAATATTTAATAATAGCCGGAAAAATACTGCCTGGAATTTATATTTACATTTAGTGGCAGGAAAACAAGAAGCTGCTTCATATTTGTCAGAGTATCTGAGGAAAGGTTATGGTGCTGATAAAGATAACTTCCTTGCTGATTTAACTCTGCTAATAGGAGCCGAGTTAGGAGATCAGCAATCGATTGAACTAATGGAAAAAACATCAATATCACCTCAAATACGAGATGTAGCAAAAAAATGTTTACCAGAAATTGTTCAACATAAATTAGGAGTAGAAGGTAGAGAAGAAATATTATGGGATGAGATGATGTCCAGAGGCAAGGCATTTGCTTATTTTGTTGAGGAAGTATCACGTGGTCATTCCTATTATCACACTATCCAAGACTCTGGATCAGAAGGGATAAAATACTGGAGTAATTTTGTTGAGCCAGCACCAGAATTTTATTGTTTATCTGAAATTACAGAAGAAGTGCCAATAGCAGGGGCAGGAGCATTACAAGACCAAGAATGATATTAGGGGATAGTAAACATTCAATAGGGAGTTGTTTATGACCGATGAAAAAGTCATGAAATCTTTGAGAAAGGAGTTCTTGGATAAAATTATAGCATGTAGTAAAAGGCACAGTACCATAATAGATATTACTGTTATAGCACTAGCATTAGAATACGTTATTCAATATCAAGCAGATCAAAAACGACACTCTGGAGAGTCATATTACCATCATCCAATACAGGTCGCATTAATAGCAGCCAAAATTTCCTGTAAAACTGAAATAATAGCAGCATCATTATTGCATGATATTGTAGAGGATACAGATATTACTATTGCTCAGATACAACTTTCATTTGGCACAAAAATAGCAGAATTAGTTAACAAACTGACGAAGCTTGATGATATTACAACAAAAAAAGTAAAAATTGCAGGAGTAGATGCCTTGCAGAAATTACACGAGTCAGAAGATTTGGATGCATGGTATATCAAACTTGCTGATAGATTACATAATATGCAAACCCTTCATCATATTAAGTCAAAAGAAAAACAAGAAAGAATTGCTTTGGATACTTTAGATAACTTTATACCACTGGCAAAACTAGCTCGGGTAGAATGGATAGAGCAAGAACTATACGCATTAGCTATCAAAATATTAGAGGAGAGTTAATACAGTTTATTTACTTTTTGTTAAGAATTCAGTTAAATTATCTATCTCTTTAGACATGTAGGACTTTTTAAGCAAAGTTTCTATATATTACAAAAAGCTGAAGAAATATTATGTATTACGTAAAGTTTGGTGATCGTTCTGTATCTGCATATTCTTAAAACGTAGCCTTGCTAATATTTGTTCAATTTTCGGAATTCCAAGGTAGGTACTAGTCCTGAAATATTGTGGCATTTCTAATGCTGTGTGCTGTGCAACCATGTATGCTACTTCTATAGGGTGAGAGTAATAAGGTTCACCGGATTGCCGCATCTGCGAACCATGATATTTTTTG
>JAHFPS010000082.1 GCA_023269695.1 Rickettsia sp.
AAAAGGCATACGTTCTATAACCTGTTCCAAAAAAGTTACAGTATTTGTAGCAGTACGCCGATTATATAAAGCCAATACCTTATACCTAGTGCAATCGTCTATGGCAGTATATTGGTATAAATTATTAGCGATTTTACAAACGTCCATTTGCACCCTTTCTCCTGGAATCTTAGAACTATAACGTTTAATCTGTTTACGATAATGACGTTTTAAATTCAACGGAGCTACATTATGTTTTTTAAGCACTTTATGTATAGTAGCTGTAGAAAATGAGATACCATATAAACGCTTTAATTCACTATGAATGCGTCGTGATCCTAGATTCCTTTCTTTCCTTAACTTAAGTATAAGATTTTCATCAACTTCACTTCTTTTTTGAAAAGGAAAGTTTTTGGGCTTACTACTAATATCACACAAACCATTTTTACCTAATACTTCATAGCGTTTGTACCACTTGCGTAATGTAAAGCGTGAAATACCATAATGTTCGCATACCTTCCCTGCATGCTCTAACTGTTTATATAACTTAATCCAACTCAAACGCAACTTAATCTTAGCATCCATTACAAATAACCTTGTAAGTCCCTAACTTAATTCCTATTATAACAAGCTGTAGTAATCAAGTTTTTTAATAATTAGATACTATTTTATCTTACATTTCTGTTGTAACAAGGTCTATAAATCACACAGATAAATCAAAGATAGAGACATTGAGGGAAGCATCCCCCGATTTGATTTAAGAGGCTAACTTAATATATACTGCTTCTACTTTACTCTAAGTTATGCTTTTTATAATTTGCACTAAAAGTTAAAAATGCTATCATAGCATAAGGCTTGTATGGCAATAAACACATGAATTACACTTAAATTATCAAAGAGCCGAATTCCTCTTAAATCAAATTAGGGGATGCTTCCCCAACTTTAATATAAATGTTACTAATAATTGTGTACTCAATACACGTTTTCTCTTTTGCCATACAGTATCAAATTTCTCGCTTATTTGCTTGAATATATCTTTTACTTCAGACCAAAAAGTTATAGATTCCTCCATTTGCATTTTAACACCCCTTTGCTAATTACTTATCTAGGGCTTATTCTATCACAAGTTATTATCACCATTCTATCATTTCTTAACCGAATGCCATTGTCTACGTCAGAACGCCTATATCCTAGTACTTACCATCCTTCTATCACATATTTGGAATCGCTGATTCAGCAGTATGTCCTTCTCCAATTACTAATACTTCAGTATCCGATGAGCCACCATCATCTTGTGAAACATCATGATGGTCACTATCACTAGAGTTATAAAATAGAGAGTCTTTATACGATTTTTGAGTATTAGCAATCATATTACCTAATTTATTCGACATTACTTTATCTATTTTGTGTAAAAGCTTTCCTCCTTTAGCATCACCAAGTATATTGCATAATAGTTTTTCTAGCGATTGCCTATCATACTGCTTATAAAAATTAAATGCTTGTAAAGAAACAGAAACATTATCACTTGAGCAACTATCACCTTCTCCTTTGTGAGAGGCTAGTTTCTTATCATTACATAACACACTCTCTAATTTTTGTAGTACATCTTGGTCTAGTTTTTCTAAAAACTTCTTGGTAGGTTTCTTAATGGTAGTCTTAATAGAGCTTAAAAGTTTTTGTAATAACTTTCCATCATTTTGAGTGTATAAACTGTAACAAACATTACCTCCTTCCTGGCATGTTAGAGTAAATAATTTAGCATGAAAACTATCCATTGAATCAAGGATTTTATGAACAGGCTCTAACACCCCAATTTTTATAAGATCGCCTAATATACTAGATGTTGTTTCTATAGTATCGTGAAAATGTTGTTGATGACTTTCATAACCTGGTAAGTCCCATAACCAAGTTAAAAACTGTACTGCTTGATCAAATATAACTCTAGGACCAGAAACTATACTCTCACATGTGTTCCAAGTTAAATTCTCATACTCTTTTTCAGGCAAATCACTTGGATTTAAATGTTTAATTACTTTTTCTATATGTTTATAAAAATGATCTGGTCTTAAATTACCCATCACATGAGAATAACTACCATAATAATCGCTATTCTTGATCACATCTTTCTTTATAAGTTTCCTAAAGAGATCTGGTTGTCCATAAGACTCTAATTGATCAACACAAAAAGCTACAATGTAAGAATTACTAGGTGCATAACTACTATTTTTAGTTTTTATTGCTACCTCTATTAGAACCTCAGGATCCTTATTGGGTAGTTTATTCCAGAAAAACTCTACTGCTTCCTTACTACCTCGCTCTACTGCACAATCAATCCCATATCTATACAAAATTTGCTTATCTTCTATATCACCTGCTAATTCCTTAAACTTATGAACCATATCTGGATCAGGGTTTTCAACGTTAATAACATTTGCATAATAATACCAAAAAATTTTTAGATTTGGTAATTTATTAGCACTACGTATATATTCTTCTATAGGATATCCTTCTTTTTTACTTTCCCCAAATATATTATTGATCTCATCTTCTAAGCAAAGCTGACAAGCAATATGGTAAAGCTCAAAACCATCTAACTCTCTACCATCTAACATTTTAGATGTCATTAATTTTTTTGCCACAGCAGTTCTATTAAGTTCAAAACCATTCCAACATTCACTATCTGATAGTATGTTGTAGATAGTTTCAACCATATAATCACATGGATTCGTTATCTGTTTATTAAGAAAACGTGTATGATATTCAAACCATTTTTTAATTTCAAAACGTTTTACATCACAATGTGGATCATCCTCTGCTACAGAACTTGCTAAAAACCTTTCGACTATAGTCCACTTCTGATATTCACTATTACTAGGAATAAGTACATCTGCTTCAGCTAATTTACTTTTGAATTTTTGAAACTTTGCATCAAATTCCTTATCATACTTATCATCAGCTTTAGCTATTGCAAATTCCCATGCTTCATGCGATATCTGTTTGGCTTCTTTATATAACTTATTTGCAGCTTGCTCTTTTTTTAAATCTTCTATACTGATTTTCTCCATTATATCCTCCAAGTTTGAACGTACTACTTAAATATTAATACTTCCCTCAAAACTTTAGTTTTAGCATTCACGCTTTTAATATGCTTTACAAGCATTAATCCAAACCGCTGGCTTTAGATGGTAGTCAAAACTTACGCTATGTTTTACGACAAGTGGCTTTGTACTGAGATATTATTAAAATTCTTTACTATGAGAAAATGGCTTTCAACCAAGGTTTTTAGTCATACTTGAGATAACATAGCGTAAGTTTTGTAGTAATTGATACATGAATTATAAAAAATTACTATAAGTTCTGCAAGTCATTTATTATTTCTGTGAAAGTCTAGCTTATGTATTTTTTACTTATGTTTGGTACTTACTGATTTTTTGAGCATTGATGACAATAATTTTCTACTTTAATGTTTTAAAATCGATCTTATAGATAATTAATGCTTTGAAAAAAGTAACAACTCAATAACAACCAGCTGAAGCTGGTGGGTTGATATCTAGACTGGAAGTCGCTATTACTCTAAAGAGATATTACTAATATTATTAGACTGATGAGCATCTGAATGATTATTAATGTAA
>JAHFPS010000056.1 GCA_023269695.1 Rickettsia sp.
TATTTAGAAGAATGCAGAAACCATTATGGCACTCGATGCCGAATATATGACCGCTTCCTTTGTGGCTCTATTTTTTATTTTCTTTATTGACAAATTCACTCGTCCATATATGACACCTTACAATTGCTTCGTCGTGCTTATGCACTCCTCGCAATGACGGAAAAGCTATCTAGCACCTTAACAGGTTAGCCTATAATAATATATGGCTTTAAAAAACATGATTCCCAATGCCCAACTTGAGATTATTAATTCTATTATTTTATATTTTGTAGCTAGCTCTGGATTTACAGCGTGCATATACCCAAAAAAATATTTGATTGAAAAGATGATGATTATCAATATAAATGGTTGCCATGAACCTGGAATAATTATTTTATTATTATTAATTTGTATAGGAGGTTTGTTAAAAAATTGCCAATTAACAATAATTGAAATAATCAGTACAATAAAAAATAACATTAAGTCTTTCACATTAGAATATCCCTTTATAGAAAATAACAAGAAAACAACAGGAGCAATAAATAATTTTGGTGGTGATACAACTCTTTGCTTAGTTGCTTTAACTCCTATAAAAATTAAGTAACCAAATAATAAATACACATATAATGGTGTAGCCTTTAAAAAATATAAGATTTGCATACTTCTTCCTTATATAGTTAATCCGTTAAAGTTCTGGAGACTGTCGGAGATGACTAATTAATTATATTTTGAGCTATTTTTCGGCAAGAATAAATAGGATTTCTGAAGGAATAGTGTACCTGATTTCAAGAAAATCCTGTTTATTAGCAGCCAAAAAGAGCCAAATAAGAATTACTTTAGTTATTTCCGACAGTCTCCTAGATAGCTTCTCCGTCATTGCGAGGAGGCGTAAGCCGACGAAGCTCTCTAGCCCAATGATTAGAACCGCCACATGCTTCCATTCCTACTAATGATTTTGGCTGGTTAGCCATAAAATCTAAAAACTTTTCTCTTGTTAATTTTTTCTTAAAAATATTTTTTCCATATTTATCTACTGCGTGAAGATGAAAAATATTTTTTGCTAAATCTATTCCTATTATGTTATATTCCATTTTGGGTCTCCCTATTGTTGTTTTAATATATTAAATCTAGAAGAATAACAACTGCTATTCATTCTGTATATAGGGTAGATCCATACCATTATTGTTTCCACTAGACCCATTATCATTGGATTCTCTTAACCGAATTCCATTGGCAACGGAAACTTAGCATTGTAGCCGTATCAGTAAATTATCGTATAAATCCTATATAAAGAGTTAAAAGACTACATCAATCTGATACTGCAGTGCCACTTCCTTGCCGCAAAAAGCCATAGCAATTTTGATGATTTTCTGAACATGTGAGTATTCTTTTATTTTAGTTTCATATTTTTTTCTCACTATTTGAGCTAGTCCTTCTTTTGCAACAGATTCTAGAATATCAGGAGATTTGCATATTTTATATTCAATAATAATAGCATTGTTCTGCTTTCCTGCTTTAGGTAGCAACGTAATATCAGCTCTACCACTGCCGCTCTCTCTTTCGCTTTCTATGATATAATCCGGTGCTAGTATATTAATTAAACCAAGCATAAAACCGCTGTAAAATATTTCAGCTCTTTTTTCACCTGTTTGGTAAAAACTGGTAGCGTTTAATAGTAATTCTTGCAGCCGTTTTTTAAATTCTTCTATCTTACAGGCGGGTAATAAACTGACAAAAGAATAATATCTAGAACTATCAATTTTTAACTGATCAGTCACCCATTGCAGCATTCTTGCATTATATATATATCTTACCTCTTTATTCGGTACTGATAATTCATAGATATTTTCTTCTGGCTTTTTGGCAGTAGGGTTTAAATAACCACTAAATAATAACAAGCTAAATAGTCCTACCGGCTTATTGATATCAGCAAAACTTATTTGTTTGGTAATAGGTGAGATAATACTCTTTCCGGCAGCTAAGTTTTGTAAATCTTCTTGCATCTCATCTGATAACAATGTTTTATCAATAAGACCTGTTCCTCCACTATCTAGCCAATAATGATCAAGTTTGCCTCTACTATCTAAACATAACATAATTGACCATGGGTTATAGATCACCTCACCACCAAAAGTATAACCATTATACCAAGCTTTAATTTCCTCAGGACTTGTGTCAAGTGGTACTTTGGTTAATAACTCATCAACTTCTGCTTGGGTAAATCCATAAAACTTAGCAAATTTCTCATCTAGCAGAGTATATTCACGAACATTATTCAAATCTGAAAATAAATTAGCTTTAGCAACCCGTAATATGCCAGTTATTACACCTTTTTCTAAGTAAGGATTACTCTTTAGGCTGCTGCCAAATAGTCCACGGAATAATTCGAGTACTTGCTCAAATTCTTCCGGCTTACTACCAAATTTAATGTAGGAGCTATTGATCGGTGTATCGTATTCATCAATTAATATATAGACTTTCTGATTAAAATGTTTGTACAGCACTTCACTTAAAATACGTAAACTACTTTTTAGGTCATCTTTATCAATATCTCCTGTAAAATACTTCTTGAGTTCTTGTTTCTGAATATCCTTCAGTATACCCGTATTTTTTCTTATGTAATGTTCTAGATATTGATGTTGCAAAAATAGACTTATAATCTGCCGTCTTATGCCATTTTCAATTTCTTGGTAACTACTACCTTTAACGTCTTTAAGATTGAGCAAAATCACAGGAAATTGACCTTGGTATTCAGAGAGTATATCTGAGTGCTGTGATATTTGCAGCTTTTTAAGTAATTTCTTTCTACCGGTTGCTAGTCCTAAATCTACTTCACCCCCGATAAATAACTTGTTATTTACTCTACCCTCTTCAGGTAAAGGGATACCTCTTTCATCTACTTCTATCTCAAAAAATTTCTGAAGCATGTTCATATTCAAACTTTTACCCCACCGCCTTGGTCTAGTAATAAGGATTACTTCTCCACTATCTTCTAATAATTCTTTAATCATTAAACTTTTATCAACAAATATATCACTATTTAACAATAACGTTCCAAAATCATCAGTACCTACCCTCATTCTCGGTGGTTTATTGTTAACTTTAACAATATTAGTTTTTCTGACTGATATATTATTAAGAAATTCTACTGTCATATTAATTTTATTATATTAGAAAATTATTATAAACTTTATTAAGTAAATAATAACACAAACAAGCTAGCCTAGCGAGTAGATTTACATAAAATAAATTTCTTAACATACCTATGGTTACCTATAGTGATTTAGTTAGAATTAGGTGCATAGATATGCTATAGTAAATAGAAAATGTCAACAAGTCCCTATAGTGTGTAAATTGTAATCAGCTATTGACCACATAAAAAATTAGTTAATTTTGATTAAAATTCAGATAAAATCCCCTAAAATCATTGGTAATTTTTAATTTATACAATACTATATTATTTCAATCTTTATTCTGCATCTTTTCCTCCTCTAAAACTTTTATTACCAGTTTCTATGATTTGACAATGATGGGTTATCCTATCGATAATTGCCTTTGTTGCCTTAGGATTACCAAATATATCTCCCCATTCTTCAAATCTCAAATGGGTGGTTATAATCAGCGAAGACTGTTCATATAATTTAGCAAATAGCTCAAATAATAAGAATCTAGCCTCAGGTTTTATTGGTACGTAGCCCAGTTCATCTATCACAATAACATTGAACCTCTTAACTGAATCGATGAATTTGTTCTCATAGTTATGCATTCTAGCATTGAGTAATTGGCTAGCTAATTCATTTAAAGTGTAGAACCTTACCCTGTAACCCTTTTCAACCGCAGTAAATGCTAAACCAATTGCTAGATGAGTCTTGCCTGACCCAGAACCACCAATTAACATTATATTCTGCTGATTATCAACAACTTTTTGTATATCACAGTTGCTAACCAATTTAGCTTGGCTAGTGTCCGACAGTAGCTTTATTGTAGGGAACCTAGCTAGCTGTAGTCGATAACTCAATGAACGTGATTTTTTATACTCATACTAATAATCTTTCAATATAGAATTAATAGGATTAACAATCCAATTCCAACTAGTGATAGACTTAACAATTTGAGGACTTGCTTCATATGTTAAGATAGCATCTGACATTCTATTTAACACATCCTCCATTGAATGGAATAGTTCGTTGTAAAAAAATTTTTCTTTTATTTCCTCCCACATATTCTCAGCAGGATTTAGTTGAGGAGACAGAGGTGGAAGATGATGAAGCATTATATTTTTTGGTATTGTTACAGAAGTTTGACGATGATTTGCTGCACCATCACATATCAGCAAAATAAACTTATCCGGATGTCTTATGGATAATTCTTGTAAAAAAATATTCATACATTCTAATGTCATAGAAGGTAAGATTAGCATATCCGATACTCCAGTCATTGGACTAAATGCTCCATAAATATAACTATATTCCCGGATAACTTGTTTGGCGACAGCAGGTCTGTTACCTTTGTAACTCCAACATCTTTTTATATCATTTATCCGTCCAAAACGAGACTCATCTTGAAACATCACTTGTAATTCAAGTCCTTGCAATTTAGACTGTGCATTGGCGGCGGCAACCACTGAGCTAAAGTTTTTTTAAAAGCTTCCATCTGATCTTTATTTTGGTTAGGATGATGAGGACGAGGAAAAACTTTACGCCAATGATGACGATGTAAAAGTTTGTAGATTGCTGATTTAGTTACTTTCTTTTGCAAAACTTCTTCATATTTTTTATGTATTTCTCTGACTACTACAATTTCTCCTTGAGATGCTCTATGATTAAAAGATTCCAGTATTTCTCTTTCATTAGCCTCATCCATATAACAATGATTCCTACCACCTCTTTTAGTTTCTTTTAATACTGATTCTCCTTGCTGACAATAAGCAGTATGAATTTGCCTAACTCGACTAATACTTAAACCGGTAATTTCAGAAATCTGCTTAGGTAAATATGAAAACTTGGCACGTAAATAAATACACTGTATCTTGCGAAACACTATTAAATCTGGTGCTGATTTTAACAAAATTTCCATCCGACAAACTGTTCCAGGTGGATAAACATATTGATAACCTGACATTATACTAATCATCTTTATTCTATAACCTAATTATACCTTGTTAATTCTATATTGAAAGCTAATTAGTATTAGACGGAAATTAGGTCGGAATGATGATCCTAGTGCTTGTATAATAGATAGTCAGTCTGTAAAGACAACAGAAAAAGGGGGTCTAAAGGTTATGATGGAGCTAAGAAAATCAAAGGCAGAAAGAGGCATATCATTACTGATACACAAGGCTTTGTATTAGGTTGTTATGTCGGTTCTGCAAATGAGAATGATCGATACGGAGCTACAGTGGTACTCAGTAACATGCAGAAAAAGTATGCTACTATTAAAAAAATGTGGGCTGATATGGGGTATCAGTCTAAAGATTTAAAGGAGCTTATCAAGAAAAAATATAACATAGATTTAGAGATTGTTAAACGACCACCGTGTAGATTGTGGGTACCAGAAAACACCCCATCAGAACTATTACCAACAATAGAAGTTGGATTTAAGGTACAACCAAGGCGATGGGTTGTTGAAAGAACATTTGCCTGGATAAATAGAAATAGAAGGCTTTCCAAGGAATATGATTTTCTTACTAATTCTAGTGAAAACATAATTTTTTTGGCTATGAGTCGATTACTTCTTCGCAGGTTATTTTCTTCTATTACTTAGTTTGCGGACAAGCTCTAAGACAGCTGTTCTTTCGGATTGTTAGTAAACTTATTTAGCTCAATAGTATGCAACTCTAAATCTTTGAAATATAATAAACCACTATCTTTTTCGACGATGTGAAAGACATTATGATATTTATCTTCATTTAAAATAGAAGTAAAGTGTAATATATGAATGCCAATAGCCTTAGATAAAGTAGCATAGTTCTCGCCAGTCTTTAATTGCTCAGTATATAATTTAGCCCAATAATAAAGAGCTCTCTTATCGTAATCAGCTTCGTCAGTAATTTGGATTTCGATATTAAATCTTTTGCCGTTTTCTCCTTGTGCTTTAATATCTAAAATTGACAATTTATCGCTCTTGAAGTTTTTTGGATTATATGGATTAAGCAGTTTTACTTCTATTACTTGATCTTCCTGCGAAACAATCGAATTGATCAGGGAAATAAGCAAGTCCTTATTCTCTTCAACACCGAAGATTTTTTTGAAGGCTATATCGACTCTAGGACTGATATTTGACATAAATCTAACTATATTTATTTTAATGAGTAATCATAACCTTTATACAATTTACTAAAGGATTCTTTCTTTTTTACAATCAGTTGTAATAATAGGTTATTTTCTTATTTATTTTATAAGATGTCTATAATATACAATATTATATCTATTTTTAGTATCAAATTTCTTCTTTTAATAGACTTCTTTCGAAACTAGACAAAAAGAAGGATTGATGTTATAAGAGGTTGATGTGAGTTAATATGAGATACGAGCAGTCAAAAGAACTAGAGGATGAGAAATTTCGTAGGTTAACAGGAGTAAAGAAGACAAGGTTTTCAAAGATGATAGATGTTCTGAGACAAGCGGATAGTGTCAAGAAGTCAAAAGGTGGTCGTAAGAATAAACTTAATTTAGAGGAACAACTGCTGATGACTTTGGAGTATCTTAGAGAATATCGTACTTATTTTCATATAGGTCAAAGTTATGGGATTAGTGAAAGTTCAGCATATAAAGGGGTCAAATGGTTAGAAGACATACTAGACACTGTTAACAAAGCTTATTTAATTGGTGAATAAAGTCTCTTTTGCTGCAAATTATAAGATTTTTTTGAAATAGGAATAACTATTCCTGCAAAAATCTTATTAATTTTCGCTAAAAAATCCATTAATTCATCAATTAAATAAGCTTTGTTAACAGTGTCTAATCAAACATCCAAATTTTGCACTTCCAGGAAGTAAGACTTTAACTAAGAGTGATATAGATTATGAAGTAGTTTTAATTGATACAACTGAAAGTCCTATAGAAAGACCAAAAAAAAGCAAAAATTCTTTTATTCAGGAAAGAAAAAGAGACACACATTAAAAACCCAAATAATAGTAAATAAGAGAACACAACAAGTAATATGTACAGATTTTTCTAATGGTAAGAAGCATGATTTCAGGTTATTTAAGGAATCTAAAATCCTAATACACCCCAAGATTAGAGTAGTTAGTGATACAGGTTATCAAGGTTTACAGAAAATTCATAATAATTCTGAATTACCAAAGAAAAAAAGTAAGAAAAATCCTTTAAGCAAAAAAGATAAAAGGAATAATAGAAGATTAGCAGGAGAGAGAGTTCTCAATGGAAACGTTATTGGTATGCTAAAACGTTTCAAAATTATTGCTGACGAATACCGAAATAGGCGTAAAAGATTTGCTCTTAGATTTAATCTTATAGCTGGAATTTATAATTTTGAACTCTTATGATTAGTTTCGAAAGAGGCCTAATGCTTAAGTCATGGATGTTACGTAGACATCCTAATAAAAGCAAATCCTGGATTAATAGGAAATATTTTATTAGACGAGGTCTAAGTAATTGGAATTTCCACGCTATGGTAAGAGATAAGAAAGGTAACAATACCCCTCTCTATCTCTACCGAGCGGGAGAAACTGCTATAAAAAGGCACATCAAAATTAAGAGTGATGCTCACCCGTACGACCCAAAATTTAAAGATTACTTTAAACACAGGGAAAATACGAGTAAAACTAGAATAACAAATAGTAATTCTAGACCTGAATTGAGTATACGACTGCTGGGTGACAACGTAGCTTTACTTAGGGCTTGAGCCGTGTGCGGTGAAAGTGTGCGTCATGTAACGCGTTAAGAAATTCTTAGCACAGCTAAGCAAGGTTCAGAGTAAATGACCTTGAGTGAATGCCTTACCTGGATTTGAAAGGAGAAGGGGACAAGAGCATGGTAATAAAGCAGGATATATCAGAATACGTGTATGATATAATTTTGCAACACCTGAGTAATATGGTTAAAGCTAAACTGCCTGATTTCTAGTCTTCAGTGGTGATCCGCACACTCGTTGGTAGCACGTATGTAACCCGACGCCTTTAGTAAGCATAAAATCGACTTTCTTCTATGTTACACTCTGACTAAAGGGCGATGAGTAATGAACTCATTTAAGAAGACGAACGGAAGACCTAAGAGCTTGTCCGCAAACTAAAATTAAGGTATGATAGAGTTGAATAAAGTATTATTAGCAAGAAGTATAAAAGAATGAGCAGAAAAAATTATCCAACAGATTTAACAGATGAAGAATGGTCA
>JAHFPS010000017.1 GCA_023269695.1 Rickettsia sp.
GCAGAAACCATTATGGCACTCGATGCCGAATATATGACCGCTTCCTTTGTGGCTCTATTTTTTATTTTCTTTATTGACAAATTCACTCGTCCATATATGACATCTTACAATTGCTTCGTCAGTGCCTCGCACCTCCTCGCTAATAGACGTTAGTTTACTATGGATAAATGCTAATCGGGTTAGCTATATATCAATAAATGCCATTAATATAAATATTTTTGTTTGAGATAGTTTAAAAATATTTCCGATTGAATTTGATCTTCACCCGTAGCGTCTTTAATTAATTCACCAGTACTTTTTAAGGATCCATAGTTTCTAAGATTATTATTCAAGAATTGGTTTATACCGGTGAATTCTCCTTTGGTGATCTCCTTTTTTATATTGTGATTAACTTCTTGTGCTTTTTTCATAAGCATTGAAGCAATAATTGCTCCGTTAGTATAAGATGGGAAATAACCAAAACTTCCCATTGGCCAATGTATATCTTGTAAGCATCCATCTGTATCTGTTGGTGGAGTAATTCCTAAATATTCTTGCATTTTATTATTCCAATAATATGGCAAATCATCCAAAGTTAGATCTCCGCTAATTAATAATTCTTCTAGCTCAAGCCTAATTATTACATGCATTGGATAAGTAACTTCATCTGCTTCTACTCTAATAAAACTAGGTTTTACTCTGGTCATTAATTTGTAAAGATTCTCCCCAGAATATTCTTGTCCTTTAAATCCGAATTCGTCCTTAAGTAGCATTGATAGAAATTCACAGAATTCTCTTGATCTACCTACTTGCATTTCCATAAATAAAGACTGACTTTCGTGGACAGCCATACCTTTAGCCTTACCCACGGGTTGATTTTTATATTTGCTAGGCAAATTCTGTTCATATAAAGCATGACCGGTTTCATGCATAATTCCCATGATCCCTGAAATAAAATTACGTTCATCATATCTATTAGTTAATCTAATATCATCAGGAGTACCTTGACAAAATGGATGGGTCGATTCATCTAATCTACCTTTAGTGCAATCAAACTCCATTATTGCCATAAGCCTTTTGGCAATTAGTTTTTGCTGTTCTTTATTAATAGTATCAACTATAGGCAGAACATGTTCTTTGCTTTGTTTTTCTACTATCTGAGCAATTAATTGTGGTATGTTTTTTTTGATATTATTAAAAGTTATTTTAATTTCATCTAGCTTACGATCAGGGTCATATGTATCAAGTAAAGCATCATATACTGTGCAATTTAATGTTGCAGCTTTAGATTTCGCCATTTCTTGTGTGCAATCTAATACTGTTTGTAGGTAAGGTTTAAGTGATAGGTAATCATTATTTTTTCTAGCATTTCGCCAAATTAACTCACATTTTGCACTAGCAGTAACATATCTTTTCCTTAAATCATAATCTATACAGGTAGATTCGACGATCCGTCTTTTTGTTTCTTGTAAATTTGCTAACTGCCAAATATCCAGCATATTTAGGTTTTCAGAAACAGATTCTACTAATTCAGCGAGTTTTTTTGACTGTAATCTAGAATGTGCCATGGAAGATAATAGTGATATTTCATTTGTTCTACTATCAATTGCTCCTTGCGGAATGTTTACTGCGATATCCCAATAAAGTATACTAATCACGTTATTAATTTGAGAGATTTGCTCTAATTCTTGCTCTAACAATGTATAATGTTTCATATAATTATTCCCTAATTCAAAAATTGTTTTAACTGTTTTTATAGTATACTAGTTTAGCAAAAATCACTATAATAAACACAGAAACTTGATTTTTTATATATATAGCTAACCCAACTAACATTACGCCAAATTCACATACGTCATTGCGAGACCACGTAGTAGGTCGTGGCAATCCATTTCTTGTAACTTTTTGGATTGCTTCGTCGCTACTAAAGTAGCTCCTCGCAATGACGGAGTAGTGTTAGTCAGGTTAGCTATAATTATCAGAATTCTTGATAACTAAATTATCACGAGTTTGCATTATTATAAATTGACCGTTATGAAAAACACATATTATATTACTACTCCAATTTATTATGTCAATGATATACCTCACATAGGACATGCTTATACAAGTGTTGCATCTGATGTAATAGCAAGATTTATGCGTTTATCAGGTAAAGATGTGATGTTTTTAACAGGTACTGATGAACATGGTCAGAAGGTGGAAAAATCTGCTATTGCCAGAAATATTGAACCGCAAATATTTACCGATACAGTATCTAAAACTTTTCGTACATTAATGCACTCAATGAACATCTCTAATAATGATTTTATTAGAACTACAGAGGTTAGGCATAAACAAGCGGTAAGTAGTTTGTGGCAAAAATTACTTGATAATGGTGATATTTACCTAGGTAGCTATAAAGGCTGGTATTCTATGCGTGATGAGACGTTTTATAATGAATCAGAATTAACAGCAGATGGATTAGCTCCGACTCAGGCTCCTGTTGAATGGGTTGAAGAGCCAAGTTACTTTTTCGCTTTATCAAAATGGCAAGATAAATTATTGGATTTTTACGATGCCAATCCTGATTTCATCAGACCAAATAGTAGACGTAATGAAGTTATTAGTTTTGTTAAATCAGGGTTGCATGATTTATCTATATCACGTTCTAGTTTTAAGTGGGGGGTTAAAGTGCCAAATGATGAACAGCACGTGATATATGTATGGCTTGATGCACTAACAAACTATATTTCGGCTTTAGGATATCCAAATGATGCAAGCCAATATAATAAGTTTTGGCCAGCTGATGTGCATGTAGTTGGTAAAGATATATTACGTTTTCATGCAGTATACTGGCCAGCCTTTCTGATGGCAGCGGGGCTGCCACTACCAAAATGTATTATGGCACATGGATGGTGGACTATTGAGGGGCAAAAAATGTCGAAATCTATAGGAAATGTAATTGATCCGCTGCAATTGATAAAAGAATTTGGTTTAGATCCAGTTAGATATTATTTGATGAGAGAGATAATATTTGGCTCAGATGGCAATTATTCTCGAAGTGGTTTAATTAATAGAACCAATAGTGAGCTATCTAATAAAATTGGTAATCTGTTGCAGAGAACCCTAGCCTTTGTCTATAAGAATAATGATGCAAAAATTCCATTAATTAGCCAGGAATATATCAATAGCATTTATGGGCTATATTTAATTAAGATGGTACAACAAATTGTATCAGATAATTCAGCGTTGATGGATAGATTTGATATTAATTCGGTGTTAGAAAATATTATTACTTTAACTGAAGAAGCAAATATTTACATAGATCGAGAAGCTCCTTGGCAGTTAAAAAAAACTGATCCTATAAAAATGGCAGAGGTGTTATATACGTTACTTGAAACACTAAGATATATTGCCGTAATGTTACAGCCATTTATCCCTAATTCGGCTAGTAGAATGCTTGATCAGCTTGGTGTACCAGAAAGTCAGAGAATGTTTAAACATTTGACCAAGGAGTTTAATTTAACTCCAGGCAGTACCATCAGTCAGCCAGAAGCTATATTTCCAAGATTTCAGGTATAGCTAACCCGATTAACATTACTCCGTCTATTAGCGACCCGTCATTGCGAGGAAGACCGCAGGTCGACGAAGCAATCCAGGAAAATGATTAGAAATGGATTGCCACTACACTCACGTGGGCTCGCTAATAGACGACGCCAGTTTGCATGGATTTATACATTAAATGACCAAAATATATAGATATATAGACTTGCCAATTGCTCTAACATCTTCAAATCATTTGAGGATGTTATTGATAGCGGATAACAATTTCTTAACAGGTTTATATTTTGTTGGACAAGAACACATGCCAATTTTAAGCAGTGATTATCATGAGCAGCAAAATTCTAATATATTCAATCAAACTTACCAAGAATTAATAGAATACATAAATGGTGCTAGAAGGGAATTTACCATAGCTTACCGTTTCACTGGGACTAATTTCCAAGAAAAAGTATGGTTAGCCATCTCTACCATCCCTTATGGTAGGGTGATAAGCTACAAGAATATTGCGGATTTAATATTTGTCCCTAGAGCTGTGCGTGCAGTAGCAAATGCTGTTGCACGTAACGCTCTGTCAATTATAGTGCCATGTCATAGAGTTATAGGTACTGATGGCAAGCTAACTGGCTACGCTGGAGGGCTTGAGATCAAAAAGAAGCTTTTAGAACTAGAAAAAGGCTAAGTGTTATAGCTAACTCATTAAGATTCTAGATATAGCTAACCCGATTAGCATTATGCCAAATTCACAGACGTCATTGCGAGCAGGCATAAGCCAACGAAGCAATCCATAAAAACTATTGGTTAGATTGCTTCGTCGGTTCATACCTCCTCGCTAGACACTGTTAACAAAGCTTATTTAATTGATGAATTAATGGATTTTTTAGCGAAAATTAATAAGATTTTTGCAGGAATAGTTATTCCTATTTCAAAAAAATCTTATAATTTGCAGCAAAAAAGACTTTATTCACCAATTAAATAAGCTTTGTTAACAGTGTCTAACAGACGGAGAAGCTATCTACAGCCTTAACGGGTCAGCTATAATACTTAAAGTTAAAAAATATCAGACCCCTCTGTTGTCATACCATCACCTGACAAAGTTACACCATGATCAGGTACATTGTCGAAAGAATTAACAATACCAATTGCTTTAAATACGGGGAAGTTTACATTGTTAGATAATTCTTTTAAATTACTACTTGGTGATAAATGCACTTGTTGTTGATTAGTTAAAGTATGTAGAGTACGTAAACTGTCTATATTCCACCGCACTGTATCAACAAAAGAATTGGTGTCTGCTATTTCGACATCACGATTCTCTAATAGTGGCTTCATACAATGAGTATAGTTCTGTGCCAAACTAATCTTTGCAAAAATAACATTTGCAACACTAATATCTGATGCTGTCATACCATTATTATTAGCTATATTTGGTTTTGCTCCCCACTTTAATAACATTTCAGCCATATCATAACGATTATTTTTTATTGCATAGTGTAATATAGTATTACCATTTTTATCTTGATTATCTACATTAGCTTTGGTAAGTAAATGGTTTGTTAAATGTGTATTACCTGTTTCTACGGCTTTAAATAAGGCATTCTTATTCCATAAAGCTGTAAAACCTCCGTAATATCCTTTATAAAAAATTTGTTTCAATAATGACATCTTTACCTCTTAATTATTAATATATTTCTTATCCCATCTAAAAAACCGTTTAATACGGTTTTGCTTCTGATGTTATATAGTAAATTTTCACCTTATGCAAGCACTTATTTTAAGAATTATATGTTTTCTTGGTTTTTAGCGTGTTTTTTATTATTTAAAATCTCTCTTGCTTTAGCAAGCCTTATAAACCGTGCAAAAGCAAAAATCATAGAGTCAACAAAACCATCAAAACCAAATACCCAATACCGTCTTATAAAGAATGATTTTAGAAAATAAAAAATAGTTTCTGTAGCAATTCTTATTTTTGATGGATTCCTACCTAGTTTGACTAAATCTTCTGCTTGCTCGGAAGAATAAAAATTTGCTTTAGCTACTAGTTGTGCAATTGACGTGCCAGGCCTATGATAAATTATACCATTTAAATCATAAATTTTGCCTTGTGAATTAATATTTGGATTAAATAACACCGAATCATGGGTAGTACTACTATTATTAGAGAAACCACTATATTTACGATTATATAATCTAATGCACTCACTATAAGGAGCAAAACGACGAGCCTTGTAATCATTACGGTGCAATATGACAATTTTAGTGCGGTAAGCTAAATAATTATCTTGAATATTTGAAGCGAATATAAATTCTATTTCATCCTGCAAGTCTTTTGACAGCTCTGCATCAGCATCAATATTTAATATCCAGTCATTCTGACATAAATTCTCACCAAAAGTTTTTTGTTTAACATAACCACACCATTCATTAAAAATCACTTTGGCACCTAAATTTCTAGCAATTTGTACTGTATCATCAGTGCTACCACTATCAACAACAATAACCTCCTCCACAATGTCCTTAACACTATTGATAGCCCCTGCCACTCTAGCGGATTCATTTTTTGTGATAATAAAAGCTGAAATCTTCAGCATATGACCCCTTAACTAAACATAAACTGTGAATATACCCTTCTGCTTTGAAGAATTGGCTCCGCAAAACTGCGGATCTTCTTCGTACTCACTCACATATTCTTTGTATGCTGCGGTTCGCACAGCTGTCGAGAATTAGAAGAGGAAGGGGTTTTAGAGGTCATCATGGCAGTTTAAAAGTTGCAGAAAAATAACCGGCGTCATTGCGAGGAGGCATGAGCCGACGAAGCAATCCATTTTTGTGTCATCCCTGCGAAATCAGGGTTCTTAGATTCCCGCCGTTGCTAAGAATGACATCTTACAATTGCTTCGTCGGCTTACGCCACAGCTGTCGAAAGTTAGGAGGGAAAACGGGTTTTAGAGGTCATCATGGTAGTTTAAAAGTTGTAGAAAAATAACCGGCGTCATTGCGAGGAGGCGTAAGCCGACGAAGCAATCCATTTTTGTGTTACCCTTGCGAAAGCATGGATCTTAGATTCACGCCGTTGCTAAGAATGACATCTTACAATTGCTTCGTCGACTCACGCCTCCTCGCAATGACGCCGGTTATTTTTCCACAACTTTTAAACTACCATGATAATCTCTAAAACCCCTTCCAACTTTCAACAGCTGTGCGGCTCACGCCTCCTCGCTAATAGACATTTAGGAACTTATTCAGGTTAGCTATATACTACCTTTTTAATGTTAACGAATTAGATCCTAATTCATATTTTTAATTTTTTGAGATAATTTACTGATTTTACGTGAGGCAGTATTTAATTTGATAATATTTTTTGTTACACCTTTCATTATTTCAGATTGTGCAACAATCAACGCTAATCTGGCTGATTCTTTTGAACCACTAGCAACTTCCTGCAAAACTTTTTTTAAATATGTTTTAATTCTACTCGATCTATTCTTATTTATTATAGTTTTTTTAATTGTTTGTCTTATTGCCTTTTTTGCTGATGAATGATTAGCCATATTTATTATTTTCCTACAGATTCATTAATTTTGTTCTTCATGGTCATGACTTTCTGCTTTTGGGGTCATACAGCCTTTACTATTTACATCTCTATCAACGAATTCAATATAAGCCACTGGTGCCATATCCCCATGACGAGATCCAGCCTTTATTATCCTAGTATATCCACCTGGACGTTCACTATATCTTTTGCCTAAAACACTAATAAGTTTTTCAGTTGCCACTTTATCTTTGATTTTAGCAAGCACCATTCTTCTAGTGGCTAAATCAGATTTCTTAGCCTTAGTTACTAGAACCTCAATATATGGTCTAAGCTCTTTAGCTTTAGGTAAAGTTGTTTTTATTTGCTCATTCATCACAAGTGCCACAGCCATATTAGCAAACATCGCCTGTCTATGACTACTTGTTCTATTGAGCTTTCTACCCTTAATTTTATGTCGCATATTATTACCTTAAATTAATATGGATCTTCGTAACGCTTAGATAGATCCTGAATATTTTCAGGAGGCCAGCCTGCTACGTCCATACCAAATTTTAAGCCAAAGCTGGCTAATATATCCTTAATCTCATTAAGAGATTTTCTACCAAAATTTTGAGTTCTCAGCATTTCTGCCTCTGTCTTGATAACAAGATCGCCTATATAAATGATATTATCATTTTTCAAACAATTTTGAGATCTGACAGATAATTCTAATTCCTCAACTTTTTTCAACAAGGCTGGATTAAATGATAATTCTTCTAATTTATCCTGCTTATCTTCCATTTGTTCTTCAAATGTAATAAATAATTGTAACTGATCTTGCAAAATCCTAGCAGCAAGTGCTATAGACATCTCAGGGGGAATACTACCATTAGTTTCAACAGTCATAATTAGTTTGTCATAATCTGTAACTTGACCAACACGTGTATTATCAACTTTATAGGTAACACTCCTTACAGGACTAAATAACGCATCTATTGGGATTACCCCAATAGCTAAATCTGAATCAACATTACTTACAGCAGGAACATAACCTTTTCCACTCTCACACACTAGTTCCATTTCAAGCTGAACTCCTTTTGCCAAGGTACAAATCATATGATTAGGAGTTAGTATCTCCACATCATTACTTGTTCCAATCATACTGGCAGTCACCACACAAGGACCAGTAGCACTTAATCTTACAACCTTTTTTTCTGAAGAATGCATCTTAATGACTACAGACTTAAGATTTAAAACTACATCAACTAAATCTTCCTTAACACCTGGTATAGCAGAAAATTCATGCACTACCCCTGGTATCTTTATAGATGTTATTGCAGCACCCTGAAGAGATGAAAGTAGAATTCTCCTCATAGCATTACCTATCGTTAAACCAAAGCCTCTCTCTAAAGGTTCAACTACAATTTTTACTATATTAGTATTCTTATCAGGACTGTCATAAACTATCTTAGAAGGCTTGATCAATGAGTTCCAGTTTTTATTTAATGATAACATTATTTACTACCTATGTCTCTATACTCTTCTTCTCTTTGGCGCCCTAACACCGTTATGGGCAACAGCTGAAACATCCAAAATTGATGTAACTATAAAATTTTGACTAAACACTGCACGCATAGCCGATTCCCTTTGTGCCCCTGCACCTTGCACTCTAATTGAAACAGTTTTAAGACCATGCTCTTTTGCTGCTTCTGAGGCTTTATCAACAGTTATTTGAGCAGCATAAGGAGTAGCCTTCCTAGCACCCTTAAAACCATGTGTACCGGCTGTTGAGAACGCTATAGCATTACCTTGCACATCTGTAAAAGTAACAATAGTATTATTAAAAGTTGTTTTTATATGAACAACACCAAGAGTGATATTTTTTCTTTTTTTCTTGATCTTAGTATTAGTCTGACTCATCATTATACCATATTACTTTGTAACTTTTTTCTTACCGGCAATCGCAACAGCTTTACCTTTTCTTGTTCTAGCATTAGAATGAGTATTTTGTCCTCGCACAGGTAATTTTCTTATATGCCTAAGACCTTGGTAACTTCTAATATCTTTTTTCTTCTTGATGTTAAGAGTTACTTCTCTTCTTAAATCACCTTCTACTTTATATTCTTTTTCAATAATATTACGTAAAATAATAAGTTCTTGATCAGTTAAGTCTTTAACCCTTTTACTCTCAGATATTCCAGTTTTTTGACAAATCTCTCCTGCAGCAGAAAAACCAAGTCCATAAATATATGTTAAGCTCACTACTAATCTTTTGTTTGCTGGAATATTAACACTCGCTATTCTTGCCACAAATAATCTCCAAAATTTTGATAACAACCAAAAGGGAATAATATAAAAATATCCCTTAAAGTCAAATAATTTCTAACATTTTATCTAAAACGTATTCTACTTCTTGCTTATCCTTACTCGCATCAACAACATAGAACTCACTATTATCTCTATAATAGTTAAGTAACGGATAAGTTTCTATCTTATATTCTTCTATTCTATGTTTAATAGTCTGTTCATCATCATCTTGTCGGTGAATGAATTTATCTGATCCACAAACATCACAGACATTATCAATCTTAGGCTTAATAAAGTAACTATTATAAATTTGTCTACAATTTGCACAACTAAATCTACCTAGAATCCTCTTAATAATTACTTGATCGTCTATGTCAAAAAATACCACCTTAATCTTTTGATTAGCAAACTCTCTAAGAAAGCTAGCTTGCTCCAAATTACGAGGATAACCATCTAGAACATAACCATTTTTATATATATCCTGAGTTAAAAACTTTTTAACTACATTATTCACCAATTTATGAGGGACAAGTTTTCCTTGTGCCATATATTCTTGAATTAATAGCCCCTCTTCGTTATTTACCTCTGTCATTTGTCTAAATATATCACCAGTAGACACATGAGGTAAGTTTAACTTTCCTGCCAATAACTGTCCTTGAGTTCCCTTCCCTGAACCAGGAGATCCTATAAGCACTATAATCACTTTAAACCCATCTTTAGATATATAACATAATATATACTTTCCACTAAGCTATAAAAACACATTATTTCAAAAATTATACATTTTTCAAGAATTGGTTGCAAAAATTCCGAGATATTTGCCTGCTTACCTAAGTATAGCATTGTTTTCCCCTTGCTTGTTACCTCATTCTATAGCTAATATGCTAACCCGTTAATGTTCTAGATAGCCTCTCTGTCATTGCGAGGAGCTACTTTAGTAGCAACGAAGCAATCCAAAAAGTGAGCAGAAATGGATTGCTTCGTCGACCTACAGTCTTCCTCGCAATGACGTATGCGTCTATAATTCGTCATTGCGAGACCACGTGAGTGTGTAGCAATCGTAAGTTGTCATTCCCGCGTAGGCGGGAATCTAGATCCCTGCTTTCGCAGGGATGACACAAAAATGGATTGCTTCGTCGGCTTACGCCTCCTCGCAATGACGCCTGGGACTTATGCACTCCTCGCTAATAGACATCAATTTACTATGACTAAATGCTAATCAGGTTAGCTATAACTATAACAGCACCTAGTTTTTTAACTTCATTTTTTTTATTAACCCTTCATATCTACTGCTAAATAAATGAGTTTGAATTTGGGCAAATGTATCTAGAACAACATTAACAACAATTAAAAAACTTGTTCCCCCTAAAGAAAAAGATACAGCATATTTATTCATTAACATTTCAGGAACTATACATATAAAACTAAGATATATCCCACCTATGACAGTTAACCTGGTTAGCAAATAATCAAAATATTCCGAAGTATTTTTACCAGGCCTTTTTCCAGGAATATATGCCCCATATTTTCTTAAATTATTTGCTGTTTCCTCTGAATTAAAAACTATTGCCGTATAAAAAAAGCTAAAAAACATTATCAAGGCAACATATAACAAAATATATAGAGGTTTTCCATGCCCTAAATGGAAAGTTACTAAATTCATAATTTCTGAATTATTGCTAGAAAAATTAGCTATTGTTATAGGAAACAATAAAATTGAACTAGCAAATATTGGTGGTATTACCCCAGAAGTATTAAGTTTAAGGGGCATATGAGTTGAATCACCACCATAAATTTTGTTACCAACTTGCCTTTTTGGATATTGTACCAAAACTTTCCTTTGTGCCTTCTCAAAGAAAATTATCATGGCTATAATTAAAATAACTCCTAAACAAATAGCCATCACCACTATGGGAGACAATCCCCCACTTCTTGATAACTCAAACATACTTATAATAGCACTTGGTACTCCAGACACTATACCTATAAATATAATCAAGGAGGATCCATTACCAATGCCTCTAGCAGTAATCTGCTCACCAAGCCACATTAAGAACATAGTGCCTACAACTAAAGTAATAACAGTGGTAACTTTGAAAAACAGCCCGGGTATAATCACTACAGGCCCTACGTTAGTCACAACATGTTCTAGACTTATTGCCACACCATACGCCTGAAAAGAAGCCAATAAAACAGTTAAATATCTAGATAATTGATTGATTTTTCTTTTACCAACCTCACCTTCTTTTTTTAAATTTTCTAAGGGCTTATAGGCTATTGACATCAATTGAATAATAATTGACGCAGTTATGTATGGCATAATTGCTAATGCAAAAATAGACATCCTACCTAGAGATCCTCCAGATAACATGTTAAACATACCAAGTATACCAGATTGATTTTGTTCAGCCACACTACTCAATGCAACCGAATCAATACCCGCTATAGGAATAAATGAACCAAACCTACATACTATAAGAACTAGAATAGTAAAAATAACTCTATTAGCTAAGTCTTTATTAGATTTTTGTGTGGAATTTAAGCTCATAAATTACAATATTTGACCACCAACTTGTTCAATTATCTTTTTAGCAGATGCCGAATAAGCATCTAATTGAAACGATAAGGGACTATTAAATTCACCGCTGCTAACAGATAATAACTTAACCAGTAAATTACTATTCTTAATTAACCCTACTTCAACTAACTTCTCCTTTGTTATAACTTCCGTTGAGTTCAAACGACTTTCTGATATTAAAAACTCTATATCAGCAATATTCACTACACTATATTTCTTAGAATTAGGACAATTAAACCCTCTCTTTGGTAATCTTTTAATCATCGGCATCTGCCCACCTTCAAAACCTTTGATAGCTACACCAGATCTAGATTTTTGACCCTTAACGCCTCTACCACATGTTTTTCCTTTACCGCACCCAATACCACGCCCTACTCTTTTTTTATCTCTCTTGGCACCAAAATTGTTAGATAACTCATTTAACTTCATTTTCTAAACTCTAATTTATATTTTCTACTTTTAACAAATGCTGTACCTTCTTGATCATCCCTCTAATAGAACTTGTATCTTTTAAAATAACAGATTTATGCATTTTATTTAAACCTAACCCTATCAAAGTTTCTTCCTGATCATATTTACGACCTATGCTACTACCAATTTGGGTAACTTTAACCTTTGCATCATTCATTTTTTCTTTATCACTATTCATAGATTTCTACAACCCAATTATTACTTATAACATTAACTTTAACAAAAAGCCATCTTGCAATCCTCAATGTCATTCCTGTGAAAGCGACAATCTATATATCTTAAAACTTTTTAAGATACTATTTTAGATACCCAGCTACGCGGGGATGACATCCACAACTGACAAAAGCTAGAAAAGGAAGCAGTTTTAGACAAAAGTCGTATGCGGTTAACGTCATTGCGAGGAAGACCGTAGGTCGACGAAGCAATCGTAAGTTGTCATTCCCGCGTAGGCGGGAATCTAGGATCCCTGCTTTCGCAGGGATGACACAAAAATGGATTGCTTCGTCGGCTTACGCCTCCTCGCAATGACGCCAGTTATTTTTCTGCAACTTTTAAACTGCCATGATGACCTCTAAATCCTCTCTATTCTAACTTTCGACAGTTGTGGAATACCATCTTCTTCACAATTATAACATCTTTTTATCACACCACTAAGAATATATCTCAAATTATTCTAATATTATTTCTTGCTGCCCTTTTATAGATTGAGTTGATATCTCATTTAAGTTTTTCCCTCTCCTTTCAGCAATATTTTTTGGAGAAGAAAGTTGAGATAACGCATCAAAAGTCGCAGCAATCATTGCATATACATTACTAGAACCCAAAGATTTAGCAACAATATCATGAACTCCTAAAGAATCAAAAATAGCCCTCATAGCACCACCAGCGATGACACCAGTACCAGCCTTGGCTCTTCTCAAAATAACTTTTGCCGCTCCACTTTTACCAATAACATCATGATGAATAGTTCTACTTTGATAAAGAGGAACTCTAATCATACCTTTCCTTGCTTCTTGGGTAGCCTTAGCTCTAGCCTCTGTTACCTCTTTCGCTTTACCATGACCATAACCAACCTTACCGGATTTGTCACCAGCCACAATACAAGCAGAAAAAGAGAATTTCCTACCACCTTTTACTACTTTAGTGACTCTGTTTACATCCACCAAAGTTTCGGTTAATGCTTCACCCATATTTTTTTTAGCTTTAGCCATTTCTTAAACCTAAGATTAAAAATTCATTTTCTTTCTTGCTGCATCAGCCAATGCCTTAACAACACCATGATATTTATATCCCCCCTTATCGAACACAACTTCTTGCACTCCTTTAAGTGAGGCTCTTTCCCCTATTAATTCACCTACTTTTGTGGCTGTACCAACATTACAGTTAGATTTTTTTAACTGTCTAATTTCTTTATCCAAAGTTGAAGCAGAAGCAATAGTTATTGACTGTTTATCATCTATAACTTGTGCATATATATGCTTTCCAGACTTAAAAATAGACAATCTGATTCTGTTTGACACCTTTGATATCTTAGATCTTACTCTAGATTTTCTTATATCAAACTTTAATTTTGAACTACGCATATTAACTATTAACTCTTAAATTTTAGTTTTTCTTCCCTTCTTTCCTTTGAACATATTGACCTTTACGTTTAATACCTTTGCCCTTATACGGCTCAGGCGGTCTCTGCTTTATAATAATTGATATAAACTGACCTAATTTTTCTTTGTCAACACTCTGCAATATAATCTGATTTTGTTTAGGAGCGGTAACTTTTATATTTTGAGGTATCTCTATTTTAGTATTATGACTTTTAGCAAGCATCAAGTTTAAGTATTTATCCTTCACCAAGGCCTTATAACCAACACCATTAACTTCCAGCTCTTCTGTAAAACCTTCATTAACACCTTTTATCATACCATTTATTATACTTCGTGCTGTACCCCACATGGATCTAGCACCTTTAGTATCTGATAATGGCTTGACAAAAAGCTGATTATCTTGCAATGAAATTGCTATACTCCCTGCAAAAATCTTTGTCAATTCTCCCTTAGGACCAACAACATTGACTTTTAACCCATCAAGCTCAACTTTTACCCCTTCAGGTACAGGGACTGGCAACTTTCCAACACGTGACATTTTTATACCTTAAAACACTTTACAAATTACTTCACCACCAATCTTTTGGCTATGTGCTTCTCTATCAGATAAAATCCCTCTAGAAGTAGAAAGAATATAAATACCCATATTGTTATAATATCCTTTTAGTTTATCAATAGAAGAATAAATCCTCTTACCTGGTTTTGAAACTCTATTTATTTCACATATAGCAGGTTTTCCATTAACAGAATATTTTAAATCTACCTCAATGTGACTTATATTACCATTCTTAACAACTACATATTCTTTGATATAACCTTCTTTTTTTAAAACATCCAGAATGGCACATTTTATTTTTGAAGAAGGTAGAGATATACTCATCAATTTACTATTCTGACCATTTCTAATTCTAGTCAACATATCTGCTATATTATCTGTCATTGACATACGATAAACCTACTTTTTACCAACTTGCTTTAATTAAACCAGGAACCAATCCCTTACTACCAAGCTCTCTTAGCTTATTTCGCGATAAACCAAATTTACTATACACTCCTCTTGGACGCCCAGTTAGTTCACACCTATTTCTAACTCTATTCATAGCTGAATTCCTAGGTAACTTAGCTAGAACCATAACTAGCGAAAATCTTTCTTCTAAAGATAAAGTTTTATCGTAAATCTTGTCTCTTAATTTAGCACGTTTATTATACAAACTTTGTGCCATTTTTCTTCTTCTATTATTCTTTTTTATAGAACTTACTTTAGCCATCTTTTTTCTTCTAAAATTAATTATAAAAAGGCAAATTAAAGCCTGAAAGTAATAATTTACCTTCTTCATTGTTTGTAGCACTTGTAACAATCGTAACATCCATACCACGAATTACATCTATTTTGTCGTAATTAATCTCTGGAAAAACAATCTGTTCTTTTATACCAAAAGTAAAATTACCTCTACCATCAAAACTTTTACTTGAGAAACCTCTAAACTCTTTAATACGCGGTAGAGCAACAAGTACTAGCCTCTCGAGAAAATCATACATTCTATCTCTACGTAGAGTAACTTTACAACCAACTTTCATACCTTCACGAAGTTTAAAAGTAGCAATAGACTTCTTTGCCTCAGTTACTAAAGGCTTTTGCCCTGAAATTAAAGTTAGATCATTGACCGCGTTATTAATTATCTTAGAATCACTAACCGCTTCACCAACCCCCATATTAACAACAATTTTTACAACTTTAGGTATCTGATGTTTATTATCATAAGCAAATTTTTTCTGTAAACTTGGGACAATCTCTTTACCGTATAAATCTTTAAACCTGAACAACATTACTTACCTTCCTTACTGATAATTTCACCAGACTTTTTAGCTACTCTTACTTTAGAACCATCCTCTAGAAATTTAAAAGCAATTTTTGTAGGGTTACCTGTCTTAGGATCTATATGAGCAACATTGGATATATCTATTGATAATTCCTTTGGCACTATACCACCTTCACTTGTTTTACTCGCCTTAACATGCTTGCGAGCAATATTTACACCTGAAACAATGGCTTTATTTTGTTCTGGGAAAACTTTTAACACTCTACCCTTTTTTCCCTTATTTTTCCCGGTGATAACAATAACTTCATCACCTTTCTTGATTTTCAACTTAATCATTACAACACCTCCTCTGCCAGCGACATAATCTTAACGAACTTTTTTGCCCTTAACTCTCTAGTTACAGGACCAAAAACCCTCGTACCTATTGGTTCTCCCTGCTTATTTAAAAGTACCACTGCATTGGAATCAAACTTAATTGTACTACCATCCGCTCTTCTAACACCCTTTTTTGTTCTGACAAGTAGAGCTCTGTGTACATCACCTTTTTTTACTTTGCCGTTTGGCAACGCTTCTTTTATAGATACCACAATGACATCCGCAAGATTTGCTATCATGTGATGTGAACCACCAAGCACTTTAATACACATAACCTTTTTAGCACCAGAATTATCTGCAACATTTAAGATGCTCTGCATCTGAATCATAACTTACTTCCACTTGAGAATTTAATAACGCAACAAAATAAACAATCTAAGTAACAAAGTCAAAGAATAAAACACCTCATTCTCCGGCTTGTACTAGAATATACTCAAATGATTTGGAGAATTGGATTTGAAAATGAGGGGGTGAGTACACGCAGCGTACATGAGGTACGTGAGCATGCGAGTCCCTGATATTTTCAAACAACAATTCTTCAAAGCATTTGAGTATACTTTTAAATAAGTAGGTTTACAACATTTCCACTAAGAAAGAACCGCAACAGACAAAAAGCTGTACGGTAAAATCTATCATTAAAGTGATACCTTCATAGCCCCTAATACTACCCACGACTTAGTCTTAGATATAGGGCGACTTTCAACTATACTAACCTTATCACCATCTTTATATGTATTTTCTGGATCATGAGCAGCATATTTTTTAGAAACTTTCACAATTTTTTTATACATAGGATGTTTAAACCTACGTTCCACTTTAACTGTAATAGTCTTATCAGTTTTTGAACTTACAACAACGCCCTGTAACACTCTTCTCGGCATTTCTCTATTCTCCAGTTTTTGATCTTATGGTTAACTCTGTATTAATACGAGCTATTGTTTTTTTTACAAAAGAAAACCTACTAGTATTTTCTAATTCACCTAACGTTCTTTGAAACCTTAGATTAAAAAGTTCTTTTTTAAACAAAATTCTCTTTTTGTAAAGCTCTTCCACAGTCTGTCCAGCTAACTCCCTTGCAGATAACCCCAAATTATTCATAACGCCTCACTATCTTTGTTCTTACAGGCAATTTTGCACTAGCAAGCTCAAGTGCCCTAGTAGCTACATCATCTGTAACCCCTTCAACTTCAAACATAATTCTTCCAGGTGATACCCTTACTGCAAAAAATTCAGTAGAACCTTTCCCTTTACCCATTCTAACTTCCGCAGGCTTTTTTGATACAGGCAAATCAGGAAAAATCTTAATCCATAACCTCCCCTGCCTTTTCATACAACGAACAGCCGCCTTTCTTGCTGCCTCTATTTGCCTTGCAGTGACCCTTAAACCATCTAACGATTTCAAGCCAAAAGAACCAAAAGCTAGCATAGTACCAGATTTCGCCTTTGAGGAGACTCTTCCCTTATGAGCTTTTCTAAATTTTTGTTTTTTCGGAGCTAACATTATTTTACTTCAAAATTAATTATGTTTCTTTCTATTTTCCACATGATCACCCCTATAGACCCAAATCTTTATACCTATAACTCCATAAGTTGTCATAGCTTCAGCAGTCGCATAGTCAATATCAGCTCTCAAAGTATGTAAAGGCACTCTACCTTCCCTATACCACTCTGTTCTTGCTATTTCAGCTCCAGCCAAACGCCCAGAACAAGCAACTTTTATACCTAGCCCTCCTTGCTTTAAGCAAGCTTGGATAGCAGTCTTCATAGCTTTTCTAAAAGACACTCTTTTTTCAAGTTGTACAGCAATCGTTTGAGCAATAATAGTAGCGTCTATATTAGGCTTCTTTATTTCATGTATGTTAATATATATTTCTTCTAGATCAGTAATTTTTTGGATATGTTTTTTTAATTTATCAATATCGTTACCACTTTTACCTATAATAACTCCAGGCTTTTTAGCAAAAATATTAATTATAACATTTTTATTAGAAGGTCTCTCTATTAGCACTCTACTAACTTGTGCTTGCACATAGTTTTTATTAATCAGATTTCTAACCTCTAAATCTTGAATAAAAAGAACTTTATAGTGCTTTTCAGCATATAACACCGAATCCCAACCTTTAATTAATGTTGGACCAACTCTAAAGCCATGCGGATTAACTTTTTGCCCCATATTTTACTTCCCCTCAACTTCAGTAACTGTGATATACAAATTACTAAAAAATTTATTAATCCTTGTTGCTCTTCCTTTAGCTCTTGGCATAATTCTTTTCATCACCAATGCTTTACCTACCGTTGCAGAAGTAACAAACAACGCATCAATATCTAAACCAAAGTTATTCTCAGCATTAGCAACAGCAGACTGTAAACATTTTTTTACATCTTTAGCAATTCTTTTCGGGGAAAAGGTAAGCTGAACTAGAGCTTCCGATACTTTCATATTCCTAATAGAAGTTGCAACCAAATTCAATTTTCTTGGACTCACTCTAATAGACTTAGCAATTGCTGTAGTCGAACCTTTATTCACCTTTACCATATCTATTTTCTCTTAACTTTTTTATCTGCACCGTGACCGTAGAAAGTTCTCGTTGGAGAAAATTCACCTAATTTTTTACCAACCATTTCTTCGCTTACAGTAACAGGTATAAATTTATTTCCATTATGCACAGCAAATGTTATTCCAACAAAAAATGGTAAAATTGTTGACCTTCTAGACCAAGTCTGGATCATTTCTGATTTACCAGATTCAATCAATTTCTGCACTTTTTGTATCAGATAACCATCTACAAAAGGTCCTTTCCAAACTGAACGTGCCATAATTACTACCTAATTATTTTCTTCTCTTAATAATAAACTTTGATGTAGACTTATTTTTACGGGTTTTTTTACCCTTAGTTGGGAAACCCCATGGAGTTACTGGATGACGACCACCAGAAGTTTTCCCCTCTCCACCACCATGTGGATGATCAACTGGGTTCATTGCAACACCACGAACATGCGGTCTCCAACCTAACCATCTATTTCTTCCCGCCTTACCCAAATTTGTATTTTTTTGATCAGGATTTGAAACAACACCTATGGTAGCTTTACAATCTAACGGCACCAACCTAAACTCTCCAGATCGAAGCTTGATCTGTGCATACCCCGAATCCTTACCTACTAAATTAACAGAAGTACCAGCAGATCTTGCAATTTGACCACCTTTGCCAATTTTCATCTCTACATTATGCAAAGTAGTGCCAACAGGGATAGATTTTAAAGATAAACAATTTCCTACTTTTATATCAGCGTTATCGCTTGACACTATTCTGTCTCCTACCACAAGCTTTTGTGGTGCTAGAATATAAGAATACTCGCCATCATCAAATTTAATCAAAGCAATGAAGGAAGTTCTATTAGGATCATACTCTATTCTTTCAACAGTAGCAAATATATCCTGTTTATTTCTTTTAAAATCAATTATACGATAAAGTCTTTTATGCCCCCCTCCTCTATGCCAAGAAGTGGTTCTACCAAGATTATTTCTACCACCAGTCTTACATAAACCTTTAGTTAAAGGTTTATGAGGTTTGCCCTTCCAAAGATCAGATTTATCAACCTGTATTAATTCTCTAAGAGATGGAGTAACTGGATTAAACTTTTTTAAAGCCATTTTATTTAATACCCCCAGTAAAATCAATAGTATAATCTTTTTCTAGCGTCACGATGGCTTTCTTTTTATCTGATTGTCTACCATTAACACCTTTGAATCTTTTCTTCTTACCTTTTACATTCATGACGTTAACCTTTTTAACCTTAACCTCAAAAATCTTCTCAATAGCCATTTTGATAGAAGCCTTCTCAGCACTATCAGCAACGTGAAAAGTAAACTTATTTTGTTCAGATAAAGTATTGCTCTTCTCAGTGATCACAGGATTCCTAATAAGATCATA
This sequence comes from Rickettsia sp., assembly GCA_023269695.1. GTDB lineage: Bacteria > Pseudomonadota > Alphaproteobacteria > Rickettsiales > Rickettsiaceae > Tisiphia. Next base: position 20,121 of record JAHFPS010000017.1, read on the forward strand.
ATGTTTATAAGATTTCACTTCAACCTCTTTTCTAAAGCATCTACAGCTTCTCTCGATAACAAAACATAATCATGGCGTATTATATCATAAACATTTGTACCAATTTGTGGTACCGAAATAGTGTTTGGAATATTTTGTACTGCCAAAGAAAAATTGTTATCAACCTCATTACCACTAACAATAAAATAACTCTTACCATGAAAATTATTTAATAATTTTGCAAGGTTAGAAGTTTTTGACTCATCTAATTTTAAAGAATCTACTATTAGTAATTTCCCTTCTGTCAATTTTTCTGACAATGCATGTTTTAAACCGAGTCTTCTAACTTTTTTTGGTAACTTTGTAGCATGACTCCTTACTACTGGACCATGAGATACCCCACCTCCCCTCATTTGGACAGACCTTAAAGACCCTTGCCTTGCATTACCAGTACCTTTTTGTTTAAAAGGTTTCTTTGTAGTACCAGATACTTGCGACACTGTCTTTGTTTGATGGGTACCAGCCATAGCTTTTGCTCTTTGCCAATCAACAACAAGCTTAATAATATCTTGTCTAACAAAGTCTACGGCAAATACTTCATTATCTAAGTCAACCTCACCAACAACTTCATTTTCAAGATTTAATAATTTAGCTTTCATATAGTTTATCCTGCAGCTGTAATGGTTTTCTTAATAGCATCCTTAATGTAGACATAAGAGCCTTTCGATCCTGGAACATTACCACTAACTATGATTATACCTTTTTCTATATCAGTATCGGCTATTTTCAAGTTCTGAATAGTAACTCTTGTACTTCCCATGTGACCAGCCATTTTCTTATTCTTAAATACTTTACCAGGATCTTGCCTGCCACCAGTAGAACCATGTGAACGGTGCGATACAGACACACCATGTGAAGCTTCAAGTCCTCTAAAATTATGCCTTTTCATACTACCAGCAAAACCTTTACCAATAGTAGTACCTACAACATCTATAAACTGCCCAACAACAAAATGATCGACATGCAACGCAGAACCTACATCAAGGAAAGAAGAGGCAGAAATTCTAAATTCCTTCAATTTCTCCTTTGGTGCAACGTTAGCATTAGCAAATACTTGCCTCATTGGCTTTGTTACTTTAGATAATTTTTTATCCTTCACCCCAACAACCAAAGCATTATAACCATCCTTTTCTTGGGTCTTTTGTCCAACTACTTGACAATCTTCAACTTGCAAAAAAGTAACAGTAGCTCTTTCTCCCTTTTCATTAAAAATTGAACTCATGCCAATTTTTTTAGCGATTAAACCGGTTCTCATCACTCAATACTCTCTAACTTAATCTCAACATCAACACCAGCAGGCAAATCAACTTTTTTTAAAGCATCGACAGTCTGAGGAGTTGGATAACTTATTATTAAAAGCCTTTTCTGAATTCTAATCTCAAATTGCTCCCTTGATTTTTTATTGACATGTGGAGACCTATTAACGGTAAATCTTTCAATTGTCCTTGGAAGCGGAATTGGACCAATTATGTCGGCACCAGTTCTTTTAACAGCCCCTACTATCTCTCTAGTACCTTGCTCAAGCGAGCGGTGATCAAATGACTTTAGACGAATTTTAATTTTTTGATTATTTTTCATTAACTAAACCTTTTTATAAACAGCCCGACCATCTAAAGTACGCTTTTTTAATAGACTTGCTTAAATTCTTTGTAAACACAACTTGAAATAAGTCCAATTAAACGTATCTTGCATAGCCATTAAAAAAATAATCATCCTAAATTATTTCAGGATGATTATTTCTATGTTATTTTATAATCTTTGATATTACACCAGCCCCTACTGTCTTACCGCCTTCACGTATAGCAAAACGTACACCTTCTTCCATAGCTATCGGAGAAATCAATGTAATATGCAAATTCGCATTATCACCAGGCATAACCATCGTTTTACCATCTTTCAAAGTAATCTCTCCAGTCACGTCAGTTGTTCTAAAATAGAATTGTGGACGATATTTATCCGTAAACGCTGTATGACGACCACCTTCTTTGGTGGTAAGCACGTAAACTTCAGCTTCAAACTCAGTATGTGGGGTTATGCTACCAGGTTTAGCTAATACCTGCCCTCTACACACATCCTCTCTTTTGGTTCCACGTAGCAATATGCCAACATTATCACCAGCCTCACCTTGATCCAACAGTTTCTTAAACATTTCCACGCCAGTACAAGTAGTTTTTTGAGTATCTCTTATACCTACAATCTCCACTTCATCACCAACTTTTATTATACCTTTTTCAATTCTACCAGTAACAACCGTCCCTCTTCCAGCAATAGAAAATACATCTTCTATTGGCATTAAAAATGGTTTATCTGTATCTCTCTTAGGTTGAGGTATATATTCATCAATAGCATTCATTAATGCTTTGATCGCAGCTTCACCTTCAGGTTTACCTTCTAAAGCCTGCAAAGCCGACCCCCTGACAACTGGTATCTCATCTCCAGGAAAACCATACATTGAAAGAAGTTCTCTAACTTCCATTTCTACTAAGTCAATTAACTCCGGATCGTCAACCATATCAACTTTATTCAAGAAAACAACCATTGTAGGCACACCTACTTGCTTAGCAAGCACTATGTGTTCCCTTGTTTGAGGCATTGGACCATCACAAGCAGATACCACTAATATAGCACCATCCGTTTGAGACGCACCGGTTATCATATTCTTTACATAATCTGCGTGACCAGGACAGTCAACGTGAGCATAATGCCTTCTTTTAGTTTTATATTCAACATGAGCAGTAGCAATAGTTATACCCCTTGTCTTTTCTTCAGGAGCAGCATCAATTTCATCATAGTTAGTAGCCTTCGCACCACCTTCTTTTGACAATACTAAAGTTATTGCAGCTGTTAAAGAAGTTTTGCCATGATCTACGTGTCCTATAGTACCTACATTACAATGGGGCAGATCCCTCTCAAATTTTACCTTTGCCATAATTCATTCTCCACAATTTAAGATTTAATACAAATTTAATAATAAAAATAACAAATATCATCCTTTCCAATTATCACCAATAGTTTTGGAGCGGGTGATGGGAATCGAACCCACGTGGCCAGCTTGGAAGGCTGGAGCTCTACCATTGAGCTACACCCGCGTATTTCGCCTAACCAATCTGTGGTGGAGGAAGAAGGATTCGAACCTTCGTACGCTCACGCGGGCAGATTTACAGTCTGCTGCCATTGACCACTCGGCCACTCCTCCAAAGAACTTACGCAAGTATTAAATAGCCTAATCAAACGTAAAGCACAATATAAATTAGTGTGCCAATAAATCTTCTTCGCCCTTATTCTTAAGTCTTCTGAATAAGCTAATATTAAACTCACCTTACGCATAACACCCACGGCAATTTAAAAATTGCAGAAAAGTACAAGACGCTATTAGCGAGACCACGTAGTGGTCGTGGCAATCCACATTCATTAGATTGCTTTGTCGCCACCAAAGTGGCTCCTCGCAATGACACCAAGCTGCTTTCTCTATAACTTTTAAATGCCATGCGTAAGGTGAGTATTAAACTTATATATACTCGATGCAAATCAACAAATAATAAAAGTATAGCTAAAAACTATATAAACAGTTTATCTAGTTGTAACTTTCTATAATAAATAGTAGTTTGTGTCAAGAATAAATTACTCCAGGTTATAATAAGATGAGAAATAAATCTAAGATTTCTAAAGATTCCTACTATATATATGGTAAACATCCAGTATTTGCAGCTCTAAGTAACCAAAAACGTCATATTCAAAGAGTTTTATGTACAGAAGATATTTTTAATTTGAACAAAAATTTAATATCTAATCATCACTATGAGATTACCAATACAGATTCCTTAACACGTATTCTTGGTTCAAATCATAATCATCAAGGAATAGCCGCTAACGTTAAAAGCATTTTCTCTAATCATATTGAAGATATTGACATAACTACTACCAATTGTAAAGTTGCTATTTTAGATCAAGTAACTGATCCACAAAATATTGGTGCTATTATTCGTAGTGCGGCTTCTTTTGGCATCACAGCCATAATATTACCTACCGATAATGCCCCAGATGAAAATGCTACTATAGCAAAAACAGCTTCTGGAGCTTTAGAACTAGTACAAATAGTTAAGGTCACTAATTTAAGATGGTCAATAGAATATCTAAAAAAACATGGATTTTGGATTATAGGTCTTGATGGTAACGCAACACAATCCTTAAATACCAAAATATTTTCAGATAAAATGGCAATAATACTTGGCTCTGAAGATAAAGGAATCAGACGGCTAGTTAAAGAAACGTGTGATCACCTAGTTAAAATACCAATTTCCAGTAAGGTAGAAAGCCTAAATGTTTCAAATGCTGCTGCAATATTGTTTTACTTGACTTCATTAAGCCTAAAACATTTCTAGTATAGAGATAAGAATTGGTAGTTCTTATCTCTGAGTACAGCCAATTACCTTAATCTTCTACAGCTTCAACGGATTCTACCTCAGGAATGAAGTGTTTAAGCATTGATTCAATACCATTTTTTAAAGTAATACTCGAGCTAGGACAACCATAACAAGCTCCACGAAGCTCTAATTTTACCACTCCATTTTCAAATCCTCGATATATTATATCGCCTCCATCCATGGCGACCGAAGGACGTACACGTGTTTCAATAATTTCTACAATCTGTTGTTCTATTTCAGACATCTCGTCAAAATTATTTACGGTAGATTTATCATTTTGTCCTTCAAAAACAGTAAAACCAGAAGTAAAATGATCCATAATAATCATCAAAATTTCAGGCTTTAAAACCAGCCAATCACTTTCCTCTTCCTTAGTAATAGTAATAAAGTCGCTACCAAGAAATACAGATTTTATGTTATTTATACTGAATAATTGAACTACTAAACTGCTTTTACCTCTTGCCTCATCAAGATTACTAAAATGAACCGGTTGATTAGGGCTAATGGATATGTTAGGGAAAAATTTTATCGCATTAGGATTAGGAGTAATTTCAGTTTGAATAAACATATACATCTTCCTTAATAAAAAATAAATGGTACCCGCGGCCAGACTTGAACTGGCAAGGGCTTGCACCCCACGGATTTTAAGTCCGTTATGTCTACCATTCCATCACGCGGGCAAGGTCAAGTTAGTTCAATCATGATTGCTTACACAACTCTTGATTCACGATAGATTACTATGAAGATTGCACAGAGTAATAAAAAAAACATTAAAAAGCAAGTGTTTTTATAAACCACCTCAATCAGGGCGATTTAAAAGTCGCAATTAATGATTAAATATTCTTGCGAATTATAAGCTAATATTATCTTGAGTTTGGAAGGGAAGACAATTGTATTAAGAATAGTAATCTAATATTAAAAAGTTTGTAGGATGTTTTGTCGTTGTAACCATTATACTGCAAGCTCTATAGCTTGAATATTAATTACTTTTGGCTAATATGTAAAACGATTAAAAATTTTAAAAAATTGGATGAAAGTAAAAAAAATCTAGAATATTATAGATGATAATAGTATAAGTACTTCGTTAAAGATTTTTCAACTATAAATAACGGAGCATTATGAGTATATCTTTATCTCTAGAAAAAGTTAAAGATTTTAGAAAAGCTCGTGGCCAGAGGTATAGTGCAGCGAGTGTTATAAAACTTATAGTAGTAGGTTTGTTAAGTAATAGAAATAATTTAAAGTCTATTGCTAGGTTTGCTGAAAGTTTTAGTGCAAAAGAACTAACCATACCGGGTTTTAATAGGAATAAAGCACCTTGCTATAGTACTTTAACGCTAATTATCCGCAAGATTTCTTTAAAGAGTTTAAGGGATGTAATATTAGAGTTAATCCAATATATATGCCGGGTTAAGAACATAAATTATGATGTTATTCATATTGATGGAAAGACGATTAATGGTAGCAACAATTATGGAAAAGATGAGCAAAAACAAATCCTGACAGCCTTTAGTAGTCAGCTTAAAGCTATTACTGGTTTTATAGAAATAGAAAATAAAAACGAGTATGGCAGTATGCTAAAGTTTTTATCAAAATATGATATTGAAGGAAAAATTATAACAGCAGATGCTTCATTTTGTCATGAAGATATATGTGAAGAAACTATTAAACAAGGTGGAGAATTTATTTTTACTCTGAAAGCTAATGAGCCTAATTTGCATTATTATAGTATCCAAGCCTTTGATAAAATGACAGCAGAAGGTTTAGAAGTTAGGAGTTATGAGGAAAATATTGATTTACAACATGGTAGAATAGAAAAAAGAAAAATTGAAGTAATTGATATGCCATTTGAATATCTGAATGGCTTTCAGCACATCAAACAAATATGTAAAATTACCAGAGAGCGGATGTAAATTGTAATCAGCTATTGACCCCCTATTGTAATAAACTATTGCCCCCTTGACCGCATAAAGAATTAGTTAATTTTGGTTAAAATTCAGATAAGATCCCCTAAAATCATTGGTAATTTTTAATTAATATAATAGTATATTATTTTAATCTTTATTCTACATCTTTTCCTCCTCTAAAACTTTTATTACCAGTTTCTATGATTTGACAATGATGGGTTATCCTATCGATAATTGCCTTTGTTGCCTTAGGATTACCAAATATATCTCCCCATTCTTCAAATCTCAAATGGGTGGTTATAATCAGCGAAGACTGTTCATATAATTTAGCAAATAGCTCAAATAATAAGAATCTAGCCTCAGGTTTTATTGGTACGTAGCCCAGTTCATCTATCACAATAACATTGAACCTCTTAACTGAATCGATGAATTTGTTCTCATAGTTATGCATTCTAGCATTGAGTAATTGGCTAGCTAATTCATTTAAAGTGTAGAACCTTACCCTGTAACCCTTTTCAACCGCAGTAAATGCTAAACCAATTGCTAGATGAGTTTTGCCTGACCCAGAACCACCAATTAACATTATATTCTGCTGATTATCAACAACTTTTTGTATATCACAGTTGCTAACCAATTTAGCTTGGCTAGTGATAGTTGGATGCAATCTGTAAGCTGTAAATTCTCCTCTATATTTTATTAAATATGGCTTTTCTTCCTCATATACTTCAAAGATTGTCCGCTCTTTAAAGTCAGGATGTTGCCTAGTTTTAGACCAATTTAAAGACATCTCTCTGAGTTGATAATTGATATCTTCATAGCTTTCCCCTGTCAGTATTGGGGTAAAAAAGTTACGCCTACTATCACCTACTCGTTTTTCAACTCGTCCCTTTTCCCAACCAGATGCTGGAGTACAAGCAGTCGATTCAAATAAATAATGAGATGCCATTTGAACAAACTTTTCGTTAAAAATACGATTCTTGCCAACTAATATCTCTTTAACTGCTGTCTTCATATTGTCATAAATTCCCTTCTTACAGCAACCAGCAAAAAACTTAAAGGCTTCTTCATGTGCTTTCATCACCATCTCAAGTTGTTCATTAGGGTAGACAATAACCAAAGAATGACGGCTGTAGCATAGTGTTATTCTTGCAGCCTTTACTCTAATAATCTCACCATTTAAACATATCCCCTCTTCTCCCCAGTCAAATTGAAAAGATTCTCCAGGTTCAAAATTTAGTGGAATAAACACTTGTTGACCCTTTGCTTCGTATTCTCTACGAAATGCCCTGACAATCAGGTTCACAGATTCATAACTTCCTGTGTAACCCGATATCTGAAGCTGTTGGTATAGCTTCTTTGCCGTCATTCTGCGTCGAACCGGCTCCTTGCTATTCTCTACTAATAACTGATTTAGTACTGCAAGATAATTACCAAGAACTGGCTTATCTTTGGTATATTTTGCTAACTCAAATTTTGTATGATCACTGCGAATAACTTTTTTTACTGTATTCTTTGATATATTCAATTCTCTAGCAATTTTTTTTATTGCCTTACCATCAACGTGATACATCCTACGTATTCTTCCTATTGTTTCCACTATAAACACCCCTTAAAAACTCCTTAAAAAAAATATTAACAATATTAATTTTTTGGAGATATTGTTACTTATTTAGGGGGTCAATTTTCATTACAATTTTTCCTTCAAAGGGGTCAATAGTTGATTACAATTTACACACCTGTAATACTAATAATCTTTCAATATAGAATTAATAGGATTAACAATCCAATTCCAACTAGTGATAGACTTAACAATTTGAGGACTTGCTTCATATGTTAAGATAGCATCTGACATTCTATT
>JAHFPS010000057.1 GCA_023269695.1 Rickettsia sp.
TTCCAAGGAATATGATTTTCTTACTAATTCTAGTGAAAACATAATTTTTTTGGCTATGAGTCGATTACTTCTTCGCAGGTTATTTTCTTCTATTACTTAGTTTGCGGACAAGCTCTAAGAATATGCAGATACAGAATGATCGCCAAATTTTACGTAATACATAATATTTTTTTCAGGTTTTTGTAATATATAGAAACTTTGCTTGAAAAGTCCTACATGTCTAAAGAGATAGATAATTTAACTGAATTCTTAACAAGAAGTAAATAAGTTGTATTAGTTTTCCTTTAATATTTTGCTAGCTAATGCGTATAGTTCTTGCTCTATCCATTCTACCCGAGCTAGTTTTGCTAGTGGTATAAAGTTATCTAAAGTATCCAAGGCAATTCTTTCTTGTTTTTCTTTTGACTTAATATGATGAAGGGTTTGCATATTATGTAATCTATCAGCAAGCTTGATATACCATGCATTCAAATCTTCTGACTCGTGTAATTTCTGTAAGGCATCTTCTCCTGCAATTTTTACTTTTTTTGTTGTAATATCATCAAGCTTCGTCAGTTTGTTAACTAATTCTGCTATTTTTGTGCCAAATGAAAGCTGTATCTGAGCAATAGTAATATCTGTATCCTCTACAATATCATGCAATAATGATGCTGCTATTATTTCAGTTTTACAGGAAATTTTGGCTGCTATTAATGCAACTTGTATTGGATGATGGTAATATGACTCGCCAGAGTATCGTTTTTGATCTGCCTGGTATTGAATAACGTACTCTAATGCCAGTGCTATAACAGTAATATCTATTATGGTACTGTGCCTTTTACTACATGCTATAATTTTACCCAAGAACTCCTTTCTCAAAGATTTCATGACTTCTTCATCGGTCATAAACAACTCCATATTGAATGTTTACTCTGAAGCTTGCTTAGCTGTGCATGGCTAACACTTTTTGCACACACAGCTTAAGTCTCTTAATATCTCTATCATTCTTGATCTTGTAATGCTCCGGCACCTGCTATTGCCACTTCTTCTGTAATTTCAGATAAACAATAAATTTCTGGTTTAACAAAATTACCCCAGTATTTCATCCCTTCTGATCCAGAGTCTTGGATAGTGTGATAATAGGAATGACCTGATAATTTCTCGACAAAATAAGTAAACGCCTTGCCTCTGGATATCATCTCATCCCATAATATTTCTTCTCTACCTTTTACTCCTAATTTATGTTGGACAATTTCTGGTAAACATTTTTTAGCTATATCTGATATTTGAAATGATATTGACCTTGTTGCCATTAGTGTAATTGATTGCTGATCTCCTAACTCGGCTCCTATGGTTAGAGTTAAATCAGCAAGGAAGTTATCTTTATCAGCACCATAACCTTTCCTCAGATACTCTGACAAATATGAAGCAGCTTCTTGTTTTCCTGCCACTAAATGTAAATATAAATTCCAGGCAGTATTTTTCCGGCTATTATTAAATATTTCTTGAAATTCTGAAAGTTCAGGATTTTTAACTGTCTCCAACATAGAAATATCTGAGTGATAATTCTCTAAAACTTTTGCAAAATTAATTTGATACCCCTTACTTAAATAGCTGTGAATTTGTGCTTGATCGTGTCTTGATGTATCAGACATAAGTACTCTACTATATAAAAATTTCTTACCTGGCATAGTTACCTCTTATTTACTTGAGTGTTATTTAATTGTAGTTTTGATGTATTTAGTGGTGGTGGTATATTAGATGGAGCTCTACTCATGAATCTTCCTATCATCCGCTCTGTTTTCTTAGCTGCCTCAGCTTTCCTTGCCAAAAACTCATCTCTTTCTTTGCTTTTTGGTAGCGGTTTACCGGTTTTAATTGACTCTTGCTCTTCTAGCTTTAGTTTTACAAAAATATTCAATTTTTCTTTATCAGGATTAGATTCTGGTAATTTATCAGCAAATAGTTGTAGTTTATTCAGTTGTTTATGATGATATTCCTCAACGGCTTCTATCTCGGTCATTGCTTGGTCTACTTCTTTCACCATTTGAGTAGCTCGTTGTAGTATCTTATCAAACTCAGGTAATTGTGGTTGTACTGGAGTTAAGCCTAATTTTTCATAACCACCACATATTTTTACAATGTTCTCTAACTCTTCTAATGCTGTACTACTTGCATCTGCTTTTTTCTCTTGTTGATATGCTACTGCATGGATATTATAATGTCTTTCTACTGACTTGCTTGCTAGATCAGGATATAGTTCAGCAAGTTTGTGTAATGCTTTTCTTTCTTGAACTCGCAAGTCAGTTGCAGGTTGTAATGCATCTAAGATTGTTTGATATCTGGTAATTGCTTGCTCAGGAGACATATCGTGGATACACTGATAATCTTCTGACATTTTCTTAAAAATTTGCCGATTACTATCAGTACCATGTTTTGAGGTATATTGTAGCCCCCGTGATATCGATTCTGCTTGTCGTTTTGCTAATTCATAATGCTCAGCTGTTTTCTCTAATGTTTCTTCGGGTAATTTTTGCCCATCATGATAATATTTCTTATTTTCCTCTTGCATTGATAAATCACTACTATTGACAGTATTAGCAGTAATCATCATATCCTGAGCAGTAGTGATATTTTGAGAGAGGTCGATTTCTTGTCCTTTATTCTTCTCCAAAGCTAACATCATTTCTCGATATTTACCTTGGGTTACTGGCAAACTATAAACGTGTCCTAGATGTTCTATATAGCCTATCGCCTCATCTCCTTCACCATTAAATCTCACTGGTTTTGGGCTACTAATTTCTGACAATTTACCTTGACTATCATAATGAGCGGTAAAATATACTGCTCGATCTTTAGTAATATTTCGACCATTTTCATCTTGCACGGCTAATGACAAATGCATTGAACCGTTTTTACTTGCCAATTCTGTTGGAAAATCTATAGTTCGGTAGCTATTAATTTGCTTAATAGTGCCATCTGACAAAGAAACTAGAGCATTAATTTTATGAGTTATTTCCTTGATAGTAGCTAACTCATCACCTGAATCATTTCTTACTATCTGACTTCTGACATTACCTTGCCTATCACCATCTTGCCAGTTCATTGTATGAAATTGATCGGCAAAATTATGATGAACTTTCCTATATCCAGCTATCTCTGTTCTTTCTAGTTCAGCTTTAACTTCGGCATTTGCAAAGGCTTGATCAATTATTGCTCTATTATTGACATTTTTAAGATATTCAGCAAATTCCTGGTTGTCATAGTCAATTACTGTTACATCATGATTTTTGGCTATATATTCTCTTAAAATATCACGCTGTTTTTGCAGAATTTCCTGCCTGATGGCTTCGGTAATCGGGTCTAATTCTTCTATACCCAGAGATGAATTTGCTAAAATAAATAAGTCTTGTGATTCTTCTGTTTGTTCTATAACCTCATTACTATCCTCGTGAGGAATATTAGTGGGTTGTGAGTTATCTTTCATAATCCTGCTCTACTAATCTTGCGTTAGAAATAATTTAATACTCAGTATTGCTAATACTTACGTTATGAGACTGCAAAAATAATAGAGTTTGACTAGTGGAAGAGATTTGTGTATGATCATAGTTACACCTCAATAATGGTTGTAATTTAATAGCTATGCTATTGGATTAATTTCGCTAGTAAGTACTTTTGAGCCGCGAAACCTTCAAGTACTTACTAGTTTAGTATATTAGTATAATATTTAAGTCTTAGCTTTGTTGATAAACTAGGCTAGAGTTTAAATATTACATAGTTTGAGACTTATAGCTAATCCGATTCGTCATTGCGAAAAGGCAAAGCCGACGAAGCAATTGCAAGTTGTCATTCCCGCGTAGGCGGGAATCTAGATACCTGCTTTCGCAGGTATGACACAAAACAAAATTGCTTCGTTGCCACTACGTGGTCTCGCAATGATTCTCGGATAGCTAAACCAAAATATGTATTTTGGTTCTAAAAAATTAGTCAGTAGTTACTGACCTCTTTTTTTTTGGTCTCATCCTATTTTTGCAGTCTAGTATAGTTATTTTGGGGTGTCAAGAGAAAATATTCCTATTGTGGGAATATTTTAATTTTTAATTAATCCTTAAATTTCTGACATGACTCTTGTTAAAGAAATACACCAATTTTTGAAATCAAAATTTGAAGAACTCAAATTAACAAGAAAAGACTTTTCTGAGCAAAGTGGCATTCCTTATAATAGTATTACTAATATTATGAATGAATTAAAGTCTAGTCCTCAAATGTATAATATATTGAAAATAGCCAACTACTTTAAATGCTCTATGGATGAAGTTGTAGGAAGAAATCAATATATTTCTTTACCTAATACAGAAAGTCCAGAATTTTATGAAATTATACCAAGTGATATTATTTCTAATATAAAAAAGTTTCTGATTGATAAAGTAAAGAAACACAATCTAAATTTGTATAAACTAGGTATGGATATAGGTTTTAGTAGTGGCTCTTTACATAGTTTTGTTAATAGAAAACAAAAAACTTTAAATAGCCAAATCGTAGTAGCCCTAGCAGACTATTTCCAAGTATCAGTAGATGAAATGGTTGGCAGAATTAACCCCGCTACTGCTGCTGATGATAAGGTTTCTAATGAATAATGGATTGCCACGACCACTGCGTGGTCTCGCAATGACGTGTATGTAGCACAATGACGGTGTGTTGCAAAGTGACTCCTCGCAATGACGGAGTAATGTTAGTCGCGTTAGATATAAAAACATTATATTGACTTTAGACAAATAGATATTTAAAATCTAAGGCGGAATTACTGCAAAGTAATTCTGGGGTATAGTAACCTCTACAACACAAAGCGGTATGCATCAGCCGTAAATGATGTTCCTCGACTTTTATGGTCGGGGAGATGATGGTGTATGTTCAGAGCTTTTAATATTCTAGTAATAAAATATTAAAAGCTTAAAGACTATCATAGCTGTTCTTTGTGGCGGTTTACTAGCTCCCCGATCGCCAAGGCATAATTCTAAGGTTTACATCTAAAAATCTTATCTTACTTTGGCGGTCAAAAACTTATAGTTTATTGACATTCGGGGGAGAGTATATGCATTTAAATTGGGATTTGGATACAACCATTTTTACTATTTTTTTAACTTTTAACTTAGCAGTAGGTCTATTTTATAGTCGTGGTATAAAAAATATTAACGAATATGCTATAGGCAACCGCAATTTCTCCACCAACACTATAACTGCTACAATTATTGCCACTTGTATTGGCAGTGGCTTTTTCTCTGGGGCAATTACTGAATCTTATAAACAAGGTTTATATTTTATCATTCCGGCAATTGGTGAACCTTTGGCTCTGATAATCGTTGGTTATTTATTAGCTCCACGTATGGCAGAGTTTTTAGGTAATATTTCCATAGCTGAAGCCATGGGGACTCTTTATGGTAAAAAAGTTCAATTGGTTACAGCTGTAGCAGGTATTTTCCTTTGTATAGGAATAGTTGCTTTGCAATTTCAGGTTTCAGCTACCATGCTGCAACTTTTCTTTAATGTTTCCAGTTTTTATGCCGTTTTGGCAAGTGCTGTTATAGTGATATTATACTCAGCTTTTGGTGGTATAAAGGCTGTTACTTTTACAGATATTATACAATTTTTTACTTTTGGTACTATCGTGCCTGTAATTACTCTGACAATTTGGGGAACTATCCATGATCCTCATAAAGTTTTTGTAACAATTAATGAGAATCCTTTATTTGATTATAGCCAGCTATTTAATTTTCATAATCTTAAGTCTATAAGTTCCTTTTTCCTATTATTATCTTTTCTAATTCCAGGTTTCCAACCGGTTTTTTTCCAAAGATTGGCAATGGCTAAGAATATCATGCAAGCTAGACAGTCTTTTATAACAGCAGGTTTAATTTGTCTTGTGATATTAGTAATAACAATCTGGGTTGGAATATTATTACTGGCAGATAATCCTAATCTTAACCCTAATAACTTGTTAGCCTATATTATAGAGAATCACAGCTATCCAGGATTAAGAGGACTTACTGCTATAGGTATTATTGCGATAATCATGTCTACTGCAGACTCATACATCAACTCTTCAGCCATATTATTCACTAATGATATTTTAAAATTATTAGATTTTAAGATTATAAAAAAGATGCGTAATAATCTTAGTGATCTCCTTATATTACGTATTTCAGCTGTTTTTGTTGGTATTTTTGCTATTCTCCTAGCTTTCAAAGCAAGTAGTATACTTGATTTACTGTTAATAGTATTAGGTTTTTATATGCCTATAGTTTCAGTACCTTTCCTTCTGGCAATTCTAGGCTTTCGTAGTAGTAGTAAAGCCGTATTAATCGGTATGTTTGCTGGATTTATTACAGCAGTTAGTTTTAAAATCTTAAATGTAAAAATGGATGTTGTGGTGCCAGCTATGGCAGCTAATTTGTTAACTTTGATGTTTAGCCATTACTTTTTTAAACAAGCTGGTGGTTGGATTGGTGTGAAAGATCCAAGCCCTATAATCGCTCTTAGACTGGAACGTAAAAGAAAATTCAGAAAAATTATTAGTTCAATCAAACAATTTAATCTGATAAATCTTTGTAAAGGCAATCTACCAAAAGATGAAATTACTTATTTTCTATTTGGCTTCTTTGTAATAATATCCACTTATTCCTCGTTATTTACTATTTCAGAATGTTATAGCACAAAATATGCTGATATTTATCACTTCATTTACCATTCAGTATTCATAATAGCTACTGGGCTTGTAATTTATCCGATATTGCATCCTAGATTAAAAAACGAGAGCTTGATAGCATTAGTTTGGAATCTAGGTATTTTATATCTGTTGATTTGTGTTGGAAGTATGCTGGTCATGATTAGCGGATTTAATCAACTACAATGTATGATATTTATTATTAACTTATTAGTTACAGGGATATTGCTTAGGTGGCAGATAGCTTTATTTGTAACGATTTTTGGTACATTTTCATCATTTCAATTTTTTAAATGTTATATGGGTGAAGACTATTTAACTAGTAATTTAGGTAGTATTCAATTTCAAATAAATTTCCTTTTGTTGCTATTTAGTAGTGTATTAATAGCATTACTGAAACCAAAACAAAAATATGAAGAATTGTCTGAAACCATGAAGAGTGCATGGGAAGCAAAATCAAGACAACTAATGCATAATTTGATAAAAATGGCACAACATGAAGAAGAGTTTTTTAATAGAATAACAACTCAAGAACAACAGCAACTTCATACCTTGTACCTTCAATTTAAAGAATTGTGTGCAAAACTACAAAAAACAACTAATAAAGACCAAATTTCTCAGAACACTGAAGAATTATGTGAAATAATAAAACGAATAGAGGCTGGAGCTTTATATCTTTCAACTATTACTCATAGAGTAAGACATCAAGTGCATATTAAGCTTACTAAAATCAACATTATGGATTTAGTAAATGAAGTAGTAGTAGAATGTGAAAAATTATTTGCTCAACCATTACGGTTTATGAGCCAATATAAAATAAAATATCCTAACATAATATGCGACCCAGAAAAACTGAAGGCAGTAATAAAAAGCCTGTTGATTCATGCTATCAACAATAATGTTGATAGTAATCTGGTGGGTATTTTTCTAGAGGATGATATTCTAGATTTTGAGCTAAATATATCAGAAACTACTAAAAGTAAAAAATCAATTGAAGCAATAAGATTAACAATAAAAGATCAAGGTGATAAACTTACTGAGCAACAACTTAAATTGATTTTCACTCCAACTTTCAGACAGAATGATGAACTAACTTTTTTTGAGTGCTTAAATATTATAGATGCCCACTATGGGAATTTTAAGGTCAATGATAACCAAGATAAAGGTATGAATTATAGTATCACTATTCCTGCTAATATTAAGGAGATTCGACCTAAAGTAATGGATTTGCCTGATATAAGGATTGAGAATTTACAAAAGATTACAGAAATATTTTTACAGGAACAAAAGGACGATAGATTAAATATAGCACAAAAGTTTTTTCAAGCAGGGTTTGACCTTGATATTATTGAACAAGTTACCTTAATTAAAAAGGAAGAGATTACCAATATTAAGGTTACTTGAAAAAAGGTTATAATATTACTCACATCTTTTGAAATTAAAGATATGGTTAATAGTAAGCTTTAAACAGAGAACAACCCTTTAATTGTATAACAATCAATAATTTGTTATTAACACTTCATTAGATGTTCTTCGGTAATTTGATATCGAATATTTGATTGTAATAGTACTAATGTTAAAATCTTTATATAACTCTCTAATA
>JAHFPS010000083.1 GCA_023269695.1 Rickettsia sp.
TCATCTGTTAAATCTGTTGGATAATTTTTTCTGCTCATTCTTTTATACTTCTTGCTAATAATACTTTATTCACCTCTATCATACCTTAATTTTAGTTTGCGGACAAGCTCTTATACTAATAATCTTTCAATATAGAATTAATAGGATTAACAATCCAATTCCAACTAGTGATAGACTTAACAATTTGAGGACTTGCTTCATATGTTAAGATAGCATCCGAAATCTCTCTTTTACTATGTTTTAAAGGTCTCCCTCCCTTTACATACGATACTTGGAACAATTCCTCTATCCTTGACCATTCTTCATCTGTTAAATCTGTTGGATAATTTTTTCTGCTCATTCTTTTATACTTCTTGCTAATAATACTTTATTCAACTCTATCATACCTTAATTTTAGTTTGCGGACAAGCTATTACACTTTAATTGTGGCTTTTAAATCGCTCTGTTGTGTTATCCTAACATTTATGCTTGAACTTTTTCACTCTATCTGATATGTATTATCTTGGATAGGTGTCCGAGTGGTTTAAGGATCTAGTCTTGAAAACTAGCGTGCGGGCAACCGTACCGTGGGTTCGAATCCCACCCTATCCGCCATTCAGGACAGTTTGCTACTTTTTGCAATTCTGTGAATGGAAAAGCCAGAACGTAATGCAGCTTACAGCCCTCGATCGTTAGGTTCGAAAATATAAAATTTAATAATTCCCTTTTTTCAGCAATTGTCGAACCTTTAAAAGTTTCATAGGCGTTTGTGCTGATACATATAAGGTCTGCAAGCTTTTTAGAAAGCTTATCATCTACTTTGTCATAACTCTTAATTAGTTCACTTAATTCATATTGTCTTTCCTTTAATTGAGCTTTCTTACGTAAAAATTCTTCTCTAGTAAAACTGCCATCTACTAAGAAATCCATCAATCTATCGAGTTTATTTTGAATAACGGTATGCTCCTGTTTAAATTCACCAACTTCACGGTTAAATTCATGAGCCTTGCCTTGATTGATATTTATTAAATAATCCATTGTTTGTTTTAGTATCTCAGGATCTCTTATTTGTAAGGTTTTTAATACTTCCTCAATTTGCCTTAATATTTCATCTTCCCTGACCCAAATAGCTTTTTTAGCATCTTCTGGACTCCAAGCTCTTAAGTAAGTCCATTCTGATATTTCGCCATTTTTATATTCTTTGCTCTTAGTATCAGAAGTAATTAAATTATCGGTAACGGCACATTTAAGCATACCTCTAAATAAAAATTCTTTACCTCGATATTGAAAAGGTTTTTTATGCCAACCCATACGTACTGCCTCACAAGCTTTAAAAGTTTCTTTATTAGTAAGTGTTTGATAATGATGCGACCACATCTCTCCTTTTACTCTCATTTCTCCATAATAAAAAGGATTTTGTAGCATGCGATGTATAACTGATTTAGTAATATGATAGCCCTTTTTACTACGCAATCCCCATTCCTTAGCTTTGGTCACCATTTCTGATAAAGTATAGGCTCCTGTAGCATAGGTTTCAAATATCTTGCTAATAATACTACCATTAACTGGATCAATTACTATTATCCCTCTACCCTTTTCATCCCGTTTATTTAAATATCCAATAGGAGATGGACCATACCACTCCCCATGAACTTCTATTTTTTGTTTAAAACTTCTTCTAACATTTTCACTTAATAAATCAGTATGGCATTTAGCGACTACCACGCCTATGCCCCACATCATTAATTCATGAGCACTTGACTGCTGATGAATAACATAACCTTCGCTGTGAAAATGCAATTCCAATTTACCTTGCTTAATTAGCTCATCTAGTATAGGAGATTCTTTTTGGCTTCTTTGGACACGATCAACTTTATCAGCAACAAAAGCGATAGGTTCTCGCTCTTTCTTGATGAATTTGATAATTTCCATAAAATGTTTACGATCACCTTTGGTAGAAGATTCAACAAGTTTAAAGCTTTGTATAATATGCAAGCCTTTACGCTCGCAATATTTCTCTAGCCGATCTTTTTGTACCTCAAGTGAGTAACCTTCCTCCTGATCTTTAGAAGAGACACGTGATAAAATAATTGCCTTTATAGCTTTATCAGTCATTATCAAACTCCTTTTCTTGATTAATTTTTTTATTGCAAAAGATACTGTAATGTTCTATCCTAAGCTAGGATATTACTACCCTAGCCCTGAACATGCATTACCGTATCTGTGATACTAACCAACTCTCTAATAAAGTCAATTACAATCTTCGCGTGTTAATCCCTTTTCTTTATCTATTCTAAGTTGAATCTCGATAAATCTTTGGCTAAACCTTATAAAATTTCTTGCTAGCTTTCTTGATTCTTGTTCACTTATCTCTTGATCATGCGAATTACGAATGGCTAATGCTAAATCATTAAATATTTCTTCTCGTGTTCTTTTATCTTTATTCATATTTTTCCTCATTCCTTCCTCGCTTTATATTCTGATTGTTTAAGCAATTTCTTTTCCAAGAGTTCTGTACTAACTCCATAGAAATCATTAGGAGTAACAGCTCCATAGGTTGCAAAAAAAATTCTTTCCATCACTTTGGGTCTTGGGATGCTTTTTTCGTAGATATATTTGTAAATATGGGCTGATGAGACTTTAAATAATCTGGCTACCTTACAGGCTCTTAAATTATTTACTTCCATCCAAATTGATAGTTTCATAATAACCTTTAAATAAAAATTAATTGTAATGTGAATAAATCTAGAGGAACGGTTTTTAGCCTGAGGTCTAGTATTTATAGGTTATTTATAAAATAAAATTATTAACTTGTGGGAGAAGATTACTTTAAGTAATTAGTTGCATTAACAAGTTGGATTTGGTGTTAGAGGTTGATTAACAAAACTAATTACTTAAAGTAATCAAAGGTTGCAATATTTTGGATTTGATAAAATTATGTAGTTACAATTTTATTTAAAAAGGAAACTATTATGACTAAACAACCAATTAATACATCAACAATTAACTCAATAAATACACGATCAGATATTTTAAATATCCCTATCGGTAAATTAGCTAAATATCCTGTTGAAGATTTATATAATCTCTTTTTCCAATCTCTTGAAACTCTAGAACAAGCTAAACGACTAAAACAATGGCTCCACTCCGCTATAGCACTGAAATACGACGTATTTATTCAAGCTAAACGTAGACGGATGGAGAAATACACTGGGGCTATTCATTTAGAAGAGAATGGTTTTACAATAACTAATGACCTGCCGAAAAAAGTTGAATGGCAACAAGATATGCTTGCTAAGATTGTTGATAACTTATTAGCTCCAGATGATAGTTTATCTAGTTATATTGAGATTTATTATCATATACCGGAAGTAAAATACAATAATCTACCGCAAAATATTAAGAATATGCTAGCTCCGGCAAGAGTTATTAAGCTGGGAAATTCTGTCTATAAGCTTACCAAACTAGGTACTAATCTAGCTCAGGAAGGTAACATATGAGTAAGTTACCTATTATTAGTGCTGATCAGCGTTTAACGGAAAAGCGTGGTATTAAAGGTTGCATCTTTGGTGGTTATGGCATTGGTAAAACT